>NZ_CP016616.1:1307500-1607500 GCF_002741015.1 Microvirga ossetica | reverse complement strand
AATTCTGGGATCTCTGAAAGGCCATTCCGCTCATCGTGGCAGAAGCCCTCTACGCGGTCCTTTGATTGTGAGCCATGCCTATACCGGCAATACGTATCCGAACCTCCCTCCGTCTGAGCGGGCCAGCATCCTATCCCACAACCTATGGCTCTCTGTAGCTGTGCTTTGCTGCTCGTCAGTCAGAATGAGGAATTTGCGTTCGATCTCAATAGGGATGAATGATGTCCAATTGCTGGACACTGCAACGGCAGGGCTGGGCATGAAGGGGTGCCGTGGCTAAACTCGATGATCGTCCAGCGCATCAAGAGGAATATCAAAATCCTGCTCGTCGCCGCCGAGCGCTGTGGCAAGGTTGGCGGCTGCTCGCAGGAGAAGCTTCCGCAGACGCTTGCGCTCTTTGGGGTCGAATTCGACAACCATATCGGTCTCAACATCGTCCCATAATGCCTGGATACGAGCAGCAGCGGTTTCGCCTTTCCGGGTCAGCCTGACTCGGACTGCGCGTCTATCCCCATCGTTGGACTGCCGCTCGACAAACCCCAGCACTGCCAATCTAGTCACGGCTTTGGAGGCGGTGGGGGGACGAACCCGTAGAATAGTCGCAAGATCTCCTATCGTTATTGCGCCTTGATTGGCGAGTACCTGAAGTACCTGCTCCTGCCCGGCAAACAGGCCCATCTCGACCATCTTCTCATTGAGATAGAAACGGTGCAGCCGGGCTGCCTGTGCCAAAACCCAGCCGATGGTGTGTTCATTCGGATGCTGCATGAGGGTGATCGACCTATTTACCGGCCAAGAGGTTGGACCCTCGAAGGACGGCGGACAAGGATCGGATAGACACAACTTTGGGCCGATTGACCTGTTGTGGCCCAAGATCCTCGAATGATAAGGATATTGCCTTCCGCACATACTCGTGCGCCGCCGCTGACAGGCATATCCCTCCTGGTTCGGCGAGACTTTCGAGCCGGGCCGCAATGTTCACGCCGTCCCCTAAGAGATCGCCACCCCTTACCATCACATCACCAACATGGATTCCGATCCGGAATGTCGGGGTCTGCCTGGGTAAGGGCCTCCTGCACGGCCACGGCGCATTGGACAGCATCGACGGCGCTGGGGAGTTCGGCGAGCACACTGTCGCCAGCCGTATTGGCGATCTTGCCTCCATGCTCTGAAATGAGCCGATCCATGATCTCTCGATGGCCGGTCAGGGCTCGAAGGGTTCCGACCTCATCCTGTTCCATCAGGCGCGAATAGCCTGCTACGTCCGCTGCGAAGATAGCTGCCAGCCGTCGTTCGAGCTTGTGCTCCTGTGGACCCATCGGACCCCCGGTGCCGTTCCCGATCAATTGTGCTGCCGGTTGGACTGGGTGTCCAGCTTGCATCTGGGATCGGCGAAATCCGGCAGCCAAGCTTAGCCGAGTGTTTTAAGCAGGTGTGGACGGTTGAGGGAGAGTTCGAGGCAACTGGGTCAGGTCCTCCGCTCGGTCACAGCAGCGAACAAGGGCATACTCTCACTCAAGCCCTTGAGGGAATAAGTGCCCCGCTCCTCCAGCCGCAGTCTGGACCCGGCCACCAGATCGCGCACCGTTCGCGACACCAGCACCTGACCGCCCTCTGCCAGCGCAGCGATGCGGGCTGCCATGTGAACGGCGATGCCGCCGATGTCCTCACCCTTCATCTCGATCTCGCCTGTATGGACCCCGCAGCGGACCTCCAGACCCAATACGCGTAGGGCTTCTATAATCGCGCTGGCGCACCGGACGGCTCGGGCCGGACCATCGAAGGTCGCCAGAAAGCCATCTCCAAGGGTCTTGATCTCACGTCCTCTGAAGCGGTCGATCTCGCGCCGAACGATCTGATCATGCTCGTCGAGAAGAAAACGCCAGCGTCGGTCACCCATCTCTTCCGCCCGCGTGGTAGAGCCCACGAGGTCTGTAAACAGCACAGTGGCGAGCACGCGGTCGGGCTCAATCTCGCTGTGCGTGCCAGTGAGGAATTCCTCGATCTCATCAGCCACTGCGTCCGCGTTACCGGCCCACAGGAAGTGATCCGATCCCGGGAACTCCACGTATTTGGCTCCCGGTATGTTGGCGGCGAGATAACGCCCGCCCTCTACGTTGACCCGTGTATCTCCTGCGCGATGCAGAATCAGGGTCGGAACACGGATCGCGGGGAGGATATGTCGAACGTCAATCTGGCTGTTCATCCGCATCAGCGTGATGGCGGCTGTGGGACTGGCACTCAGCCGCTCAAAGCGCCCCCACCACTGTTTGAACCGCTCATCTGTGGCTTTACTTGGCGCGAAGGCGCTCAGACTGATGCCCTTGCCCCATGACGGCTCGACCATCTCCACGAATGGTTCAAACCGTTCTGGTGGCAGCACCCAAGTATGGAAATGGGCGTAGGTCCCGTACAAGATCAGGGCCTGGGTTCGTTCAGGATAAGTGGCGGCGAAGAGCATGCTCATCGCGCCGCCTTCGGACATGCCGAAGAGGGCGGCACGCTCACTCGCCACCGCGTCCATCACGGCCCGAACATCGTCCATCCGTTCTTCCAATGTCGGCAAGGTGCCAAGGCGATCCGAGAGGCCGGTCCCGCGCTTGTCGAACAAGATGAGGCGGCTGAACGAACCGAGGCGGGCGAGGAAGTGCGCCACGGTTGGCTCATCCCAGTAATGGTCGAGGTTGGAGATGAAGCCAGGGACAAAGACCAGATCGAGTGGCCCCTTGCCGACCACCTGATAGGCGATCCGGAGATCGCCACTCTTGGCGTAATGGGTCTCCACCAGCATAGCTCGGCTCCCGGACTGGGATATAGGGTGTAGGAATCTTACGGCGTCGGTCGCCGCTCTACTTTATGCTCCTGCGGACCCATCGGACCCCCGGTGCAGTTCCAGATCCGATTCTGCTTGTGCCTGGGTAAGGTGTCCAGCCTGGATCTGAGATCGGCGAGATCCGGAAGCCAAGCTTGGCTTTAAACATCAGAAAGGCGCGAACGATCAAGGAAAAGTCAGCCAGCATTAGTGCCACCTGACATCAGAAAGGAACAGCTTAGTCGGTGTTTGTAACTTGGCGACTGGAGCTTACTCCCGGTGCCGTTGAAGCGTATAGTATCTGGCAAAACCTGTGTATTGCCTGCCACGCGTCCCAAGGCTGAATAGCCGACACCAACGGGGCGGCAGCATCTCGACCCGCCTTTTAGGGCCATCGTCACGCTTAGCGTCAGGTCGAGCTTGGCACCATCATCAGGCTCCGCTCTGTAGCAGGCGTTCGCTCGAACCCGTTGGAGGCTGCCTATGACTCACATCGCCATTCCATTCCGGCCCGTGCTGGTCGGATCTCTTGCCCTTATTGCGATGGCTCTCCTCGCCGGGAGCGTTCAGGGACAGAACGCCCCAGACATTATGAAGGCGACGCTGGTCCAACCCAAAGAGAAAACAACCGAGGTTTCGACCGACGAGTTGCGCCAGATCTTGGCAGACGGAAGTGCAGCGGTCTTTGACGCGCGTCCGCATCTGGAGTTCGCGATCAGCCATATCCCCGGTGCCCACAACGTCGCTCAGAAGGCTGGGGTACCCATGTCGCTCTACGTTTCCGATATTGCCGAGATCGGGCGCGTCCTAGGCGAGAAGAAGGATGCGTCCATCGTCCTGTACTGCAACGGCCCGTTCTGCGGGAAAAGCAAGCGGCTGGCCGAGGAACTGAGTGGGGCAGGTTACACGAATGTGCGCCGGTATCAGCTTGGGGCACCCGTCTGGCGGGCGCTGGTGGGCGCGATGCAGATTGAACCTGACGGTATCCGGTATGTGCGGGAAGGCGACAAGACCGCCGTGTTCTTTGATGTGCGATCAGCCGACGAGTTCAGAGCCGGAACGATTGCCAGTGCTCGGCACCTGCCCAAAGAAGAGGTCGTCAAGGCAAAGGACGACGGGCGCTTGCCCATGGAGGACCACAACACGCGCATCATCGTGTTCGGGAAGGATGCAGCCCAGGCCAAGGCGGCAGCCGAGGAGATTGCCCGAAACGCCTTCCACAACGTAAGCTTCTATGCGGGCTCGCTCGCTGATCTTAAACTCGCAGGCAACTAAGCTCGACCAAGGTGCTCTGACTGTTACAGATCCAGATCAGGAGCAGTCGCTTAAGCACCGATCCAGCGTGCTTAGCGCTCTATTGGACGGCTGTGTAATAGCCCCGCCCGATACGCCTTCGACGGTGGGAGTGGGGGCAATCACTCCAGTCACACCGTCAGCACGCGAGGCTATAATGCACATCGTCGATCATGCAGGACAGGAGCGGGAGCAATGGCGACCCGGTGTGACGACGCGCATGCGAGTCTCGGCCATGGCTGGGGCAGCCCAGCTATGCGTCTTTGAGCAATGGTGTGATCCTGGCTGCGGCGCACCCACCCATCTGCATGCCGTGGAAGAGATCCTGACTGTACTTGAGGGCCGCGCCGAGGTCTGGGTCGGCGACGAACATGCGCCGGTGACAGTCGGGCAATCGGTGATCGTTCCGGCAGGCCACCCGCACGGATTCCGCAACATAGGTGAGACAACGCTTCATATGGAGGCGGTACTCGCCGCACCTATTTTCGAGGCTGCCTGTAGCGACCTGCAAGAGACGCGGCGATGCTGGTTTCCGGGTGAGGGAAAGCCCCTGTGATGCTCACATCGCTGATCGGTTACAGCCCACGACCTCGCCATTACTCAGGTAGGCCCGCCTCTCGCAAGCCGTGAGCATAACGGACAATTGTATCCGGCTGACCGGGGGCTGCATCCATAGCTTTCGAAACCGTCAGGCCGGGAAATGCCTCAAGAAGCTTGGCCGCAGACTGCTTGGCCTCCTCCAAGCGCCCAGCATTGGCGTACGTGGTCGTCAGAAGCCGGTAAACCCAGGTGGCGCTCGGCTTCTCGCGAAGAGCCTGTTCGATCCAGCCTGCCGCCTCGTCATACTGGCATTTGCCAAAATGCGCGGCTCCGATTCCGACCAGGGCGTTGAAGTGCATCGGGTCGAGCGGACTGAGGCGCATGGATCGCTGGAAATGCTCAATGGCCTTGTCGGGATGGCTGGTATAGAAATTCGCCCAGCCGCTGCGAAGCCACGCCCAGGCCGAGTTTGGGTCCAAGGCGAGCGCCTTCTCGATGGTAGCGAGCCCGAGGTCGAACTTCCCTCCGAGGACATACGCACCACTCAGCACTGTCAGCACCAGAGGATCATTGCTGTCGAGAGAAGCCGCCTCTTGCGCCAGCTTGATTGCTTTCGCCCGGTCTTCGGCAGGGCAGGGGGTCCGCATGTAGGTGACACCCTGGGCATAGCACCATGCCGCGAGTGCCTTCGGCAGGGCATAGGTGGGATCGAGGGCGATTGCATGCTCAGCCAGCCGAAGCCCCTCCGCTATGGCTTCTGCATCGTGTGACCAAATAGTGGGCAGTGCCCGCATCACGCAATCATAGGCATCGAGGCTGTCGGGGCGCTTGCGCTTGGCCCTTTCGATCTCGCTGAGCGTGATCGTCGGCTCAATGGCCCCGACAATCGCCTCCGTCACCCGGTCCTGAAGGTCAAAGATGTCGTCGAGGTCTCCGTCATACCGTTCGGACCAAATGTGATTGCCCGTCGAGGCATCAATCAACTGGGCGATGATGCGGAGCCGGTTCCCTGCTTTGCGGACACTGCCCTCCAGAACATATCTCACACCAAGCTCGCGGCTCACTTGGCGCACGTCCACGGCCTTGCCCTTGTAGGTGAAGGTCGAGTTGTGAGCGATGACGAAGAGGGAGCGAAAGCGCGACAGAGCCGAGATGATCTCCTCCACGACTCCATCGGAAAAGTAGTCCTCGGGATCGCCACTCATGTTCGTGAACGGCAGCACGGCAATCGACGGCTTGTCAGGCAGGGGAGGCGGTTGTGCTGGCTCGGTTGGCCTCGTCGAGCCAGTGGCTGGCAGTACTGGGGCCGCGACGCGGAACACGTGTACCGGCTTCTCCATATTTTTGATCTTTTGCGGTCCAAGATCATGGAAGCCGAGGGTAAGAGTCCGATGAGCATACATGTGAGTTTCTGCGGAGATATACACGCTTCCAGGCTCTGCGAGGCTCTCCAGTCGCGCGGCGATGTTTACCCCGTCGCCCAACAGGTCGCCATCCCGCACCATCACGTCGCCAACGTGAATCCCGATCCGGAATTGGAGGCAATGGTCCTCGGGGATCTCCTGGTTTGCTTGCGCGAGTGCCTCCTGCACGGCAACAGCACACTTGACTGCATCGACGGCGCTGGGAAAGTCGGCGAGAACACTATCACCAGCGGTGTTGGCGATCCGTCCTCCATGCTCGGCAATAAGCCGGTCCATGATCTCGCGATGAGCGGTCAGGGTGCGGAGCGTCCGGACCTCATCCTGCGCCATCAGGCGCGAGTAGCCTGCTACGTCAGCCGCGAAGATCGCCGCGAGCCGCCGCTCAACCCGTCCTTGCTTGCCCGCCATGAGCGCTCTCCGCGCAGGGCCATTTGGAATCGTGCATCATAGAATCCAGATGGTCCAGCGCCTCTTTTCAAGGGCTACTATCAAACGTTCATTGGTCAGGAACGTCACTACGGCTTGAGCCTACAGCCTGTCCCGGAGGGCTTCTGTTTACACGGGCCTCGCCTCGATAATGTAAAATGGTGACCTTGTTTGCAGGACATGGGGTGCACTGAACCCAGATCGAGTGAATAATCCTGCGAACTCTGTTTCGGTGCGTTCCCTTCCACCGTCGAAGTTCACCATCATATGAATATCCGCCAGATAACTCATGGGATTCGTCTGGCCGGGCTCCTCATCCAGCACGCGCTCGATGACGAGAAGGCGAGCATCTTGCCCCATAGCCTCTCGGCAATTCGAGAGGATGGTTAGACAGCGCTCATCATTCCAGTCGTGCAGGATCTGGGACAGAGTGTAAATGTCGCCGCCTTTCGGGAGAGCCTCGAAGAAGCTGCCTGCCTCGATCCGGCAGCGCTCGGACAGGCCAAACCCCCGCAGCATCTCTGGAGCAGCCGCGACGACAGCCTCCTGGTCGAACAATAGCCCTTTCATGTCCGGATGCGCGATCAGGATAGCGGTGAGTAATGCGCCAGTACCGCCGCCGACATCCACCACCAGCCGGGCATTTGAGAAATCGTATGCCTCAACCACGGCAGCATGCCGATCATCGGGGCTGTGCTGCATGAACAGATCGAACAGGCTGGCCTCGTAAGGATGCGCCGCAAGGTACTCGAAATTGGCGACCCCAAAGGTTTCTCGAAACGGCGACTCTCCGGTTCTGACGGCATACTCCAAGTTGGCCCAGGCTTGCCAGTTGCCGCGCGTCGTCCAGTACCGCGCAGCATAATAGAGCGTCGGCTCGGCGTCCTTACGGAGCCAAGCCGAGTGGGAGGTTTGGCTCACCTGTCCATCTGGCATGACCCGGAAGATGCCGAATGCCGCCAGGGCTCGGCACAGACGCAGGAGCATATCTGGGTTTGCTCCGCAGTCGGAGGCAAGCTGCGTCACCGGCTGCGGACCATCTGCAACCCGGCCTGCCAGATCCAATGAAGTGGCTACTTGTAGCATCCTGGATAGCTGGAAGGCACGGACCAGCAGGGCGACATTGTTGAACCCCTCAATGCCCGTTATCTGGTGCGACATCGAAGGCACCCCATTCAGCACGAGCGAGCAGAGTAGCAGTTAAAGCCCGACAATAGAACGGCTCTCCCCGAGGAGATGGTCGTAGCGGCAGCCGTCTCTGAACTCTCCTACCCCGCTTCCCCTCGGCTTGCTTCTGCTTGAGGGATTCAAGAACGGCCTTCAAAGCTCCCCGATAGCCATTGGCCTGAATGGTCACTGTCATAAACACCGCCTCTGGCAGATCAGGATGGCGAAAGCCATTGAGCAGCCTCTCATCCTTTATGAACCCGTTCCGCTCCATCGCAGCCACAAATTGCTTTTCGGTCAAATCACGCATGAGTTGTGCTTTTCGAGACCGGTCGTTGGAGTGAATCCACCGAGCGGCGCACCTACTCCGAAACTGACGAGCCGATCTGTTCTTGGTTATTGGAATGAGCAGAGCGGTACGTCGAAGCTATTAGGTGGGCAAGGTCATCTGACAGCGGCAGGATGTCTGAGGCTATCCCTTACACCGGGACGACTACGAGACTGCGCACCATCGGTGAAGATCCAGGTGACGCTCTACATTTAAGGACTTGAACGACCTTGGGAGAACAGGAGGCTGGGCTGCCCCCTACTCCTTGCCATCCTGAAGGACCGTAAGCTTCCGCAAGATCGACGGGAGATGTGAGGTAGGGAACTGTTTCAGCGCAACCTCAGCGCCGAGGTCGGATGTAGTTATAGCCAGCCCATCCCAATCCGGATGGGGCATAGGTGCCGGGCAGCGCCTTCTCAACGCGGATGCGGATCTTGTGGTAGCACTCACAGGTCGCCTGTTCGAGGGCAGCGCGGTCGGCCACGACGATGCCGCCTCGGCGTTGTTCAATCAGGCCAGTGGTCTGAAGGGTGCGCAAAACGGTGCTGACCGTGGAGCGTTGGACCCCAAGCCTCTCGGCCAGTGTTTCATGGGTCAGGGGCAGGGTGTCCTGATCCATCCGGTCATGGATGCTGAGAAGCCAGCGGCAGCACCGGGCCTCGACCGGGTGAAGGGTATTGCAGGCCATGGTGTGAAATGTTTGGGCGAGCAGTGCCTCATTGAAAGCGGCCACCATCCGTCGCAGCCGAGAGCGCAACACGAGAACCCCGCGCATTTGCTTGATCGGAATCCGCGAGGCGGTGCCCGAGACCAGCACCACAGAGCGTCCGAGGGCTTCACCGCTGATAAAGGCGCTCAAGAGACCGAACATCCCCTCACGCCCGAACAGCGCCACTTCGGCCACACGCCCATCTTCCATGACTTCGACAAGGGACACGATGGCATTGTGCGGGAAGTAGGTGTAGCGAATGCTGTCGCCAGCCTCGTAGAGCACTGCGCCCTTCGGTAGGTCAACAATCTCAAGATGCGGTTCCAGCACGGCAAAATCTGCTGGTTCCAGCGCAGCGATCAGCCGGTTGGCTCGATGATCCCGTGGCGGAATTTTTGCCAAGATACGGCTACATCGCTCCTACGGATCTATGACTGTAATGTGGGAGAATAACCATAAGTTCATCACGCACAGGTGAAGGCTACTGGCTCATTGGGGTTATTCAGCGGAGCCTCAACGCCATTTGAAATGCTGCTCTCTTGGTTAAGTCGCGGCAGAAATGATCGGTGGCTCAGGTAGAGTAGGTGTCTGCTGAATTGACGTTCCACGTCTCCGGGTCGGGCATCTGGAAGACATAGCAATCATTCCGAACGGGAGGGCTCTGTTGCCGTCATCCGCACCAGCGGCACGAGTGGGTTGCCTGCCGTGGCCGCGATCATGGCATGAGCCGTACCGGCATCAATGGGGCGTGCTCTAAGGTTCCGTCAGAGCCCATAGTATTACCGACAGCGCATATCGACGGATGCCAAGGAACTATCCAGAGACGTTGAGCAGAATTTAGATATTAACTTAGGTTATCTGTGAGGCTTATGATAGTAGCATAGTGGCGGTAGAGCCTTCGATTATCTGGTAGGCATGTGTGTCGGGTTTTTGACAGACGCGATTCTCGTTGCCTGTGCACTTTATTTCTTTACATCAAAAGCTAAGCAGGTGGCATAAATGACTGTCCACACGATCAAGCTTGTACCAAAGCCGACACTTCAGACCAAAGATCAGGCATGCGGTCTTGAGACAACGGTCGCAACGGCTCTGATCTGCCAAAGCTCCCTTCTGCGCTCTGGGCTTCAGCAAATCCTGCGAGGATCGGTGTTCGTGGTTGCTGAGGCAGATGCTGCTACAAATTCGCGAATGATCCAAGATGCTGCTCCGGAGGCTGCACTCGTCATCATCGAAGCGAACCACGACACCAGCCGCATGCTTGAGGCGGTCAGGGCAGCAAAACAACAATCGCCAGAGGTTCGGGTTGTTGTTCTGACGAATCAGTTCGATCTCGGCTTTGTGCGGATCGGACATGAGGCGGGAGTGGATGGCTTCTGTGAAGGAGCAAGCGCCCCTGAGATTCTGATCAAATCCCTTGAATTGGTCATGCTCGGAGAGACTGTTGTACCCTCGGCGATCATGCACTTGCTATTGAGTGGGATGATCCAGAGCCCAGAGCAGCCATTCCAGAATAACGCGGTGGCCGAGCCGAAGATTTCTAATCTAAGGGAGTGCAACCTCTCCGTGCGAGAAGCCCAAATCCTGGGTTGCCTGATGCACGGTTCGTCCAACAAGATCATTGCCCGTGACCTGGACATCACCGAAGCCACCATCAAGGTCCACGTCAAGGCCATTCTGCGCAAGGTCGGTGCCTCCAATCGCACCCAGGCAGCCATGTGGGCCTCGCAGCGCCTGCCGAGGAGAGGAGTGCCGACTCCGAATGTCTGAGGCAAAGACAACGAGGCTTGCCATTGGCGACGAGGTTCGCGTCCACTTCCATCCATCCGGTTCATGGAAGAGCTTTTCCGAAGGAGTGGTTAGGCGGGTGGATGTGACCACTCAGGCAGGGCGCTTCTTCGTGCTCGAAGTCCGGAATGAGATCCTTCTCGACCAACCGCACCGGATCAGGTCCAATTTCCACGATTACGTCCAGTATGAGTGCCGGAATGACTTCCCTGGCCGGATCGAGGTACTGGCCCCCACAGAACAGGACGTGGAGAGGGAGCCCGCGTCCGCTCCGATATCGGTAGAAGCGCCCGAAGGCTCCGTGCGAGAGGCAGACGAGCCGCATCTGGGGAAACTGGATGTCCACACGGAATCTGAGACCGAGCGGATACCCGAAGTAGAGACCGTCTCCGCACCGTCCCAGGTCGATGTTGAGCGACTGTCTGCGGTGTGTACGCCGGTACTTTCGATGATCCCAACTGGTTTGATATCAAACCGGAAAACTCGAAGCACATCTTCATTGATGTGGCGAGGCACGAGACCATTCTTCCCTCTGGCATCTCCTGCTTTGCCGAGCACGCGATGCGGAATGATGGTACGGCGCTCGAACCAGTCGTATTCGACCAGCCACAGATCGTCGGCAGTCGGCCTCTGTGATCGGGCCAGATCTCTTCGCCTGTAACATCGTGCGATCAGACGCGGCATTGGGTGGTCGCAGGGTCAAGGCATCATTGCGTCAGCAGGATTTGCTGGTGTCACGCGCGGTCAGTAGGCAAGCTATCAATCACCTCGCGACCGAAGACCGCTAACACCAGACGAGATGAGACATAGACTCGCTCTTATTTTCGCGCGTGACCTTTGCGGGATGCCGTGGCTCTGCTCGCACCTTCTTAATTTGCGTCTCATCAACGACGCACTCGGCTGCGCTCGATAGCGCCCTGATCCGGTACTGAGGTCCGTGCGATGTGTCAGGCAGTGCTTGGACAATCACGTAGGTATCAGGATTTGCTCGCCTGGGATGGGCTGGGAGGACCGTCTGTCCAACCTGAAATCTGTGCGTCATGGGACACCTCGCCTCGAAACCTCACCGCACAGCATTCAGGCCACCACCATCGCGGCGGGCAGATTCCCACTTTTCTGAACCTATGTAAACAGCTTCGCCGAAACTGGAGCGCCCGCTAAGGGCATGGCTGATCCCTCAGCCGCAAGAACAATGGAATCGCTGTCATCGCCGAAGGACAGGGGAAGGTTCCATGGTGTCTCAGGCGGCAGTCCCAGCGGCTGCGACAGAATCATCCTGACCAGGATAATGGAACGGCCTCAGTGATGGCACGGTTGACGGGGCTCGTAACCCGAGCAGCCGATTAGCCACAGATGCGCCGTCTGATGACCACCGGTTCCCCGAAGCGATTAATGCGCCGCGTGACCACCACCCGGCACCCCGGCGCGTAGTATCGCCGACCGTAGTAGGGTCGGCCATAGTACGGCCTCCTATAGTAGGGCCTGCCATAGTAGGGTCTCACGATTCGGCGCTCCACAGGCGGGCCGTAGCGATAGCCAGGACCGTAGTACTGCGCCTGGGCCGGAACGACCGTCGCGAGCGTGGCTCCGCCGAGGACCAGCGCAGCCAAGCCTGTCGGCAGCCATCCTCTCATCTTTGTGGCAAACGTCGTCACGATGCAGTTCCTTCCACCAATGATTGCCGAAGCGGGTAACGCACCAGCGCTATGAAATGCTCCTGAACGGCGCACTCGGGCGCGGACGGTTACGGGTCAGTGGTCCGGCTCAGGATCTCGGTCGTCCCGCCTTCCGTTCTGGATGATTGTAAGCCTCCGCATCGTAGCGCGAGGGGAAGGTCCAGTGGACTGTACCTTGGTGCTCAGCCCTTCCTCCCTGGAGGATGGTGAGCTTCCGCATCGTCGGCGGGAGGTTTGGGGAGGGCGGCTAACTTAACACAAGGAATCGTCAAGCACGCCTGTTCAGGATAGATTCAAGCTGGATGGGCGAAGGCTGATCGGATGACCAAGCAGGCCAACGGCAGACCGCTTGTCCTCGTCTTGGAGGACGAAGCCCTGATCGCGCTCACTCTCCAGGATGATTTGCAGGATGCGGGCTATGAAGTGGCTGGCCCCTTTACCACCTGTGCCGCTGCCCTGGACTGGCTCCAGACCGAGACGCCCGACACAGCCATTCTGGACGCGGCGCTGAAGGATGGCCCCTGCCGCGAGGTTGCTCTGGAGCTTAGCCGCCGTGAAGTGCCGTTCCTGATCTATTCGGGGCATCATGAGGACCGCCAGCTTCTGTCAGAGTTTCATCATGTGACTTGGATCGAAAAGCCGGTCCCATTTGCCGTCCTGGTTCGAGCCTGCCAGCAGCTTCTGGTCGGCGACGTCTAAATTGCTTGGGGACATCAGCCACTTCACTTGAACCTACCCGAATCAAGCACGTTCTCACGAGTGATCCCAGCGGACGGGCTCGTGTTGAACGATCAACGGCATCCCACCTGGACAGAGCGCGACCGGCTCGCAACGTTGCGCAGCTACCGGGTTCTCGACACGCCGCCAGAGCCCGCATTCGACGATCTGGTACAGCTTGCCGCTCAGTGCTGTCAGACCCCCATTGCACTCATCAGCCTCATCGACGAGCGCAGGCAATGGTTCAAGGCCGAAGTGGGGCTTGGGCTGCGCGAGACGCCGCTCGACCGCTCGATTTGCCTCAGCGCCATGCTTGAGCCTGGGCTAACCGTGGTTCCGGACCTGATCGAGGACCATCGGTTTGCTAGCAACCCTCTTGCGACAGCGGAGCCGCGCCTGCGCTCCTATGCCGGGGCGGTGCTGAGAGCCCCCGATGGGGTTCCCTTGGGAGCCCTGTGTGTGCTCGATCATGTACCGCGTGACCTCACAGAGGAGCAGGCATCCACCCTCACCATGCTCGCGCGACAGGTGATGTCACAGTTCGAGTTGCGCCGTGCCATTGCCGAGCGGGATGAGCGATTGGAGGCGAGCCACAAGGTCGAGCAGCGCCAGTCTTTGCTGGTCCGCGAGCTTCACCATCGGGTGAAGAACACCCTGGCGACGGTTCAGGCCCTCGTCGGAGCCACAGGCCGGTCTACTGGCAGCTTCGACGAGTTCTATCGCTCGTTCTCCAAACGCATCTCGTCCCTGGCGAAGACCCACAACCTGTTGACCGAGGACTACTGGCAAACCGCGCCGCTGAGGGAGATCGTTCTCAACGAACTCAAGCCGTTTGCTGAAAGCCGAGTGCCCCGCTTCATGCTGTTTGGTCCGCCTGTTGAGCTATCGGCGGATCTGGCCGTGCCGGTCGGCATGGCGCTCCACGAACTGACCACGAACGCCATTCAGTACGGGGCTCTATCTGCTCCTGATGGCTATGTCGAAATCCGGTGGGATGTCGTTGCGGTCGAGGGCGTCCGAAAGCTCCATCTGGAATGGCGAGAGCACGGCGGGCCTCCAGTGAGCGAGCCGCAGCATTGTGGGTTTGGCTCGACTCTGCTTCAGCGGGTTCTGCCCATGCAATGTAATGGCAAGGTCGAGGTTCGGTACGGCCGGGCCGGTCTGCGATTTCAGATGGATGCCCCTCTGATCGAGCAGCGATTGGTCCCAGGCTATTAGCTCGCCCGCCCACCTTGATCATGCCGCTCCCGTGTTCACCTATCGTTTGCCCCCTGGATCACCGTCATCTTCCGCATCGGGGGAGGGCGGCTGGTAGCTTCAAGGTCGGTGAACTGCGCCTTGCATTGGGGATCGTACTGACCAGCAGGCCCCTCCCACGGGCGGGATTTCCTCGGGCAGTCGAGTGCGATCCTATCGAGAAGGTCGCATAGCTCAAGGTCGGCCCCGACCTTCTCGGCCAGTCGAGCCAATCGATTCCGGTCCAGTATTCGATTCCTGAGTTCGCGGAACTTACATACCTCACCCTCGTTATGGGGTTGCGTCATGAAAGCGCCCCCAACGAAGCGGATCAAGCTGCCGATCAGCCGTGTCTGGTCGTGGCGAGGGAGTACGCGATGATCGAAACTGGTTCCAATGCTGGTATTTGCTGTGTCACCGACACTGGACAAGGCCGCATTCGGTGGGAGTGGCATGAGGGGCACTGGGTAAGGTCGGAAAGCCGTAGCTCTGGTACAGCCAACGTGCCGCCATCCCGGAGGCATCCACCATCAGCGAAAACCTGAGCCGCCCGCTTTGGCTAACCTCCACTTTGCCATGGCTTTCATCAAACAGAGTTGGGTATTGAAGGATGCAGGAGCCAAACGGTTTGAATGAACGGATTGCTGATCTCGCCGCCTTTCTCGACCCGATTGCCTTTGAACTTGACCAGGACCGGTCGTTGGCTAAGCGGCGCAACGCGGCGTGGCGTGAAGCCCCCAATCGGATCAGACAGGCTACAGCGCTATAGCTCGCCGCGACCTACCCCCAGCCATTCCCATAGGCCCACTGCTGGTCAGGTGGCGCGGTCAACATCAGAGCATCCGCAGCCTCTGCGGCCTGCTACGCAGTACCGCGGGCGGCGCGAGCCTCCTCAACCAGGGCAACCCGCTGCTCCCGTGTCATGGGCTGGGATGCCTCAGGTGCTGTCGCCGACGCCGGTTACGGGCACGCCGAGCGGATGAGGCGCTCTCATGGGCAGGGTAGTTGTGCCTGTGAGCGGTCATCGTCATGGCTTCGCTCCACCTTGGCTATGACCGAATTATACGCCGCTCAAGCTCTGTCATCCAGGAGAAACGGGACAGATTGTTGCGCAAATTCTGGTTCTATCTCAAGCCCGATTAGGGCTGCCGCCATGGCCAGTTTGGGTCGCTCTTTTATCGAACAGAAGATCATCATCGAATTCAGTCGCGATCTTATCGACTACGAGATTGTTGAAAACGGTTTGAAGGAGATCTCAAGCATGACCCCTGGACCTGATGATTTCTTGAATCGCTTGATCGAGGGCAGGACCGCTGGTGATTGAGGAGAGCCCATCAATGCCAGTGGCCAGACTGTTGACGAGTTTCGGAGCGCCGGTCGCAGCGATTTGTTCGCTGCTCAGGGTTCGGCGTTGGCATCGTTGATTTCGATCCAGTGTCCGTCAGGGTCCTGGAAGTAGACCTGACGAACGCCGTCTGGCCGGATGGTGATATCCCTCGGCTGACGGGCAAGGCTGACATACGTCACCCCGTGCTGCTCCAAGCGAGCCAGCGCCGCAGCGAAGTCTCTGGTGGCGAGTGCCACGTGCGTAGAGAATTGGCGCGGTCGCTCTGGTTCTGAGTCGCCGCCGATCAGGTGGAAGGTCCGAAAGCCGTCGACGGTAAACCAGCGGATATGGCTCTTGCCGACCCTGTTGGGGATTTCCTCAAGCCCAAGGACAGTGGCGTAGAAAGTGGCACTTGCATCGACATCCCGCACATAGAGCGAGACATGGTGCAGGGTGAAAAGGTCCGACATGGCCAAGTCTCCTTGGTGGATGGCCGCATAACGCAGGACGCTCTGTGGATTTCCTAAACTGCGTTGCGAGTCATCAGCAAGCCCAGCACGGTCGGGCTGCAAACCTCAATCGCCTATTCGGAGCAACTCACTCGGGAACCCCGGCCTTGACTAAGCCTTCCACGAACACTTCACCATGGGCAAACCGGCTCATGCCTTGACGCACAACACTCACGCGATACGGACGGCCAGTGATGCTGTTCCGCTTCTGCAAGTACATTTGCGCCTCATCCATTAGACCCAGGTGGCCACAACAACTGATCAGAGGGTTATAATGGCTCACAAGATCAGGGAGCCCCTTAATGGATTTACGGAGATAAACAAGAGCCTCAGGGAATCTCCGGGCAGCAAGCAGCGCCAGCCCATGGAATACAGTGTAGAGACCTGCGAAGGGGTCCACCGGGCTCATGCGGAGCGCGTGACCTGTTTCCGAAATTGCATCTTCGAAATATCCGGCTCGAAGGAGCGCCACCCCGTGCATCGTGTGACCCAAAGCCCAGTTCGGGTGAGCATCAAGCGCGGTGCGGAACTGCTCCAAAGCCCTATCATGGTGACCAGCGCCACTTAGCGTAAGCCCAAACGTCATGCGTGCCCAAGGCTCATCGGAATCAAGGGCTAAGGCACGTTCGGCCAGATCCTCGGTTTCTCTGTAGAGACCGTCAAGGCCAGAATTCTTTTCAGAAAACCACTGACTGAAGACCTGCCACCACTTGGCCCAAGCGAGAAATGCATAGGCTCGGGCATAAGAGGGTTCTTTACTGATGGCGAGTTCAAGAAGAGCTTGTGCCTCTTGGTTAGCCTGCCGCTCAACCCGATTGATCAGTGTGATGGCTCGGACAACGAGGCCCCAGGTGGCAATACTCTCAGGAGACTGTTGAGAGGATCTCAAGCCTTCTTCGGCATAGAGGTGTGGCTCGATGGTGGCGACCACGTTTTCCGTAATCTCATCCTGAACAGTGAAGATATCCTCAAGCTGGCGGTCGTATCGTTCGGCCCAGATGTGCTTGCCCGTTTCGGCGTCGATTAGCTGCCCGGTGATGCGGATACGTTTGCCAGACGCCCTGACACTTCCTTCGAGGACGTAACGGACGCCAAGCTCACGAGCCACCTGTCGGACATCGACAGCCTTGCCCTTGTATGTGAAGGTGGAGTTGCGGGCGATGACGAAGAGCCACTTCAGCCGGGATAGGCCCGTAATGATGTCCTCGGTAATTCCATCCGCGAAGAACTCCTGCTCCGGATCGACACTCATGTTGGTGAAGGGCAGGACGGCAATGGAGGGTTTGTCAGGAAGGGGGAGGGGTTTGGTACTTTCCGTTCCCGCTGACATGGGACGGGTTGCCTTCAGGGTGAAAGCTCGGATCGGTTCCTCAATATTCTTCACCCGCTGCGAGCCGAGATCGGTAAACGGAAATGGCAGAGCCTTGCGCACATACCCGTAAGTAGCGTCCGAAATGCAAAGCCCTCCTGGTTCAGCGAGACTTTCGAGCCGGGCAGCGATGTTCACGCCGTCCCCGAAGAGGTCGCCTCCGCTCACCATCACGTCGCCGACATGTATCCCGATCCTGAATTGGACGCGCTCCTTGTCGGGCCGGTCTTGGTTGTTTTGCGCGAATACCTCCTGCACTGCCACGGCGCATTGGACGGCATCGACGGCACTGGGGAACTCGGCAAGGACACTATCACCAGCCGTATTCGCGATCCGCCCACCGTGCTCAGAAATCATCCGATCCATAACTTCGCGATGGTCAGTCAGACTTCGGAGCGTCCCAGTCTCATCCCGGCTCATGAGACGGGAGTAGCCTGCCACGTCAGCCGCGAAGATCGCTACCAGCCGCCGCTCGACCTTGTTCTCCTGCGGACCCATCGGACCCTCGGTGCAGTTCCCGATCAATTGTGCTGCCGGTTGGACAGGGTGTCCAGCTTGCATCGGGGCACGTGAGGTTGAGAAGGGGCGGATCGACCGCCCCTGGGAGATGTAGTCTTGCTTCGTTCCTAAGTCTCAAACTCCGAAAAAGCTTGCATTGGCTTGATCCCATTTTGCCAATTCCGCTTTGGCCAATACGAACTCAGATGCTGATGGATTGGTCACAATCACATTCCCTGCGCTTAACCACTCACTTTCGCCGACGCCTGACAGCAACACCCATGCGTCGGTGCTGCCGTCTCGATTGTGGTCGAACTTGAGAACAACTTCGCCTGTGAAGAGGCTTTTAAAGTAGCCGTTGTAGATGCCATCGACCACGATCTTGTCTCGGTTGCCGGTTGAGTGGCCGAAGTCCTTGATGGTGTCGTATCCCGAGTTTTGGCCGAAGTAGAATATGTCGTCGCCAAATCCGCTGTTTATCAGATCGTCTCCGGTGCCAGCATCTATGATGTCGTTTCCGCTGTTTGCATAGATTGTGTCATTGCCACCAAGACCCTTGATGACATCCTTCCCGCCATTGGTTTGATTTGATTCTTTTCCATAGATGACATCTGTATTGCTATCGATACGACCGCCGAACGCGTCTCTAAGAATATAGTTATAAGGCATGACTATTCTCCTGATAAAGAGTCGCTAGCGTTACTTACAGAAGATCGTAGATAAACTTTGCTTTATAGCGAATGCGTATGTCGCTTGAACCAAGTTTCGGTGCGTTTGCAGTATCAAAAGAGGGTGTTCGAGCTATATCCAGAGTGCCGTCTCAATCTGTCCGATGTGCGAAGCGGTAGTTCTCAGTGCTTAAAGTATTAGCAGAATCCGCAAGTCATAGCTGATGCTGACGATGGTAGTCTCGGTACGCGCAGAGCCTCTGTGCTGCGTTGTTAACACGGGTTTTCTGGCCTCTGCCTCGGCCCAGCATCAACATACAACCGGTGCGATGAGCGATGAGGATTTGCCACGAGCGCCGTGGCGGCAACCCCACCCGCTGTCGCCAAGAACGCCACTATTGTCGATCAGAGAATTCGGGACTTTTCCGCTCACGTCAAAGTAAAACGTCAATCTATGGTTATTTTTGCTTCAGAATGTTGATCTATGTTTATGTTAGTATCATTAACATAAACATAGATTGAAAATGCTAAAGAAAATCGTTGAAATTGTACGCTTATGCGGGAACGGCGTTCGCATTTGGGGTATTGGTTGATTGCCGAAGGATATCGGGACTTTCCTTGAGGCTTCTTCATGTTCACTCCCTCTGACTGGCAGGAGATCGTTCGCGGTCTCCTGCTTCTTTTAAGCAGCGGTGCGGGGGAACGAGACAGGTAGGAGCCGTAGGATTCTCCGAGAGAATGGAGCACCGGCTCGGCAGCACCATCATCAGGTCTCACCGAGACCTGAGATTTCCTGCGTCGGACGGCAGTTACAAGGCAGGGTGCTGATTATACGGAGGCTCAGATACCTCGTTACTTCTTCCACCTTCGCTCTGAGGACAACCTCGTGTGGGACGATGAGGGCGTCGATCTGCCCGACCCGCTGACAGCCCAAGGAGCGGCTGACAAGACCGCAGCGGAACTCCGAGGCGGACTGCTCCATCAGGTGCGGCACGACTCCTGCTGGACGGTCGCAGTCATGGACGAAAGCGGCGAGATCGTCCATACCGTGTCGCTCTGACCCCGCGTTCGGTCGCAAAAGTCACTAGCGTTGAACCGAGCGGTTTGGTGGTCTCCAGTGGCATTGTTCCCGATGTCAGGAAGCGCTTGGTTTCCGTGTTCTTGGATTAAAGGCCCGTAGGGCGGGCGTAGTCTGACGCACACTTCGGCCTCGTGCGAACAGGCCGATCAGGGTGGAGGGCATGATATGCTTTCACGAAATTCCCTTTCCCCTCCAATCATCGGCCCTAATGCTGCGTGGCTGCCGTTTCTGACTGCATTCCTGTTTCTCGGCGGCTCTGTCAGCGCCTCTGCCCAAACGACCGTCGATCTGGCCTTGGTGCTGGCCGTCGATGTGTCCCCCTCGATGGAGTTTGACGAGCAGGAGATGCAACGGCACGGCTTCATTGAGGCATTCCGATCCACGGAGGTTCACAACGCCGTCCGCAAAGGTGCCATCGGTCGCATCGCCGTCATGTATGTCGAATGGGCTGATGCTTCCCTTCAGGAGATCGTCGTTCCCTGGACCGTGATCGAGCATCCCGCAGATGGGTTCAAATTCGCCGCGAGTCTTGCTGGTCACTCGATGCGACGCGGCAGGCACACGTCCATATCGAGCGCCATCGATTTCGGGGTCCGGAAGCTTCGCGAGAGTCCGGTCCATGCGTCCCGTCAGGTCATCGATATTTCCGGAGATGGGGTCAATAACCAGGGTCGGATGGTGACCAAGGCCCGCGACGAGGCCATAGCGCAAGACATCACCATCAATGGGTTGCCGATCATGCTGAAGCGCCCCGATCCCGATGGCTCGGGGTTGGAAAGCCTGGACCTCTACTTTCGGGATTGCGTGATCGGTGGTCCGGGAGCCTTCTTGATCCCGGTCAGGAAGCGGAGTCATTTCATCGAGGCCATTAGAGAGAAGATCGTCCGAGAGGTCGCGGGCTTGCCCCCGTTCCAGTCGTTGACTCAGCCCGCCCGAAATGAGCGGTCTCAGTGCTTCCATGACCCTTGTTCCGAAGAGGGGTCATTTTGCTGAAGCTGGCATGATGGACACAACCGTGGGCGGTTCCCGGTGACAGCTTGAATGACCGAGCTTCACGTCAGCTAATGCGCTGAGCCACCCAGTCCTCTGCCTCATCCAAATCGTCGAAAATCGGGTGAGCCGGTCCGTCTAAACGGCCAAAGCCATGTTCCAGATACCAACGTCCTGCCTCTTGACCATGCAGGTCCGACAACCGCACCAACACCGCCACGAGCCGATTACCGGCAAACACGAGGCAGCCCTCGTCATCGGGAGCATGCGTGTCTACGGTGACCCGTTGAAAGCCAAGTTTCATTCGATCTCCCAGCACTGGCGCAAATGACGGCCAATGGTGCTCCTCTGCACGGCAGCGACGCGGACAAAAGTCCTGCTACTCAGGGGCCTCGGGGCTCACTCTTAGCGCATAGCCACAACGCGGGTTAGTCTGATACCATCACGTTCCGGTGATGGAGGGTGGCCATGCCCACCCCATTCGTTCTGAAGCTTGAGTATGGCGCTACGCTGTCTGATCAGGACCGGCAGGTGCTGGAGCAGGCTGTCCGAGACGTGCGGCAGTTCAAGCCCCGGCACGATCTGATCTTGGAAGATGACAGCCCTGAGAACGTCCATGTGATCCTGGAAGGCTTTGCCTGCCGCTACAAGCTCCTGCCGGACGGAGGTCGCCAGATCATGGCTTACCTTGTTCCGGGGGATTGCTGTGATCTGCACGTGCCGATTTTAAGCAAGATTGATCACACCATCGGAACGCTCACAGCCTGCAAAGTCGCATTGCTGCCCCACACCATGATCGAGGACCTGACCGCCCATTCCAGGACCATCACCCGTGCTCTCTGGTGGTCAACGCTGGCGGATCAAGGCACCTTGCGGGAGTGGCTGGTCAACATGAGCCGAAGACCTGCCGACAAACGGCTGGCCCATCTTTTGTGCGAGTTGCTGGTGCGTCTTCAGGCGGTCGGGCTGGCCACCGACAACAGTTTCGTGCTGCCGCTGACGCAACGGCAACTGGCCGATACGCTGGCCATGACCGGGGTCCATCTCAACCGCATCGTGCGACAACTCCGGGTGGAGGGTCTGATCACGCTGAAAGGGCACACCGTCACCATCCCGGATGTCGAGCGTTTGACGATGTTTGCCGATTTCAACCCCAACTATCTGCACTTGACGCAACGTCGCGATGAGGCGCGGCAAAGCGGGGACAGCAGGAAGTGAGTGAAATCTCCGAGCGGAAGCCGCGCTACTTCGTGTGGTCCTGTTCTCGCATGCGGGCGGCGCGAGCCTCCTCAACCAGGGCAACCTGCTGCTCCCGTGTCATGGGCTGGGTATGCCTCAGGTGCTGTCGCCGACGCCGGTTACGGGCACGCCGAGTGGATGAGGCGCTCTCATGGGCGGCATTCTCATGGGCAGGGTAGTTGTGCCTGTGAGCGGTCATCTTCATGGCTTCGCTCCACCTTGGCTATGACCGAATTATACACCGCTCAAGCTCTGTCATCCAGGAGAAGTGGGGCAGATTGTTGCGCAAATTCTGGTTCTGTCTCAAGCCCAATCAGGGCTGCCGCCATGGCCAGTTCGGGTCGTTCTTCTCGTAGAACAGGCGACGGGCCTCCTTTGACAGGCTTAGCGGATTGGTGGAGGTCGGCTGGGTACCCGAAGAACGGTGAACCGGCGCTTGACACGCGGTCATTCTATTGTCTGGACGGACAGCCGGAGCCGAATTGGCGGCTGCTCGGCATCTGAGAGAATCTCAATGGAAAAACTTGACGAAATCGACCTCCAGGATGGCCGAAGTGGAACGGTCGTGTACGTTTCCTCTGATCACGCAATGATCATTGTTAAGGTCGGTCCGGAACTTATCGACTACGAGATTGGTGAAAACAGTTTGATGGAACTTTCACGGATGACCCTTGGACCGGAGGATCTTGCGAACCGTTTGATCGAGGGCACGAAGTGGGCGGCGGATGCGGACATTCAGAGATGAGTATAGCTCTGGATCAGCGCTTGGGCTTCCTCTTCGTTCCTGTTGAAGCCTTTCTGGACGACCGAGTGGTAGTGGATCGGCCCTTCAGCCCCGATCCCGTCATTTCCTTCAGCAGAGCCTTCTGCTGACGGCTCATCTCTGCCATCCCAAAACCACGGGCGGCACCAGCCCAGGTGTTCGCCGCACTCAACCAGAGGCTCATCCAAGGGCTCTTTGTCATCGTGACCGCAGCCTTGATCATATGCTCCCGGCGCTCTGACCGTCACTGGGGTTGATCCCGTCGCTCAAATCATCTCTGAGGGCCTCTTCACAGCGATCAATGTGGCTCATGGCTCGTTGGCGAATCTCCTGTATGTCGTAGCAGGGGTCCTTCACGTCTTGATGGCAGAATGCGCAAATCATTGGCTAACTCCCCTCAGCATAAGTATGTGAGGCCAACGGAGGATACGAAGGCAGAGTTCCTCTGCCAGCGCAGCGGCTTCGGGGAACGTCAATCGCACTGCCTGGGTTGATATTAGAGTGGGCAACATCCGCCCCACGCGCCGTGGAGACGTAAATTGAACATCATCCGCGTGATTTTGGCGATCCTGCTGCCGCCTGTGGGGGTTCTGCTCACTGTCGGCTTAGGTCTGCATTTCTGGATAAACATCCTGCTGACGATCTTCGGGTACATCCCCGGCATCGTCCATGCCGTCTGGATTATCTCCTCGCGGGCCAAGGAGCGTGAACTGCGCTCATCCACTTACCACTAACCGCACCCTTGGATTGGTTTGCGCTCAGCGCAACGATCCAGTTGGGGATCGAAGCCGTTCTCCGCACTTGCGCATCATCGGCAGATCAAGGGGAAGGGGGCGGAGGGCTTCGGTTTGATTCGAAGGGATTTGAAGGATTTCCCAATAGGTGAGAGACAGCAACAGACCTCCCTTGCCAGGAATCTGACCGACTTCAGGCTGTGAAAATCCAGACCAGCATCTGAATTGCTCCGACCACGATCAGGGTGAATCCAACCACACGGGTGGTCGTGGCCGTCTTACGCCGGGCCTCCGGAGTGTTCTCCCCCATGAGCAGGATGTAGGAGCGAACAATGGCAGCAAGGCCGATGACCGTCCACGCGACGGATAGATAGAGCATTGGAAGTCCCCGTTACCGTTGTTTTCCTCTCTATCACGAACACGGGGAACTTGTTCGGCGTCCTCTGAGTGTTCTTCAGAACGGACAGGGGAGCTATAAGCCAGTGCATCAGAGTTCCTTCATTGGCTCCTATGCGATGAACTCCCCCCGCTCCATGACCGTGTTGAAGGATCTTTCCAACATCGGGTTATGAGCACTCGTCAGCGAGCATGGTTCAAACTCGATCATTGAGTCGGCTATTCGATAACCTCGTTGGCCTGTGCGAGAAGCCAAAACGGAAGATCGATGCCGAGTGCCCTGGCGGTTTTCAGGTGAATGACAAGCTCAATTGTCGTGGGGTCCTCAATCGGAAGTTCGCCAGCAGGCGTGCCGCGCAAGACCCGTGCGCCGAAATCGGCAATGCGTCTCCGCAGGTCAGCCGGATTCGGCCCCTAGCACAGCAGGCAGCCTTTCTTAGCCGAATCCGGCCAATCACACACGCTCGGCAGCCTTTGGGCTTTCCTCAGAACGGTGCCCTCAATGTGTGCAGATGTTTTATGCCGCAGGAACGGCTCAACTCAGTGCACGTTGAACCAGCAACTGAGGAGAGAATTATGGTTGATAAAAATCGCGTTGATGGTTCCGCCAAGAACATCGGTGGCAAAGTCAAAGAAGGTATCGGTAATGTGACCGGTGACTCCAAGATGCAGACCGAAGGCAAGGCGGATCAGGCCGAAGGTAAGATTCAGAACACCATTGGTGGCATCAAGGATTCCGTCAAAGACGCCTTCAAGAAGGATTGAGGAAGGGGGCTCAACCCCCTTCTTACTTATATGTCATGATCCCTCGTAAAGAATGGTGCCTCTCCCGAGTGCTTGACTATAGAAGAGACTTTCGGGATCTCTGACCCAATGTAATCCGGACATTACGGGAACCTTCCTGGCAGCCAAGTATTGCGCCAGTGTCTTCGCACTAGAGGAGCCTTGCTATGGCCAACAGCACCGGCACCAAAGACGCCACCTACAATCTCGTCAGCGTTCTATATCATGCTCTCCAAGGAGCAGATCTGTACGAGCAGTATGCTAGTGACGCTGGGAGCGATCAGGATCTCGCCGCCTTCTTCCGCGAAGCTCAACAGCAAGAAAAACAGCGGGCTGACCGCGCTAAGCAACTCTTGGCCAAGCGTCTCCAGCAGAGCAGCTAAACGCGACCGGGCTGCGGCTGTCCGGTTCAAAACGGTTCTGGGGGGCTGACCCCTTTCAAAATCACGCTCCTCATTCACCAGAGTGAGGATCACACTCGTGAAAAATCGTCAGCCTCCGAGCACCGGTAGCGGTTGTGCGATTCAGTGCTCAGAGGTCGTTGATCTCGCTGGTGCGGAGGAAAACCCAATGAAGAGCATTCCCGCCTTGGTCTTCCTGTTTGTGTCCTCAGCCGCTTATGCGCAGACCACAGGGACGCCAGCGCCCACAACACCGCCTCCAACCACGGATGATGGCGGTGGACTAGGCTGGCTGGGGCTTCTGGTTCTGCTGGCGATCATCGGTGCTGCGGTCTGGTATTTCATGAAGAAACGAGGCGCGACAACAGCCTCCGGTGTGGCTGGAGTGAACCGGACAGCAGCAGGAACGACTACGACTGGAACAACCAGCCCATCGAACCCGCCCGCAGGCCCCAATGTCTACCCTGCCAAAGACTCCAAAGACCTCAACCGCTAAGTCCCACGAGACCGCATCCGCCTCGTGATGTCTTTGATGTGGGCTCGAACCACGAGGGCCGAAGGATTTACATGGTCGGTCGGCATCGAACTTGGACCACCCATATTCTGCGGACGCTATTGGGGCACCCCTGCTACTGCTAGGAAGAACGGGGTCAGCCATCGGAGCGGAATACCAACAGCCCACCGGAAGAGGTTCAGGTCGGTTCAGATCTGTCTGCCCAGCAGCGGCAGAAGGACGATGATCCCGAGCAGAATGAGGAAGCCGAACCGCTCCAGCTTTGCGAATGGCCTTGCCAGTGCTTTGGGCAGAATGCTCAAGGCGACGCGGCCTCCGTCCAGGGGCGGGAGGGGAAACATATTGAAGATTGCCAGTATCAGGTTCAGCAGGATCGATTGATAAAGGGTCTTCACCAGCCAGGCTGCTATTGCCTCCGGCAGCAGCGGGACCGTTCGAAGAAGAGCCGCCGATATAAAGGCCAGCGTCACATTTGTCAGCGGCCCGGCAATGGCGACAATTGCCATGTCGCGGCGCGGATGGCCAAGACGCCCGAATGCTACCGGGACAGGTTTCGCCCATCCAAACAGGAAGGGTGCCTTGGTCAGGAACAGCAGGGTGGGAACTAGGATCGTTCCGAAAGGGTCTACATGCTTCAGCGGGTTGAATGTGACACGACCCAGACGGTGCGCTGTGTCGTCCCCTAGTTTCCAGGCGGCATAGGCATGGGCCGCTTCATGGAATGTGATTGCGATGAGGATTGGGACGATCCAAGTCGATGCCGAATAGATGGTGCCAGGAAAGTCCAACCAGTAATCCTCATTGTTGCGCCGTGTTGATGATCGTGAGGCGCGAGCAAGTTCGGTATTCGGCGGTGGTCGTAAGCTCAGGCTGGCTCGGTGTCGATGCCTGCCTCGACCAAATCCTTGAAGCTGCCAATGTTAAACACGTCTGTGTAGCCCATGTCCTGAAGGGACTTTCCCGCAAGAGCGGAACGGCCACCGGATGCGCAATGCAGGAGGATCGTCTTGTCCTTCTGGAAGGCCGAATTGTGATATTGGCTCTCTGGGTCGGCCCGAAACTCCAGCATGCCTCGCGAGACGTTCACAGCGCCTTTGATCTTTCCACTTTGCTGAACCTCTGTCGGATCACGGACATCCACGATGAGCACATCACCAGACCGCATTTTCTCAGCGGCCTCGGCGGGAGATAGCTTGGGGACAGTCGAGTTCGCTTCCGCCAGCATGTCCTTGACGTTCTTAGCCATCATTCCCTCCGACTGGTTCGCCGCTGCGGGCAGCGACAAAAGGCTCCGCTTATCAGGAGGTCCTGTCAAGAAGCCGGATGGGATGGAGAGGTTCTGGCAGGTGTGGCCCGATGTACCCTGAACGAACTCAATGGAGTTCAATGGCTCCAGTTCACAATCAGGCAGCCAGAGCCCGAAGCCGCCTCTGCAAGCTTTCAAGCTGCTGAACGTAGGGCATACGCCGCTCTCGATGGCATTCTTGCAGCTTTCTAATCGTCGTCTGCTTCAGCCACTCATCCGCTGAGCTATTCCTGACAGTCTCAACGTCACTCTCATGCTCGAAGTCAATGTCGGCTACGGTCGCCAGAAGCGATTGCACCAACGGCAGAAGCTCAGGAGGATACATCCGAGAAGCATCCATTCCAGCGTTAGAAGATCGACGTTCCGGGTTAGCGGCCATGTGTTCCCTCGGCTTGTTATTGGTTGCTGACGTAGCCTGTTACTGGCCCACGTGGGCTGTCGTTGAGTTCCACGCAATGATCCTATGGAAGTAGCACTTATGGGTAAGCGCCTCTTCTGATCCGCCCAGGGATTAGGAGGGTGCTGATCCCTCTACGACCCACGAGGTCACCGCATCGGCACGATCCAACACCTGATCAATGAGAAGGTGAGCGGGCGAGTGGTTTACGCCGTGATGACCTTTGGGGGTTTTCTTGGGATCGGCAGCCATGGGCACCCAATCCCATGGGAGAAACTGAAGTACGACACCCAGCTTGGCGGCTACAGAACCGATATCACGCAGGAGCAGCTAACTGATGCTCCGGTCGTCTCTGGCGATGAGAAAGACTGGTGGGACCGCAGCCATGAGCAGGACCTTGACGATCACTGGAAAGTGCCGCCCTACTTGGGCTGGTGAGCAGCATTGCCAACACTGACCGCCCAAGCCTGAACCTTGCCGCTGCTCATCATTGTATCGGTGCGATGTCGATCCAGGCTGATGCTGTTAGTAAGCACGCTCCACGAGACGGGATGCTCGTCCGCGCCGATCCCAAGGATGCTATGCAACGTTACTGACGAACATTCCTAGCCTTTGCGGTCGCAGTTTCGGAGGAGTATAGTTTTGGCCCAATAACAAGTGTTCTGGCTGCCCTGAGTTGGATGCCGCTGCGGTCGAGCGCAGAGGAAGGGCAGCGCCTCGGCCCACCTTCACCGGCCACGTCGCTCTTGCTCGGGTCGAGCAAGAAAGTCGGCCCCGGCCCGGAGCAGGCGACCTCAACAACAGGAGGACGCTATGCTGGACATCGACCGTAGATCAGCCCTTGCCATCGGTTTTGCCGGGCTATCAGGGCTTGTTCTTCCAGAACAGGCTGCCGCCCAAACCTATGGCCCCAACGAGGGTAAGGAACTGATCCAGGGCGTCAGGCAGATTGACTTAGGGGAGCGGGAGTCATTGATCCCTGCCTACAAGAAGGTGCATTTGCGTGACATCGTTCTACAACCCGGTGCCAAGACCCCGGACAACACAATGATGAACGACATGCTCTGCCACATGTCCGAGGGCGAACTCGCGGTGGTGCAGAACGACAAACAGTTCACGGTCAAGAAGGGAGACGTGTGGACTTGCGCCAAGGGCAACACCACGGAAGGCACCCAGAACAAGAGCAATGCAATCGCCATCATGAGAATCATCGACCTGCTGACAACATGAGCGAGCAGGTGATGGACACTTCCTTCCCATGGCAACCTCAGGAGAGCGCTATGCCTATCTTCATTTCTCAGGGTCGGTATTCGCAAGATGCGATGCGCAATATGGCGACCACGCCGGAAGACCGGACTGAGCCGGTATCCAAGCTCATTGAAGCTGCGGGCGGTAAGCTTCTGTCCTACTATGTGACCTTCGGCGAGTACGACTGGCTCCTCGTGGTCGAAGCGCCGGATGCACGCACGGTTGCGGCGGCGGTGATCACGGCGGCGGCAGGCGGCGGCGTGACAGACATGAAGACCACCCTTGCAATGACCGGGGCTGAGGCCATGCAAGCCTTCCGCGCCGCAGGGGATCTCGCCAAGAACTTCAGGTCAGCCGGGCAGGCGGCGTGATGACCGGAGCTTAGGTCTGAAGAAGCGAGGTTTGGACCGACACCTGCGCCGCAGGCAGGGTCTCGTTGATAAGTCCCGGTCCTATGAGGGGACCGGGAGCGGAATA
Source organism: Microvirga ossetica (assembly GCF_002741015.1). NCBI lineage: Bacteria > Pseudomonadati > Pseudomonadota > Alphaproteobacteria > Hyphomicrobiales > Methylobacteriaceae > Microvirga > Microvirga ossetica. The sequence goes on along the minus strand of NZ_CP016616.1, from coordinate 1,578,687 downwards.
CCTCTGCCGCTTGCCTGTCCAGATCGTCAGGTCAGGACCCAGTAGTAGGACACCTGATAATGGTCGTGCAGATCCTGCTCACTCTGCCGATCCGGCCAGTCCTGACCGCGATCACGGGAGAGACGCGGCGCACTCCGAAGCTGCTCTGCGGTAGTCTGGATCTGATAACCTCCCAGGCGGGGGGCATAATCGAGCATGCGCCAGGGGACGGCGTACTCGTCCGCACCAACCCCAAAAAAGCCGCCAAACGACATCACGGCATAGGCAACACGTCCACTGAGCTTATCGATCATGACCCGCTCGACGGTGCCGATGCGCTTGCCGCTCTGGTCGTAGACGGCAGTTCCTTCCACCCGGTCGCTTTCGATCAAAGGCTTGCCGGAGCGCTGACCAGGGGAGTCCCTTCGGCTCCTGGCACCAGATGGCGCACGGTCCTGGCTTCTGGTCAGACCACCAATGACCCAGGCCATACCAAGGCCGACTGCTCCGACCGCCAGCAGCGATACGAGTGGGGACTCAGTGAATTGGTGCTCGATGGCCTGTGTGGCTCGTTGATAGTAGCGCTGGGCCTCGGGATACCGGTCACTTGCTTCGCGGACATATTGCTGACCCTGCTCGTAAGCACCACGGGCCACATCGGAGGCACGGTCTGCAACGTCAGCAACAGTGTTCGTCGCTTGGTCAACCAAACTTTCAGTCGAGCCCCCGCCCCCTTGAGCATTCCCTTGAGGATTAGGGCCATTACCGCTCGCTTGGGTTGCAGCATTGGACTGCACATTTCCAGCTTGCCCGGTTCCTGTTCCCTGTTTCTCGTCCATGATCACTCTCCTGTTGAGATGACGATCTGACTTCTTTGGGTGTGGCTTTCCAACTCCTACGACCAGCGTATCGTTCAACGTACTTTGAGGCTTGGCTGCGGTGGCTCGGATGTCCGGATTCCAACACGCAATCATACAGCCGCGCTGGTATAGTTGTCCTTGCGCCCTTGTGGCGATGCAAAGTGTGAGCGGGGAGGGTAGCTGCCGGGACGCGTCTGGGCAGAGATAGTTCAGTTCGCTGGACCTTTCGGCGTTCACCGTTTTCCACCCTGGATCAGCATGAGCTTTCGCAGCATCGGTGGTAGATCCGGAGGAGGGCGACTGGTTGCCTCCAAGTCCGTGAAGCGGGCTTTGCACTTTGGATCGTATTGACCAGCAGGGCGCTCCCACGGGAGGGACTTCCTCGGGCAATCGAGTGAGATCCTATCGAGGAGGTCGCATAGCTGGATGTCTGACCCGAACTCCTCGGCCAACCGAGCCAGCCGATACTGCCCCTTCCGGCGAGGACAGAAGGGACAATCGATCCGGACGATCACCCAAGGAAAATCGCTCAGCCGTTCAACCATCGCTGCCCCATAGCTGTATGCGAACGAAATGAGAACGATAGGCTGGGGGTTCCAAACGATTCGGCAGGAGTTGGCTTGGGCTTCAGCCCACCTTCAGGCTAAGCTCAGGGTCCCGATAGATGACGTGGGAGACTTCCAACATGGCTGACGCGCTTCAGAGCAGTCGTTGTCAAAAAGCAGCCAGAAACGGCATCCGAACGGTTTAGCCACCGGGCTGACTGGGCAGCTTTTTCTGTAGAACTCGATTCGAAATGCGATCCGATGCCATGCGGCCCAAACCGTCACCGTGAATAGCGACTGTTCCCGTGTTCATTGGCGGCGACGACGCGGGCTACAAGGCTGAGCAGGGTTTCCCGTTCAGCCTGCGAGAGCGACGCCATGACTTCATCTCTCACTGAGAGGACGGCAGGATAAAGTTGGGAAAACAGTTCGTGCCCCTCGGGTGTGAGACTGAAAAGGCGTCGGCGGTTACTCCCAAAACCGTCCGCCCGGCCAACGAGCCCTCGGCTTTGAAGGTGCTTCACCATCCGCTGAACATGGGCAAGATCAGCCCCGATCCGATCCGCAAGGCGCTGCTCATCAATTGCGGGAGCGTCATGGAGCGACGCAAGCACTGTTGGCTCAACTGCTGTCAGTCCCTCGGGCGTGGCAATCTTCCGTACAGCAGCGGTAAGAACTCGATGGAAGCGCCGAACTAAGTTAAACTCACTTTGGCGGTGAACCGATGGAATAGCCCGCGACAGCGGATTGATAGAAGGGCAGGCAATATAAGCTCGAACAGGTGTGCTCAAATTCTTGAAGAGTTGCGGTCCAAGGTCGTCAAAAGTCACTGACACGGCCTTGCAAGCGTATTGAAAGGCTGCTTCTGAAACAGCTACACATCCGGGTGGGGCCAGCTTCTCCATACGCGCTGCGATGTTGACACCATCGCCGAACAGATCACCGTTTCTGGTCATGATCTCGCCGACATGAACGCCAATCCGAAAAATGACCCGTCGCTCTCTTGAAATATCCTCGTTGGCGTCTGCGATTTGCTCCTGAACATCTAAGGCGCACCTAACTGCGTTTATGCAACTCGGGAACTCTGCAACAATACTGTCTCCGGCAGTATTCGCGGTGCGGCCACCGTAACGAGTGATCAGTCGATCAATAATCTCACGACGCGAGTTAAGTAACGATAAGGCGCTAGACTCGTCAATACTCATCAGACGTGCATAACCCGCCGCGTCTGCGCAAAAGATTGCAGCTAGGTGGCGTTGGATTACTGGTTGAGTCTTGTTCATCGGCAGTGCCTTTGATGGCCATCGAGAACGGACCCAGCACACAACGCGCAACTTTTAGTAAGTTGCTCCACCAGAACGCAACTCAACTTTCCGCAAAACGAACATAGTAGGTGTGGGGTTCCCCTAAAATCTTTCCCGCTGAACGTGCAGGTGGAGCCTCACGTGAACGACCGTGGCGAAGACCGTGCTGCCTCACCATCACGAGGACGATGGGCCTGGGACATTGGCGACATCGTGGGTGAGATCGTCGGACATATGGTCTGAAGACGGTGGGTGCGACGGTGGTTGCAACGCCATCCAGAGCTATAACATATCGCTTTATGTCAGCCTGCAATAGGAGGGTGACAAGCAGCCGTTATCGGGTCACAGTCTGACGGTCTGACAGGCAGAGGAACGGCACGGATGGCAACATATTCCTATTCAAGAGTAAGCACACTGACCCAAGCCAATGAGGGTGAAAGCCTGGGTGCTCAGCAGCGCCGCATCGAAGGTTATTCCCAGATGATCGACACCACGGTAGATGAGCATTTCGTTGAAGAAGGGGTTTCTGGCTCTGTGCCTTTCGCTGATCGCCCTCGTGGTGGTGAGCTTATGGCGAAGGTGAAGGTCGGTGACACGGTGATCGTGACCAAGTTGGACCGCTGCTTCCGTTCTGCTGATGATGCGCTCAACGTCCTGCGGAAGTTCAAGGAGAAGGGTGTTGCCCTGCACATGATGGACCTTGGTGGCGACGTGACCAGCAACGGTGTCTCGAAGCTCGTCTTCACAATCTTGTCTGCCGTGGCCGAGCAGGAACGAGACAGGACGAAGGAGCGTATCACCGAGGTTAAGCAGGACCAGAAGAAGCGTAATCGCTTCCTGGGTGGCTCTGTGCCCTTCGGCTTCATGGTTGGTGACGATGGTGAACTGATCGAGAAGGAAGACGAGCAGGACGCAATCAAGACCATGATCGAGTTGAAGGCCGATGGCTTCTCTTATCGCGGCATCGCGAAGATGTTGCAGAAAGATGGCTTCAACATCAGTCACGAGACTGTCGGTCAGATCGTCAAGAAACAGCTTCAGCAGACCGTATAAGAACGTCACCAGCAGGCTTCAGACCCATGGGCCGGGAAATCTCCCGGCCTTTCTTTTTGCCTTTCTGCGGCCATTTCTGAGCCCTCAACGGGCCTACAATTGGTGGTAGGGCAGGGGAGGGCTGACGCTATTTCTAAGTGTGATGCTCTATATGGGCGACGAGCGAAACGTGTGCGTCTTCCGGTTATTTCTCCCAGAGTGGAGCGGCTTACACGTCGTCCGTCAGAGCGTAGAACAGATGCCAGAACCATGACGTTCTGGTTTGCACCGTCCCGAGGCACTTGGCATCTTGCACGACGACATTTGAATTAGGGACAATCGGTTTCTCGCACATCCGAAGCATCAACGCATACCGCTGGTTCTCTATTCTCACGAGCCTATCAGCAACGAAAAGCGACAGTGCGAGCAGCGCAAAGATCGTTAGGGATTTCACCGTCATTGCTCAGAACCGCTGACAGGAGCCATAGCTTACGGCGAGATGAGAACGGCGGTGCAAAATTTGACCACGGTAGCGGCGGGATAGACCCGCTGCGGGCGGCGTAAAAGTCGTCCACCTATTCCCTTTCTGCCGGTTGCAGGGAGGGCTGGGGGATTTTCACCGTGGAACTTTACCGGAAGGTTCGGCTGGCGTGCTCTGAAGGCATGAGCCAGCGCGAGGCGGCGAAGCATTTCAACATATCGCGCGACAGCGTTCGCAAGATGATGGCCTATGCGGAGCCGCCCGGCTATCGGCGTCATGCTCCTGTCCGGCGCCCGAAGCTGGAAACGTTCGTCCCGATCATCGATGCCTGGCTGGAGGGCGATCGGTCGGTTCACCGCAAGCAACGCCATACGGCGAAGCGGGTGTTTGACCGGCTCCGGGAGGAGCATGGGTTCACCGGCGGCTATACGACGATCAAAGACTACATCCGCGAGCGCGAGCGGCGATGCCAGGAGATGTTTGTGCCGCTGTCGCACCCACCCGGCCATGCGCAGGCCGACTTCGGGGAGGCGGTGGTCGTGATCGGCGGGGTGGAGCAGAAAGCGCATTTCTTCGTGCTTGATCTTCCGCACAGCGATGCGTGTTTCGTCCGGGCCTATCCCGCGGCTGTGTCTGAGGCCTGGGTGGACGGCCACATCCAGGCCTTTGCCTTCTTCGGTGCGGTGCCGCAGTCGGTGCTCTATGACAATGACCGCTGCCTGGTGGCAAAGATCCTGCCGGACGGGACGCGCAAGCGGGCGGCGTTGTTCAGTGGTTTCCTGTCGCACTACGTGATCCGGGATCGCTACGGTCGTCCGGGCAAGGGGAACGACAAAGGGAATGTGGAGGGCCTCGTCGGTTATTCCCGTCGCAACTTCATGGTGCCAATCCCGAACTTCCCGAGCTGGGAGACCTTCAACACCTGGCTGGAGGGGCAATGCCGCAAGCGGCAGGATGACAAGCTGCGGGGGCCGGCCGAGACGATCGGCCAGCGCCTGCAGCGGGATACCGCGGCCATGCGTCCCCTGCCGGCCTCGCCATTTGAGGCCTGCGATCAGGCCAGCGGGCGCGTCTCATCGCAGTCGCTCGTGCGCTACAAGACCAACGACTACTCGGTGCCCGTGGCCTGGGGCCATCAGGATGTCTGGATCCGGGGCTATGTCGACGAGGTGGTGATCGGCTGCCGCAGCGAGGTCATTGCGCGCCATCCCCGCAGCTACGAGCGGGAAGAGGTGATCTTTAATCCGCTACATTACCTCCCGTTGATCGAGAACAAGATCAACGCACTCGATCAGGCCGCTCCTTTGCAGGGATGGGACCTGCCCGAGGAGTTCGCGACCTTGCGCGGCTTGATGGAAGTCCGCATGAACAAGCAGGGCCGGCGCGAATATGTGCAGGTGCTGCGGCTGCTGGAACTCTTCAATCTCCCGGATCTCCATGCTGCGGTGAAGCAGGCCCTGCAGATGGGGGCGATCGGCTTCGATGCGGTCAAGCATCTGGTCCTGTGCCGGGTGGAGCGCAGACCGCCGCGGCTGGACCTCGATGTTTACCCCTATCTGCCGAAAGCCAGGGTCGAGAAGACATCGGCGGCGGCCTATATGTGCCTGATCTCGGAGGATGCCGCATGAGCGCTGAAGCTCCCGAGATTTTGCTCGCCCACCACCTCAAGGCGCTCAAACTGCCCACATTCCTGCGCGAGCACCAGAAGCTGGCCCGCCAATGCGCCACCGAGGGGCTTGACCATGTCCGCTTCTTGGCCCGGCTCGTGGAGATGGAGCTGATCGACCGCGAGCGGCGGATGGTCGAGCGGCGCATCAAGACCGCGAAGTTCCCGGCCGTCAAAAGCCTCGACAGCTTCGACTTCGCCGCCATCCCGAGACTGAACAAGATGCAGGTCCTAGAGCTGGCGCGTGGCGAGTGGATCGAGCGGCGCGAGAATGTCATTGCCCTCGGCCCCTCCGGCACCGGCAAGACCCATATCGCCCTGGGGCTCGGGCTGGCCGCCTGCCAAAGGGGACTGTCCGTCGGCTTCACCACAGCCTCTGCCCTGGTCAGCGAGATGATGGAGGCCCGTGACGAGCGCCGCCTGCTTCGTCTCCAGAGGCAGATGGCCGGATACAAGCTGCTGATCATCGACGAACTGGGCTTCGTGCCCCTCTCGAAGACCGGGGCGGAGCTGCTGTTCGAGCTGATCTCGCGACGCTACGAACGCGGCGCCACCCTCATAACCAGCAATCTGCCCTTTGACGAATGGACCGAGACCCTTGGCTCAGAACGCCTTACGGGCGCACTTCTCGACCGACTGACCCACCATGTCAGCATCCTCGAGATGAACGGCGAGAGCTACCGTCTTGCTCATAGCCGATCGCGCAAACGGCAAACATCGTCCTGAAATCAACCCGATGACAATTGGCCCAGGGGGCCAATGCGCCATGGCACGCGCCAGCTATGTGGTCAGCGCGCCCGCCACTGGCCCAGTTTTGCGCCGCCCCGTGGTCGACTTTTGAACCGCCGTTGACAGGATCATTGCAATCTTTTCAGCTTCTCAAACTTCTTGCGCCGTTCCGTATCTTCAACGATTACGGTGCGGTTCTGAGCATCCCGGTGATCTTTACCATCGCTCGTATAGGCTTCGGCTCTGATGTTACCAGCCTCAATCTGTGGGATCAGGTTGATCTGGGCCTCAAGCTTACCGTCTCGGAAGCGATATGCCTTGATGCCACCGAACACGATTACATCCACCGCGCCATCGGCATAGAAGTATATGCCATCGACCATGCTCTTGATGTTGAAGGCGAGCCGTTCGCGAAGACGAGCAAGGTCCGCCCCTTCGGCCTGAGCCAACTCGCCTTTGATGGCTTCGATGGTTTCGATGCTCTGAACCCGACGATCTTCCCGAATGCGCGAGGTCCGAAATTCCTCCTGAAGTTTCTTGAGGTCAGCCTCAGCCGCGTCCAGTTCGGCAAGTTTCTTGTCAACGCGGTCCTGTATGAACGCACCTGTCCTTTCGGACTTGGCGTTATCAAGCTGCTTGCCGAGGTTCTCGATTTCGGCTTCCAGTGTCTGAACCTTATATTCCGTCTCTTCGATCTGTTTACGGATAATCTGCTCAGGGCTCTCCGGGGCTTTGTTCTTGAGCAACCCCGTTACGTCAAAATCTCGCACATGTTCCAAAAACAATTTTTCGAACAGATCGTAACGCCAGTTTCTCTGGGTCTCATGAACGTTGCTGCCCGCTTTCCTCTTCGCGGCGCAAATCAGATATGAGTAGGTCTTGGGCTTCCTATTCCCCTTACCCTTCCGGAGGTTGCCACGGATCTGCATCGTCGCGGCCTCACCGGTTTCCGCATCGTGGCAGTGGCCGCACAGAAGCAGCCCGCGAAACAGGTTCGTATAGTTCGATGTTCCGTCATTAGAAGTGCCAGTGCGTCCCTTATGGTTAGGACGGCGACGGGCAGCTTGAGCCCGATTGTAGAGTTCGACTTCCACAACGGGAGGATAATAGTTGTAGATCGGGTCACCGTCTGGCACGGGCTTGCCGCTATCGAGCTTACAGGGTTGCATTTCGCCGATGACTTCCCGCGAGTTCAGGATGCGCGAAATGTAGGCCGTGCTCCAACCGTGCTTGGCGCTTCCCTTGCCCTGTCGAAAAGTCGGTTCCTCCCGTTCGGTGAGGGTGCGGCAGAGCGAGAAGACAGTCATGCCGTCAGCGGTCATTTCGTAGATATCGCGGACGACTTGCGCCCGCTTGGGATAGGGCTTGAACCAGTAGGTCCGCCCGTCTTGCTCATAAGGCTGTTGGCTTTTGTGCAGCCAGTAGGGGCAAACCGATGTCATCGCCTTCCGGCCTTCACGGGCGTCGATCCGGTTCTGCTTCCGCCGCTCCCCGACACGGAACGCTTTCTGAGCGCTATCAGCATGGGCAAGGCCCATGAACATCAGGGCACCCATGAGCTTTTGAGGGTCATTGAGTGCATCTTTGTCGTATGCCGTCCGGAGCACTCGAATGTGAACGGTCATTCCCGAGAGGATAAGGGTGCGGAACTGCTGATACGCGTCATCGAGCGTCATACGCGAAAGGCGGTCAAACGCCTCGACGATGACATGCTTTATGCCGTGCTGCTGGAAGATCCCCTGAGTGGCCATATCGTTTAGAGCTTTGAACGCGCCGACCTTCGCATTGCGCCCTTTGAAGGCCGAGATACCAAGATCCTCGAAGCTTTCAACGATCTCCAAATGCGCCTGATCGGCATAGGCGGCATTGGCATCCCTTTGACGACGCTTGGAGTCACCAAGGCTTTGGATGGCATCGCTGAAACGTAGGTACTCGATAGCCAATTCTTTCGAGCCGGTGGGCGGCTGATGGCCATAAAGCGAGCGCGAGCCAGTAGGCGAGGGATTCCAGTGCATGGTATCGATCAGGGGTGATTTGCGAAGTTGCGGTTAACCCTAGTCGAACGTCATGCCTTTCGCAAATGATGTAGACACCTCGCTCCACATGAACAACGGCCGCTACTGGACGCTCATGGATCTCGGCCGCACCGACATCATGATCCGCTCCGGCCTGTGGCGCCCGATTCTGAAGCATGGGTGGGTGCCGGTAGTGGGCGCCGGGCAGATCCGGTTCCGGCGGGAGCTTAAAGCTTTCCGCACCTTCACCCTGGAGACGCGCATCCTAACCTGGTCGGAAAGCCACGTGGTGATGGAGCATCGGCTGGTCTCGGAGGCGCGGGACGGCAGTTCGATTCTGAATGCCATCGCCCTCGTGCGGGCCGGACTCTACGACCGGCGGGAGAAGGGCTTCGTGTCGATGGAGCGGCTGCTCGGCGAGATCGGCCTTCGGGCTCAGGCGCCGGCGGTGGCGCCCGAGGTCGAGGCTTTTCTCCGGGCGGAAGAGACGTTGAAGCGCGCCGCCTGATGGTTCAAGGTGGGCCATCGCCGTTCCGGCCTGATCAAACCCGAATCGGACCCATGCCCCGCATCATCGATTATTACTTCTCCCTCGTGAGCCCCTGGGCCTATATCGGCCATGCGCCCTTCATGGAGATCGCGCAAAGGCACGGGATCGAGGTCAATTACAAGCCTGTCTTCCTCGGCCGTGTCTTCTCGGAGACCGGCGGCCTGCCCCTCGCCCAGCGCCACCCGGCGCGGCAGCGCTACCGGATCGTGGAACTGCAGCGCTGGCGCGAAAGGCGCGGGCTGTCCTTCAACATAGCGCCGAAGCATTGGCCCTTCGATGTGAACCTCGCCGACCGGTTCGTCATCGCGATCACCGCCTCCGGCAAGAGCCCCGATGCCTTCCTGCGCCGGGCCTTTTCGGGGATCTGGGAGGAGGAGCGCAACCTGGGCGATCCGCTCGTGCTCGCGGAGCTGGCGGAACAGGCCGGTCTCGACTCGTCCGCCCTCATGGACGTGGTGACAGGCAGCACCACCGAGGCGATCTATGCGCTCAACCTGGAGAATGCGGTGGCAGGCGACGTCTTCGGCTCGCCGGCCTATGTGCTCGACGGCGAGGTGTTCTGGGGCCAGGATCGGCTCGAGCTGCTCGACGACGCGCTCGGCAGCGGGCGCGATCCCTATACGCCGAACGCCTGAGGGCCTGTGCGATGCGGACCATCGGCCTCATCGGCGGCATGAGCTGGGAAAGCTCGGCCGAGTATTACCGCATCATCAATCAGGAGACAAACCGCCGGCTCGGTGGCGTTCATTCGGCGCAATGCCTGATGTATTCCGTCGATTTCGAGGGGATCAAGCGGCTTCAGCACGAAGGTGACTGGAACAAACTTGCGGAAGCGATGAGGGAGGCGGCGCTTCGGCTGGAGCAGGGCGGCGCGAGCTTCATCGTTTTGTGCACCAACACCATGCATCGCGTCGCGGATGCGATCGAAACGGCCGTGAGTATCCCGCTGCTCCACATCGCCGATCCCACAGCGGAGCAGATCAAGGCCGCCGGCTTCCACCGCGTGGGTCTCCTCGGCACGGCCTTCACCATGGAGCAGGACTTTTATAAGGGCCGCCTGCAACAGCATCATGGCCTCGACGTCACCGTGCCCGACGAGGACGACCGTCGCGTCGTGCACGAGATCATCTACAAGGAACTCGTGCTCGGAAAGATCGTGCCGGAATCGCGGCAGGCCTATCGCGCGATCATCGCCCGCCTGATCGAGCGCGGTGCTCAATGCGTCATTCTCGGCTGCACCGAGATCATGCTACTCGTGTCCGACGAGGACTGCGCCGTGCCGTTGTTCGACACGACGACGATCCATGCGCTGGCAGCGGTCAATGAGGCGCTGAAAGTGGATTGATCCTCCACGTCATGGCCGGCCTTGTGCCGGCCATCCCGATCCTGTGGAGCGCAGCGTTTCTCGTATCGAGATCACCGGCACAAGGCCGGTGATGACGTCGAGGGATGACGCCATAACTACTCCGCCGCCACCTTGGTCGCGCGCCATTGCGTCAGCAGCGCGCGCAAAGCCGCCGGCTTGAGCGGCTTGTTGAGGACGTGGATGTGCATGGAGGCGGCGGCGTCGCGCACGACCGGGGTGCGGTCGGCGGTGACAAGAACGGCCGGCGTGTCGACCTGCGTCTTCCAGCGCAGGGCCTTGATGAGCTCGAGGCCGTCCGTGTCGTCGAGATGATAATCGGCGACGATCACCTCCGGCAGCGCCTTGTGCGTTCGCAGAGCCTGATGGGCCGTTTCGAGATCCGACGCAATCCAAGTCTCGCAGCCCCAGCCCGTGAGCAGAAGGCGCATGCCCTCGAGAATGGCCGGCTCGTTGTCGATCACGAGCACGCGCAGCCCAGACAGAACGGTCGCCGCCGGCTTGGGCAGCTCGGGAGCGGCGGCGGTGGCCGGGAGCGCTGCGACGACAGGCACCTCGACACGGAACACGGACCCTCGCCCCGCTTCCGAGTTCAACGTGATCGGGTGCTTGAGCACGCGACCGATGCGCTCGACGATGGAAAGGCCAAGGCCCAGGCCGCGCGCAACCTTCACGCCCTGATCGAGGCGCTGGAATTCGCGGAAGACGATGCGCTGCTTCGAGGGCGGAATGCCGAGGCCGGTGTCCCAGACCTCGAGAACGAGGTGCGCGCCGCGCCGGCGCGCGCCGACGAGCACGCGGCCCGACGGCGTGTACTTGATCGCGTTGGAGATCAGGTTCTGCAGCAGGCGGCGCATGAGACGCCGGTCGGAGCGGACCGTGAGGGAGGGGATGGCGAAGGTAAGCGTCAGGCCCTTGCTGCCGGCCACGGGCTCGAACTCACGCTGAAGCTGGCGGAACAGCTCGTCCATGCGGAAGCTCGACCATTGCGGCTTCATGGCGCCCGTGTCGAGGCGCGAGATGTCGAGGATGGCGGTGAGGATTTCCTCGACGGCGTCGAGCGAGGCGTCGATGTTCTCGGCGAGCGTCGCGTCGCCTGCGTCGCGGTCCCGCTCCACGAGCGAGGTCGCGTAGAGGCGCGCGGCATTGAGCGGCTGCAGGATATCGTGCGAAGCGGCGGCGAGAAAGCGCGTCTTGGAAATGTTCGCCTCGTCGGCGTCCGCCTTCGCGCCTCTGAGAGCCTCGTTGAGGCGCGTCAGCTCTTCGGTTCTCTCGCGCACGCGCTGTTCCAGCGTCTCGTTCGCGCGCCGGCTCGCCTCCTCCGCGAGAACGGTGTCGGTGACATCCGTGTAGGTGGTGACGTGGCCGCCGTCGGGCAGGAGGTTCGAGCGGATCTCGATGACCTTGCCGGAGGGAAAGAGTTTTAGGCGCACCGGCTCCACATCGTGCCGGAACGAGTGCAGGCGGGCCGCGACGAGTTCCTCGATCCGGCCGGGTCCGTAGGATCCGCGCGAGGCATTGTAGGTGACGATCTGTTCCATGCTGATGCCCACATGAACGAAGTTGGGCGGCATGTCGTAGAGATCGATGAAGGCCTGGTTCCAGGCCAGCAGGCGCAGGTCGCTGTCGAGCACGGTGATGCCCTGCTTGGCATAGTTCAGCGCGTGCTGGAGAAGGTCGCGGCTGTGCTGGATCGCGGCAGAGGCATCGTCGAGGAGCTTGAGGGCCGCCTCCGTCGAAACGGTGCGGCGGCGCAGAAGCAGCGACAAGGCAAGACGTGAGGATGCTGTGCCGATGGCCGAGGCCAGAAGATGCTCGGCGTAGCGCAGAAGATGAATGTCGGCCTCGGCGCGCGGCTCCAGGTTCTGCCCGCGGCTGTGGGTGAAGCCCTCGAAGGAGCGCGTCGTGCGCTCCTCGCCGAGATAGCGTGCCACGGTGGCGCGCAATTCGCCGACGGTGACGCTGGCGCGGAACAGGCGGAAGCTCGGCGTCACGGAGGCGACGGCCTCGCCGACAAAGAGATTGGCCTGGATCTGCTCCATCGCCGTCACCGGGCGCCAGAGGGAGAAGGCGACGTAGCAGAGGATGTTGAGCGTCAGGCTCCAGACGACGCCATGCGTGAGCTGCGGCAGGTCGACGCCGAACAGGGATGTGGGCTTGAGCACCGCGATGCCGAACGGGCCGGTGACGACGACATCGGACCAGAACACGCCATCCCAGACGAGGCTCGGGAGAAGGAGCGTGTAGGCCCAGGTGAGAAACCCGACGATCAACCCGATGCTGGCGCCGAGCGCCGTGCCGCGCGTCCAGATGAGCCCTCCGAGGAAAGCCGGCGCGACCTGCGCGATGGCGGCGAAGGACAGAAGGCCGATGGCGGCGAGAGCCGCTTCTCCCGATGCGCGGTAGTAGACATAGCCGAGCAGGATCACGAGAACGATCGAGACCCGCCGCACGCCGATCACGAAGCTGCCTGGATCGATGCCGGCAAAGGCGCGCCGCCGCAGCACGATGGGCATGACGAGATGGTTCGAGATCATCACCGCGATGGCGACGGAATCGACGATGACCATGGCGGTGGCGGCCGAAAACCCGCCGAGGAAGGCGATGACCGCGACGGTGCCGGCCTTGTCCATGAGCGGCAGCGCGAGCAGCGTCATGTCGCGGTCGATGGCGCCGCTGGGGTAAACCGCGAGACCTGCGAGTGCGATCGGGATCACGAAGATGTTGATGAGGATCAGGTAGAGCGGAAACAGCCAGGCGGTCCGCTTCAGGTCGGCGATCTCGTGGTTCTCGACCACGGTGACGTGAAACTGACGCGGCAGAAGCAGGGCGGCGCAGGTGGAGAGCAGGATCAGCGTGATGTAGCTGCCGAAGCCGGAGGTCGTGCCCATCAGGTTGGAGCTCGTGCCCTGCGCGTTGAGGCGCTGCACGATGGCATCGTATCCGTCGAACATCACGAATGTGATGTAGCCCCCGACGACCAGGAACGCGATCAGCTTCACCACGGATTCGACAGAGATGGCGAGGAGCAGCCCGTTCTGGTGCTCGGTCGCATCCGTGTGGCGCGTGCCGAAGGCGACGGCGAAGCCTGCGAGCACGAGCGCGACGACGAAGGCGAGATCGCCTACCAGCGGGAACTGGAACGGCAGCGTTTCGCTCGCGGCGCCGAGGAACACGTCGAGCGAGGAGGAGACCGCCTTGAGCTGCAGGGCGATATAGGGGATCGAGCCGACGAGGGCGATCAGGCTGACGAGGGCCGCGACCCGTTCGCTCTTGCCGTAGCGGGCGGCCACGAAGTCGGCGATGGAGGAGATGTTCTGGGTCTTGGCTACGCGCACGATCCGCGCGACCAGCGGATAGCCGAAGCCGATCGCGAGGATCGGGCCGATATAGATGGCGAGGAAGTCGAAGCCCGAGCGGCTGGCAAGGCCCACCGATCCGAAGAAGGTCCAGGAGGTGCAATAGACCGCGAGGGCCAGCGCCGCGATGGTCGAGCGGGCCGGCCCCTGGATGAAACGCTTGCCTCCGTTGTCGCCCCAATGGGCGACCGTGAAGAGAAAGCAGAGATAGACCAGCGCCGACAGCACGACGGCCCAGGTGGCGACCATAGGCGTTAACCCTCGAAAACCAACGTGGAACAGCTTTATCCGGTTAGCCGTGCGAAGGCCACCGCCGGGCTAGCGGAGGCCCCGATCCCAGCCCGGCTCCGGCCCGAAACACCGGCTGAGGAACGCGATGAAGGCGCGAACCTTCGCGGGCGCCTGCCGGCCCGAGGGCAGGACCGCGTGGATACCGGGCTGGTAGGTCGGATAGCCGGGCAGCACCGGCACGAGGGAGCCGTCGCGCAGGCTGTCGCCGACGATGAAGGTCGGCTGGTAGATGAGCCCCTGTCCGGCGACGGCCGCCGCGAGCAGTGCGTCGCCGTTATTGGCGCGCAGGTTGCCCTGCACCGGAACGACCGCTTCGCCATCGAGGCCGAAGGCCCAGCGGTTCGCCCCGATGGCGCTGGGCAAAGTATAGCCGAGGCAATTGTGCCGGGAGAGATCTTCCAGGCTCTGCGGGATGCCGTGTTCCGCAAGATAGGACGGCGCAGCGCAGACGGCCGTGCGGCATTCGGCGAGCCGCCGGGCGACGAGGCTCGAATCCTTCAGGCGTCCGATGCGGATCGCCAGATCCCAGCCTTCCTCGAGGAGGTCCACGTAACGGTCGGCGAGGCCGAGGTCGAACGAGACGGCAGGGTACAGCCGGCTGAACTCGGCCAGGGCCGGAACCACCTGCCGGAAGCCGAAGGTGAGAGGCACGTTGAGCCTCAATGTGCCGCGCGGCTCGACGCGGTCCAGGCTGGCGGAGGCCTCTGCCTCCTCGATCTCGGCCAGGATGCGCTCGCAGGCGGCAAGATAATTCCGGCCGCCCTCGGTCAGCACCAGCTTCCGGGTAGAGCGGTGCAGCAGCTTGATCCCGAGTCTCTCCTCGAGGGAGACCACGTGCTTCGTCACCATGGTCTGCGACAGGTCGAGCGCCCGGGCGGCCGCCGAGAAGCTGCCCAGGGCCGCAACGCGGACGAAGACCTGCATGCTGGTGACACGGTCGAGCATGGATCGATCTCATTCCTGCAGTGTGAGCTCATATTCCAGCTCTAAGATTATCATATTATCAGTTTGAGGTCATATGAGGGACCCTTTCAGGAGATTCTTCGATGATCGACTCCCGCACCGCTCCCTATGCTGCGCTGATCCTGCGCATCACCCTCGGAATCCTGTTCCTGGCCCATGCCGGCCTCAAGGTCTTCGTGTTCACCCCCGCAGACGCCGCGCAGTTCTTCGGAAGCCTCGGCCTGCCTCCGGCTCTGGCCTACCTGACCATCGCGGTGGAGGCGGTCGGCGGCATTGCCCTCATCCTCGGCATCTTCACCCGCTGGGTAGCGCTCGCCCTGATCCCGGTCCTCATCGGCGCCATCGCCTTCGTGCACGGCCCGGCCGGCTTCTTCTTCAACAACCCCAATGGCGGCTGGGAATATCTGGCCTTCTGGATCGCAGCCCTCGTGGTCCAGGCTCTCCTCGGCAACGGCGCTCTTGCCCTGCAGGCCGGATCGGCGAAGACTGCTCCTGCTTTGTCCGTCCGGTCGGCCTGAGGTTCAAGACGATGTCGCAATCCGTTCTCTCTGGCGCCACCGGATATCCGGTGGCGCGGCCCATCGATCCCGGCGTCAGGATCGGCCACGTCCATCTCAAGGTGGCCGATCTCGAGCGCGCGCTCGCCTTCTATTGCGGCGTGCTCGGCTTCGAGCTGATGCAGCGCTACGGCAGCCAGGCCGCCTTCGTCTCGGCGGGGGGCTACCATCACCATATCGGCCTGAACACCTGGGAGAGCAAAGGAGGATCTCCGCCGCCTCCCGGCACGACCGGCCTCTACCATGTGGCGATTCTCTATCCCACGCGGGCGGCCCTTGCCGATGCGCTCTTCCGGCTTACCGAGGCCGGCATCCCCCTGCAGGGTGCGAGCGACCACGGGGTGAGCGAGGCGCTCTACCTCAGCGATCCCGACGGCAACGGCATCGAGCTTTATGTCGACCGCCCGCAGGACCAATGGCCGCTCACGCCCGACGGCGAGCTTCAGATGGTCACAAAACGGCTCGACCTGCAGGACCTTCTGGCCGCCCGCGAGGCTTGACGAAATTCTCAGGCCGGACAGCTTAAGCTTGGGAACAAGCGGAAGGATCCGGTCATGTGGAACGAATTCAAGCAGTTCGCCTTGCGCGGCAATGTGGTCGATCTGGCGATCGGCATCATCATCGGTGCCGCGTTCGGCAGGATCGTGGACTCGATCGTCGGCGACATCTTCATGCCCATCATCGGGGCCGTCACGGGGGGCCTCGATTTCTCGAACTACTTCACCACCCTGTCGGGCAACGTCACGGCAGGGTCTCTCGAGGAAGCCAAGAAGCAGGGCGCCGTGCTCGGCTGGGGCAACTTCCTCACGGTCGCCATCAATTTCGCCATCATCGCCTGGATCCTGTTCCTCCTGGTCAAGGGCATGAACCGCCTGCGCCGCACCGAGGATGCCAAGACCGGCACGGCCGACAAGCCTGCGGAAATTCCAGCCGACGTGAAGCTGCTGACGGAAATCCGCGACCTTCTAAAGACGGGCCGGACGGCTTGAGAGGCTGCTCATCACCCTCGACCTCATCCTAAAGGAGATGCGAAGCACCGTCTCGCAGGAGTATTCAGCGTGCTCTGGAGACGCGCTCGTCCTTCGAGACGCCGCCTCCGGCGGCCCTCAGGATGAGGGCTTGGGAGAGCGCCGAATATGGGCCAGACTTTGAGAATGATCACTGGTTTCGATCGGACCCTTCGTCTTTTGTCATGAGACCTATTCCAGGCTTGCCTTGAGGCCGCCGACAGGTCATCCCTGTTCGCCTGCCCAGAGGAAATCCCCGATGAACGTGTCCGTCTCGATGCCGTCCTTTCTCAACCTGCGCCCCGAGGCGGAGCAGGCGCCGACGAGCGGCATCGTCGACGTGTTCAGCTATGGTCGGCTCAAGCCCGGCATCATCCCGCTCTGGGTCGGCGAGGGCGACCTGCCGACGCCGACCTTCATCTGCGAGGCGGCGGCGCAGTCGCTGGCGGAGGGCGAGACCTTCTACACCTATCAGCGCGGCATCCCCGAATTGCGCCAGGCCATCGCCGGCTACCACGAGCGGGTCTACCGCAAGCCGTTCGACCCCGAGCGCTTTTTCGTCACCTCCGGCGGCATGCCTGCGATGCAGATCGCCTTCCGCATGCTCGCCGGCAACGGCGACGAGGTGCTGGTTCCGACCCCGGCCTGGCCGAATTTCGCCGGCGCGATCTCCATTGCCGGAGCCCGGCCCGTCGCCGTGCCGATGATCATCGACGCGAAGGGCTGGCATCTCGATTTCGAGCGGCTGGAAAAGGCGATCACGCCGCGCACCCGCGTGCTCGTCATCAACTCGCCCTCCAATCCCACCGGCTGGGTGGCAAGCCACGACGATTTGCGCGCAGCACTGGATCTTGCCCGCCGTCACGGGCTCTGGATCGTGGCTGACGAGATCTATGGCCGCTTCGTCCACGATCCGTCGCTCACGATCGACGGGCGCACGCCGTCCTTCCGCGATGTAATGGAGCCGGAGGACAAGATCATCTTCGTCCAGACCTTCTCCAAGAACTGGGCCATGACCGGCTGGCGCCTCGGGTGGATCGAGGCGTCTCCCGCCTTGGGCCAGGTCATCGAGAACCTGGTGCAGTATCAGACCTCGGGAACGCCGGTCTTCGTGCAGCGGGCGGGCGTCGCCGCCATCGAGCAGGGCGAGGATTTCCTGGCCGACCAGATCGCAAAGGCGCGCCGTGGCCGGGAGGCGGTCGGGCGGCTTGCGGAAACGGGCCTCGTGGAACTACCGCCCCCAAACGGCGCCTTCTATGCCTTCCTCAAGATCAAGGGCGCCACGAGCGCGAAGGACATCGCCTTCCGTCTCATCGACGAGGCCAATGTCGGCCTCGCGCCGGGCTCGGCCTTCGGCGAGGCGGGCGAGGGCTACCTGCGCCTGTGCTACCTGCGCAAGCCCGAGGATGTGGAAGAGGCGGTCCGCCGCATCGCCGAGGCCCTGCCGCGGCTCGTGGCTTGAGCCAGTCAACTCGCTACGGAGGCGGGATCACGCCCTTCTTCAGGATGAAGCAGCCGTAGAAGCGGCGCTCGCCGGTGACGACCACCGCATAGGCCTGCTTGGCGCGCTCGTAGAACGCGAAGCGCTCCACGGAGCCCATCGGCCACGCGTCGCGCCCGGCATCGCGCTGGGCAACGGCGTCGATCTCTCCTTGAGCCTCCCGTTGGATCGCCGGAAGCTCGTCCGGATTGCCGACGACCTCCATGCGCTCCGCCGGATGCTCCACGAAGCTGTCGAGCGGCATGACCGAGAGGATAGCGCGCACGGCCTGGGGCGAGGTGATGTTGTCCATGCGGATCAGCCGGCCATGGGCGGTCTGGCGCGCGATTGCTTCGGCCGGGAAGTTCGCGTCGCAGACGACGATGTCGTCGCCATGCCCCATGGCCCGCAGCACATACAGCACATCGGCGTTCAGCGCCGGATCGATTCCGTGCAGCAAAGTTTCCTCCCCGATTTGAATTGTGAGCGATCTCAGCAGGCTTTCGCGTTGCGTGCAATGCTCCGGATGAGCCCGCAGCGACGACAGTCGCTCATCGCATGGCCACTGCGCAGCATCGGCATTTGACGCAAGGGGAAAGGACGTCCATTGAGCAAAGTCTCATGCGTCTCGTCTTTGCCCATCTCGCCCAGATCCTGATCGCCGCACTCGGCGGGCTCATCTTCCACTGGCTCGGCGTTCCGGCCGCGTGGCTGTCGGGCGCTGCCATCGCCGCGACGCTCTGGGGCCTCACCGGCTGGGCCGTGCCCATGCCGAAGGCGCTTGCCGACACCGCCATGCTGATCTCGGGCGCCGCCATGGGCGCGGCGGTGACGCCCGACGCCATCGCGGCCATGGGACGATATCCAGGCAGCCTCATGCTGCTGGTGATCGGAGTCGTGGCGATCTCCGCGGCATCCACCGGCTGGCTCGTGCGCATGTCGGGCTGGCGCAAGGCCGATGCGGTGCTGGCTTCGGTCCCGGGCGCCCTGTCCACCGTTCTCGCCGTGGCGGCCGACCGCAAGGCGGAGGTCGCCTCCATCGCCATCGTGCAGAATTTCCGCCTCTTCGTGCTGATCGCGCTTCTGCCGAGCTTCGTCGTCGTGACCGGAGGAGGGGGCAATACGGGGGCGCTGATCGGTGAAGGGCTTCCCATCGAGAGCCCGGAAGGCATGGCCTTCATCCTTCTCGGCGGCCTCCTGCTGGGGCTGGTGTTCAACCGGCTGAAGGTGGCCGCGCCGATCCTGCTCGGCGCAACCGTGGTCAGCGCGGTCAGCCACGGCGCGGAATGGGTGACCGGCGTCATTCCTCCTGTCATCGCCACCGGCGGCCTCGTGCTGATCGGCCTGTTCATCGCGGAGCGGTTTCGCAACGTCCAGCGCTCCACCCTGAGGCAGGCGCTCGTGGCGGCGCTGGGCTCCTTCGGCGTCGGAATGGTGGTGGCGGTGCTCTTCGCCGGCGCTGCGGCGTGGCTTGCCGGGGTCAGCTTCGCCAACGGCCTCGTCGCCTTCGCGCCGGGCGGGCTGGAGGCGATGACGGTGCTCGCCCTCATCCTCGGGCTCGACCCGCTCTATGTCGGCATCCACCACCTTGTCCGCTTTCTCGGCATCGGACTGGTTCTGCCGTTCCTCATCGGCTGGCTGCAGCGGAGCCGGCCCGAGGCCGCGGAATAACGCTCAGGATCTCTCGTTCCGCAGCCGCTCGACCGCCTCCATCCGCGGCTTGGCCGTCTCCCACAGGCGCTTCGTGACGGCGGCGACGAGGGCCTCGGTCAGCAACAGAAGGCCGGCGGCGGAATCCCAGTTAGAGGGAGCGACGATGTGGGCCGGCAGCACATGCCGCGCCACGCGGGCGATGGGCGAGAGCCACGGATCAGTGAGCAGAACCACCGTCGCGCCCTGCTTCGCCGCCGTTTCGCAAAGCGCCGTGACATCCTCCTGGTAGCGGCGGATGTCGAAGGCGACGATCACGTCCTTTCGGCCGATCTCGATCATCCGGTCGCGCCACAGGGCGGGCTGGCCCTCGATGAAATCCACGTTGCTGCGCACGATGCGGAAATGGCTCTCGGCATAGCGCGCGAGCGCGCCGGTGAAGCGCCCGCCCGTGACATGGATGTGCCGGCGCGGGTCGGAAAGCAGCGTCACCACCGCTTCGAACTCGGCCGGGGCGATGTTCTCCACCGTCGCCTTTAAGTTCGCGATCACCGCTTCGGCGAAGGAGGCGAGCGCCGGCGCGCCCTGGCTTTTGTCCGAGGGGCTTGCCTTGGCGAGCGGCGAGAGAAGCTGCGCCTCGAGTTCCTCGCGCAGGTGCTTCTGGAAATCCGGAAAGCCGCCGAAACCCAGCCTCGTGACGAAGCGCAGGACCGAGGGAGCCGAGATGCCGGCGCGGGACGCGAACTCCGCAACGGTGTCGAGGCCGGCGAAGGGGTAGTGGCTCAGAAGCAGGTGCGCGGCGCGCTTCTCGCTCGGCGTGAAGGCGTCCATCTCGAGACGGATGCGCTCGGCGAGGCTCGGCGGGGCGGTCGGGGGGAGGCGAGGGTCGCGACGCATACCGGATTGATTCACAGCCCTCCTTGACGGTTTTGAAAAGCTGTATCAGAAATTTCAGAACATGAAAAAACTATAAGAAACGTATCAAGCGTTCAATCGGGGATCGACCTGCCTCGGGCAGGATCACGGAGAGCCGCATGACGCAGGCGAGTCGGGTGACAGCCGGGATGCCCTCTGCCGCAACGGCAGAGCAGCCGGTCGCTGCCGTCGACAATTCGCAGGGCCGTTCGCCGATCCTGCTGATCTGCGAACACGCCTCCAATCGCCTTCCCGCGCGCTACGGCACCCTGGGCCTGACCTCCTCCGAACTCGAAAGCCATATCGCCTGGGATCCGGGGGCGCTCGGCGTGGCAAGGGAGCTCTCGCGTCTGCTCGATGCACCGCTGATTCATGCGACCGTCTCGCGTCTCGTGCTCGATCTCAACCGCGAGCCTTCCGCCCCGGATTCGATCTGGACGCTGAGCGAGCGCACCACGGTCCCCGGCAATCTCGATCTCGACGCGACGGAGCGGGCGACCCGCGTGCGCGAGGTGTACGAGGCCTTTCACGGCGCGGTCGATGCCTTCGCGAATGCGCGTCAGGCGGCGGGACAGCTCGGCGCCGTCGTTTCCATCCATTCCTTCACGCCGGTCTACCGCGACGTGAAGCGGCCCTGGCAGATCGGCCTCATCTTCGACCGCGACGAACGCTATGCGCAAAGCGTCGAGGCCGGTTTGAAGCAGGACCCGGCGCTGATCGTCGGCATGAACGAACCCTATTCACCGGCGGACCGGGTGTTCCACACCCTCGAGCGCCACGCCGAACGGCGTGGTCTTCCTCCGCTGATGATCGAAATCCGCAACGACCTGATCCGCACACAAGACGGACAGGCGTCGTGGGCTCACCGTCTGGCGCCGCTTTTGAGGGAGGGGGCACGGACGCTCTGATGACGGGCATGGCGCATGACGTGCCATGACCTGAAACGCAGAACTTCTTGGAGGATCAACTCGATGTCAGTCGGACAAGGAAGCACCGGGGTTCATGCCCCGCCGGCCGGGGCCCAGGGCACCGCCGGCATCACCTATACCACGGTGGACGAAAGCTATTTCGAGGCGCGGCGCCTGAAGCGTCACGCCCGCGTCTGGTCGCTCTGGGCGCTCGGCGTCGGCGCGGTGATCTCAGGCCATTATTCGGGCTGGAATCTCGGCCTCAGCAACGGCTTCGGGGCGATGTTCTTCGCCACCATCATCATCGCCATCATGTATCTCGGCCTGACGTTCTCGATCGCCGAGATGTCGCCGGCCCTGCCGCATACGGGCGGCGCCTATTCGTTCGCCCGCACCTCCATGGGTCCGTGGGCGGGCTACATCACGGGCATCGCCGAGAACATCGAGTTCGTGCTGACCCCGGCCGTGATCGTGTTCTTCATCGGCTCGTACCTCTCGGCGATCTTCGAGACGGCGCCGGCCTTCCAGCCCGTCTACTGGATCCTGTGCTACGCGCTCTTCGTCGGCCTCAACATCGTCGGCGTTGAATTGTCGTTCAAGGTCACGGTGGGCGTCACGGTGGCAGCGCTTGCGGTGCTCGCGTTCTTCTACGTCTCGGTGCTGCTCTCCGGGCAGTTCGACTTCTCGCTCTGGGCCCTGAACATCGGCCCCGATGGTGCGGAACTGCCGACCGGCAACGGCGCGTTCCTGCCCTTAGGATTCGGCAGCATCCTCGCCTCGCTGCCCTTCGCGGTGTGGCTGTTCCTCGCCATCGAGCAACTGCCGCTCGCGGCGGAGGAATCGCACGATCCGCAGACCGACATGCCCAAGGGCATCATCGCCGGCATCCTGACGCTCATCGCATCCGCGTTCCTCGTGCTCTTCCTGAACACGGGCATCGCGCCGGGTGCCGCCGGCCTCGGCAAGTCCGGCGAGCCGCTCCTCGACGGGTTCCGCACTCTGTTCGGCACGGATATCGCGAAGATCCTGGCGGCGATCGCGGTGATCGGTCTGATCGCCTCGTTCCACACCATCATCTTCGCCTTCGGCCGGCAGATCTACTCGCTCTCGCGGGCAGGCTACTTCCCGAGCGTCCTGTCGGTGACGCACGGCGAGCGCAAGACGCCGCATGTGGCGCTGATCGCAGGCGCGGTGCTCGGTCTCCTTGTGATGCTGATCATCTGGTTCTCGGTCGGCGCCGAATCAGGTGCGAGCATCATCGGCGGCACGCTGCTCAACATGGCGGTGGCGGGCGCGATGCTGGCCTACTTCATGCAGGGCATGTCCTATATCGTGCTCAAGAAGAAGTTCCCGGACCTGCATCGTCCCTACAACAGCCCGTTCGGCATCGCCGGCGCGGTGATCTGCATGGCGATTGCGGCGGTGACGCTTTACTTCCAGCTCACCGACTCGGTGTTCCGGGGTGCGGTCATCGGCGTCGTCATCTACTATGCGGTGATGATGGCCTATTTCCTGCTCATCGGGCGCCACAAGCTCATCCTCTCGCCGGAGGAGGGGTTCGCGCTCACCAAGGGCGAGAGCGAGTACAAGACGTACTGACGATCCAAAGGGGGCGCGTCCTGCGCGCTCCCTCCCTGTCCCGCTCAAGGTTTTTCTTAAATGGACGCTCCCAAGATCAAGAATGCCGCCGATGCGTTGGAATATGTGCGCAGCCGCGATCTCCCCTTTGTGAAGGTCGGAATCGTCGATGTGGACGGCATCATGCGTGGCAAGTACATGGCCCGCGACAAGTTCGAATCCGCCCTCGAGAAGGGCTTTGGCTTCTGCGATGTGGTGCTGGGCTGGGATTCCAACGATCAGCTCTACGACAACACCAAGCTCACCGGCTGGCACACGGCTTATCCGGATGCCTCGGTGCGCGTGCTGCCGGAGACCATGCGGCTCATCCCGTTCGAGAACGACCTTCCGTTCTTCCTGGGCGAATTCGACGGCTATGCGGAGGGTGCCTGCCCGCGCGGCGTGCTGCGGCGCGTGCTGAAAAAAGCCGAGGACATGGGTTTCGCGGTCTCGGCGGCGGCCGAGTTCGAGTTCTTCCTGTTCGAGGAGACGCCGCATTCCGTGCGCGAGAAGAACTATCGCGACCTGAAGAACATCACGCCGGATTTCTACGGCTATTCGGTGCTGCGCTCCGGCGTGCACGCGGATTTCTATCACGAGCTTCTCGACCTCGCGAACAGGATGGATTTCGAGATCGAGGGTCTGCACACCGAGACGGGTCCCGGTGTTCTCGAGGCCGCGATCCGCGTCGACGACGCGTTGAAGGCGGCCGACAAGGCGGCGCTCTTCAAGACCTACACCAAGATTTTGGCCCAGCGCCGCGGCTGGATGGCGACCTTCATGGCCAAGTGGTCGCGCGACTGGCCCGGCCAGTCCGGCCACCTGCACACATCGCTGCGCGATATCCGCACCGGCAAGGGCGCGTTCTACGATGCGAACGGCCAACATAGCATGTCGGAGACCATGCGCTGGTTCGTCGGCGGCCAGCAAAAGCTGATGCCCGAACTCCTCGCCATGGTCGCCTGCACGGTGAACAGCTACACGCGGCTGATCCCCGGCTTCTGGGCGCCGACCGATTCCGCCTGGGGCGTGGAGAACCGCACCACGGCGCTCCGCGTCATTCCCGGCTCCGAGAAATCGCAGCGCGTGGAGTACCGGGTCGCTGCTGCCGATATCAACCCATACATTGCGCTTGCCGCCGCCATCGGCTCCGGATTATGGGGCATCGAGAACCGGGTCGATCCGGGCGAGCCGATCCAGGGCAACGCCTATGCGGTCGAGCATCCGAAGGAGCGGGCGCTGCCGCGCTCGCTCGGCGAGGCCGCAGAGCGGCTCAAGGGCTCCGCGGCTGCGCGCGAACTCTTCGGCGACACCTTCGTCGAGCACTACGCCGCAACTCGCGAATGGGAGGAGCGCGAGGCTCGCAAGGCCATCACCGATTGGCAGCTCGCCCGTTACTTCGAGATCATTTAGGAGGTTTGCGAGACCTCAAGCATGAATGCGCATCTTCCCTCCCCCTTGCGGGGAGGGGTAGGGGTGGGGGTCGCAAAGTCAGAGTGCTTCGTTCGTCGCTTAATGATGATACTGATACAGCGTCTGACTGGTTTGATCTCGCGTCCCGTCGTGCCACCCCCACCCCTTACCCCTCCCCGCAAGGGGGAGGGGATCATTGCTGAAGGAGACGGCCTTATGGCCGATACCGATATCGTCTGCATTTCCCCCATCGACGGACGCGAGCTCGTCCGCCGTCCGATCATGTCCGAGACCGCCATCGATGCGGCGGTCAAGGCCGCGCGCGAGGCGCAAAAGGCATGGCGTAACACCTCGATTGCCGAGCGCGCTGCGAAGGTCTCCGCCTTCCTCGATGCGCTGCTCGCCATGAACCAGGAGGTGGTGCCCGAGATCGCCCAGCAGATGGGCCGCCCGGTGCGCTACAGCGGCGAGTTTCGCGGGGTCGAGGAGCGGGCGCGCTACATGATCTCGATTACGGAGAAGAGCCTGCAGCCGATCCCAGCCGACGACGAGAAGCCGGGCTTCCGCCGCATGATCAAGCGCGAGCCGGTCGGCCTCGTTCTCGTCATCGCGCCCTGGAACTATCCCTATCTCACCGCCATCAACACCATTGTGCCGGCGTTGATGGCCGGTAATGCGGTGCTGCTCAAGCACGCGTCGCAGACGGTGCTGGCCGGCGAGCGCTTCCAGATGGCGATGGACCGGGCCGGCCTGCCGAAGGGCCTGTTCCGGAACATGCATCTCTCCCACGACCAGACGGGCCGCATTCTCGGTTCCGGCCTCGTCGATCACTGCAACTTCACCGGCTCCGTCTCCGGCGGGCGCTCCATCGAGCGCGCAGCGGCGGGCTCCTTCACCTCGCTCGGGCTCGAGCTCGGCGGCAAGGACCCGGCCTATGTGCGCGCGGACGCCAATCTTGATCACGCCATCGAAAACCTCGTCGACGGTGCCTTTTTCAATTCGGGTCAGTGCTGCTGCGGCATCGAGCGCATCTATGTGCATGAGAAGCATTACGACCGCTTCGTCGAGGGCGCGGTCAATCTCGTGAACACCTATGTGCTCGGCAATCCGCTGGACGAAGCGACGACGCTCGGCCCGATGGCGCACAAGCGCTTCGCCGATCTGGTGCGCCAGCAGAACGCGGAAGCCGTGGCGAAGGGCGCGAAGGCGCATATCGACACGAAGCCTTTCGCAGCGGATACCGGAAACACCGCCTATCTCGCACCGCAGGTGCTGACCAATGTGGACCATTCCATGAGCGTCATGCGCGACGAGAGCTTCGGCCCCACCGTCGGCATCATGAAGGTGAAGGGCGACGAGGAGGCGATCCGCCTCATGAACGATTCGCCCTACGGCCTCTCCGCCGCGATCTGGACCTCGGATGTCGATGCGGCGGAAGCCATCGGCGAGAAGCTCGAGACCGGCACCGTGTTCATGAACCGCTGCGACTATCTCGATCCCGCGCTCGCCTGGACCGGCGTGAAGGACACGGGCCGCGGCGCGAGCCTGTCGCGGCTGGCCTACGAGTCGCTCACCCGTCCGAAATCCTACCACCTCCGTCAGATCTGATTGAACGCACCATGACCTCATCTCCCCGCTCCAACTGGAATTACCCCACCGCCGTGCGCTTCGGGGCAGGCCGCATTTCCGAGCTTGCGGAAACCTGCAAGGCAGTCGGCATGCAGGCTCCGCTCATCGTGACGGATCCGTTCCTGGCGACTCAAGCCATGACGAAGGCGGCGCTCGATCAGCTCACCGGCGCAGGCCTCAAGGCCGCGATCTTTTCCGACATCAAGCCGAACCCGGTCGAGACCAATGTCTACAAGGGTCTCGAAGCGTTGAAAGCCGGCAAGCATGACGGCGTCGTCGCCTTCGGAGGCGGCTCGGCGCTCGATGCGGGCAAGGTCATCGCCTTCATGGCTGGCCAGACGCGGCCCATGTGGGATTTCGAGGATATCGGCGATTGGTGGACCCGCGCGGACCCCAAGGGTATTCAGCCGATCGTCGCCGTGCCGACGACGGCGGGCACCGGCTCCGAGGTCGGCCGCGCCGGCGTGATCACGCAGGAAGCGACGCATACCAAGAAGGTGATCTTCCATCCGCTGATGATGCCGAAGATTGTGATCTGCGATCCGGAGCTGACGGTGGGCATGCCGCCGCACATCACGGCCGGAACGGGCCTCGATGCGCTGGCCCATTGCATCGAGGCCTATTGCGCGCCCGGCTATCACCCTATGGCCGACGGCATCGCGGTCGAGGGCATCCGCCTCGTGAGGGAATACCTGCCGCGCGCTTACCATGACGGCAAGGACATCGAGGCGCGCGCGCAGATGATGTCGGCCGCCGCCATGGGCGCCACCGCGTTCCAGAAGGGCCTCGGCGCGATCCATGCCCTGTCGCATCCGACCGGCGCGCTCTACGACACCCATCACGGCCTGACCAATGCGGTCTTCATGCCCTACGTGCTGGTCTATAACCGCAAGGCCATCGAGGAAAGGGTCGAGCGGCTTGCCGCCTATATCGGCCTCGAGCCCTCGTTCCAGGCCTTCCTCGACTGGGTTCTCAAGCTACGCAAGGATCTCGGCGTGCCGCATACGCTGGAGGGCCTGAAGGTCGACAGCGCCCGCTTCGATGAGATGTCCGAGATGGCGCCGAACGATCCGACCGCCGGCGGCAATCCGGTGCCGATCACGAGGGAGAGCGCGCGCAAGCTCTTCGAGGATGCCCTGGCCGGACGGCTCTGATCCATTCGCCATAAAATGAAGGCACCGCTGCAGATGTCAGCGGTGCTTTTGTCTTGATCGGCTGTCTATCGGTTAAGCGGCGGCCTTCAATGGGGCCTTGCGCTGGGCGCGCAGGGACTTGAGGGCTTCGGTCCAGCGGAAGAGCTCGTCGAGCATCGTCGTTGCCGAGGTCTTGTAGATGTCGATGGGCTTGAGGTTGCCGGCCTCGTCCAGGTTCGGGAAGACCATCGGCATCGGCACGCCTTCCGGAATCGGCATCATCTTCAGCGTCGTCACGATCTGCTTCGCCATCTGGACGGCGCGCAGGCCGCCCGAGATGCCGCCATAGCTCACGAAGCCGGCGGGCGCATAGTTCCACTCCAGCGACAGATAGCTCAGCGCGTTGATGAGGGACGAAGGCGGGGCGAAGTTGTATTCCGGCGTCACGAACACGAAGGCGTCGGCGGAGCGCACGCTCTCGGCCCAGGCCTTGGTGTGGGCATTCCGGTAGCTCTGCTTCATCGGATGCTCAGGCTCGTCGAAGACCGGCAGGTTGAACTCCGCCAGATCGACCAGGACCGGCTCGAACTTGCCATGCTCGGCCGTGAACTCGCTGAACCATTGGGCGATGCCTGGGCCGACGCGGCCGGGACGGGTGCTGCCGATGATGATGTGAAGCTTGGGCTTCATGACATGTCCTTGGTTTGCAATTGGAGGCGGGACCACTTAAGTTCCCTTTTGTAACCGAGGCTCATTAAGTAACTTCTGAGCCGCCGCGCAAGGAGGCACTTTCATGTCACCCAGTCACATCCATGTGCCCAGCCACTGTCGGACCGTGACGGAGATCCTGTCGCGGGTCGGTGACAAGTGGAGCGTCCAGGTCGTGGTCCAGATGGGCGAAGGGCCTAAGAGATTCAACGAGTTACGCCGCTCCGTGACCGGGATCTCGCAGCGCATGCTGACCCTGACCCTGCGCAGCCTGGAGCGTGACGGGCTGGTCACGCGCACCGTCTACCCGACCATTCCGCCGCGGGTGGATTACCAGCTCACAGGGCTGGGTTGCTCCCTGCTCAAGACCGTGCGGGGCCTCGGCGAGTGGGCGATCGCCAACCGGGACGAGATTCTGGAGGCCCGGCGGCGCTTCGATGGGGACGGCGATGCCGAAAGCGAGGCTTCGCGGCAGAGACCCGATGCAGCCTGAGAGCTGACCGGCGCCTCTCTAGAGCTGTTTCCACTGGCGTGGAATCAGCTCTTCTTTGGTTTGCCGCATTTTTTGACGGCGAACCGGATCCGCTTTGCCGAAAAATGCTCTAGCGGCCGGTCCGGTGCTCCAGGATCTCCCAGAGCGCGGGGTCCCGAAAGGTCATGATGGCACCGTCGGCGCCGACATCCCTCATCTCGTCCGCCGTGAGCCCGGTCAGGACGCCGAAGGAGAACAGGCCGGCGGCCTTGGCCGCCCGCATGCCTGAGGGGGAATCCTCGAAGGCGATAGCCTCCCCATCGCTGATGCCAAGCCTTTCTATGGCCGTCAGGTAGGGCAGGGGGTCGGGCTTGCCGCGCTCGACCTCTTCGATAGTGATCTCGACTTTGAACCGCCCTGCCAGCCCGAGCACCTCCAGCATGTGGTCCGCGTTGAGGCGCGGCGCATTGGTGACCAGAGCGATCTTGATGCCGCTGCCCTCGGCCCAATCGAGCAGGTCGAGCAGGCCCTCCAGCGGCTTCAGCTGCGTGGCCATGCGGCGGAAGGTGGCCTCCTTTTCGTCGGCATAGGCCTCGTGCCGGTCGACCGGCAGGTGCGGCAGGAGCGAGGCGAAGATGGCCTCGTTGGTCCGCCCGATGATCTTCGAGCGGTAGATCTCCTCGTCGATCGCCACGCCCTCGTCCTTGAGGACCGCGGCAAAAGCCTCCAGGTGGACCGGGTCGCTATGCACCAGGGTGCCGTCCATATCGAAGATCAGAGCTTTCAGCATCGGGCCGTCTCGCAAAGTGTCATGTCGCAAAGCGTCTTGGAGCATGGGTCAGGGGAATAGCGTCCTTTTCGTCAGGCGGCACCCCGTTGGAATTGCTACCCTGCTCTATAGATATTTGGGGAACAGTAAACCGTCTCCAAGCCGATCCCCCTATGTCCCGCGACCTTTCCCGACCCGTTTCCGAGATGCCCCCATGCGGGTAAAGGACAAGCTCAGGCTGCTCTACGAGGGCGATACGCCCGAGGCCCATCACTTCCGCTATGCGCTGCTGGTCTTCGATGTCACGACGATCCTCTTCATCGTCGCGACCTCGTTCCTGCCGCGCTCGCCTGCCTTCGAATGGATGGACGTGATCATCGGACTGATCGTTCTGGCCGACTTTTCCGCGCGTCTCCTCATCAGCCGGACGCGCTGGAGGGATCTGCTGCGCCCGACCACCCTGGCCGATGTGGTTGCCATCGGGTCGTTCCTGGCGCCTGCCGTCGGCGAGCAGTTCGGCTTCCTGCGCATCTTGCGCACCCTGCGCCTCCTGCGGACCTATCAGCTGACCGCGCGGCTTCGGGCCGACTTTCCGTTTTTCAGGCGCTACGAGGACCTGATCATCGCATCGGTGAACCTCGCCGTCTTCGTCTTCATCATGACCGGCTTCGTCTACGAGACGCAGCGTTGGACGAATACGAAGATCGGCAACTATATCGATGCGCTCTACTTCACCATCGCGGCGCTCACCACGACCGGATTCGGCGACATCACGCTGACCGGGACGCTGGGGCACCTGATTTCGGTCATCATCATGATCTGCGGCGTGACGCTCTTCCTGCGCCTCGTCCAGGTCCTGCTCCGGCCCGACAAGGTGCGCTTCCCCTGTCCCGCCTGCGGATTGCAGCGGCATGACTGGGATGCGGTTCACTGCAAGGCCTGCGGCACCACCCTCAACATTCCCGACGAAGGCGCGATCTGACGATCACGCTTCGGGAATGATGGCGACGCCGCGTAGCGTCGCAAAGGAGATGGCGACCGGCGTGCCCGGTGCGATCGGCTGCTTGCGCCCATACTGCACCACGAACAGGTTTCCGATGGGGCTCTCCACCTCGTATTCGATCTGAGTGCCGAGATAGGAGGCCTTGCTCACCGTTCCCGCGAGCGCGCCGGGCTGCACATTCTCGTCGATCTGGACCGCATCGGGGCGCACGGCAAGCCTCACGGCACCCGGGCCCAGGCCTCGGTGGGGCAGGTCGAGGGTGACGGCGCCGAGGCGCACCTGCGCATTCGGGCCGGCAAGGCTCACGAGATCGCCGGTGACGATGTTGGCGTCGCCGATGAAGTCGGCTACGAACAGGTTCGCCGGTTCCTCATAGAGTTCGCGCGGCGTTCCGGTCTGCGCGATGCGCGCATTCGACATGACGATGATGTGGTCGGAGACGGCGAGCGCCTCCTCCTGGTCGTGCGTCACATAGGCGACCGTGAGGTTGAGGCTCTGCTGCAACTCGCGGATGTCCTCGCGCACGCGCCGGCGCAGCTTGGCGTCGAGATTCGACAGAGGCTCGTCGAAGAGCAGCACCTGCGGCTCCAGCACGAGCGCGCGGGCGACCGCGACACGCTGCTGCTGGCCGCCGGAGAGCTCGGAGGGCGCACGCTTCTCGAGCCCCTTCAGGCCGATGAGCTCGAGCTTCTCCATCGCCATCGCGTTGGCGTCCTTCTTCGACGCTCCCTGCACGGAAGGGCCATAGGCCACGTTCTCCAGCACCGACATGTGCGGGAACAGCGCATAGGACTGGAACACCATGCTCACGTCCCGGTCGGCGGCGGAGAGGTTCGTCACGTCGCGGCCGCCGATCAGGATCTGGCCTTCGCTCGCCATCTCGAGGCCGGCGATCATGCGCAAGGTCGTGGTCTTGCCGCAGCCGGAGGGGCCGAGCAGGGTCACGAGCTTGCCCGGCTCGATGGTGAAGGACACGTCATCCACGGCCGTGACGTTGCCGTAGCGCTTCGTCACGTTGCGGAATTCAACGGACGCCGCCTGCTTCGTGCCGGCAGCCGAGAGGCGGGAGAGTGAGCTGATCGAGGACATCTTGTTCATGGAATCGCCTGCACGGCAACGGGAGAGGGGGCTGTGCTCGCGCTGCGGCGCCCGAGGCGACGTTCGCCGACGGCCAGCTGGATCGCCACGATGGCGACCAGCATGACGACGATGAGCACGGTGGAATAGGCGATCGCGAGGCCGAACTCGCCCGCCTCGACGCGGCCGACGATATAGGTCGTCGCCATGTTGTACTCGGCGGTGACGAGGAAGATCACGGCGCTCACCGCGGTCATGGCGCGCACGAAGGAATAGACGAGCGACGCGACGATGGCCGGCCGCAGCAGCGGCAGCACCACGCGGCGCATGGTGGTGGACGAGCCCGCGCCCAGGGTCAGGGAAGCCTCATCGAGGCTCTTGTCGATCTGGCTCAAGGTGGCGATGCCGGAACGCACCCCCACCGGCATGTTGCGGAACACGAAACACATCACGAGGATGAAGCCCGTGCCGGTGATCTCGATCGGCGGCACGTTGAAGGCGAGGATATAGGACACGCCCACGACCGTGCCGGGGATGGCGAAGCTCAACAGCGTGCCGAACTCGAAGGCGCGCTGGCCGGAGAAACGCTGCCGGGTCAGCAGATAGGCGGTGAGCAGGCCGATGGCGGCGGTGAGCGGCGCGGAGAGCGCGGCGACCTTGACGGTGGCGAAGAACGAGTTCCAGGCGGAGCCGGAGAAGTAGAGGCCCCAATCGGCGCGCTCGACGCGGAAGGCGGTGAGGAAATGCTCGAGGGTCGGCGTATAGTCGCGGCCCATGGAGCGCACGAAGGCCCCGATGACAATGATCACATAGATGGCGACGGTAAAGAGCGCCCACGGGATGGCCGTGAGATAGGAGGCGAGCGCCACGCGCCGCGGAAGGGGCAGGGGAAGGCCCGCATCACCCTTGCCTGTCACCGTCGTGTAGACCTTCTTGCCGAGCCAGGCGTGCTGGAGCCAGAAGGCGCCCAGCGTAAAGGCGAGCAGGATGATGGAGAGCACGGCGGCCCGGCCCTGGTCCTGCTGCGCGCCCACGACGGCGAAGAAGATCTTGGTGGACAGCACCTCGTAATTGCCGCCGAGCACCAGCGGGTTGCCGAAATCGGCGAGGCTTTCCACGAAGCCGAGCAGGAAGGCATTGGCGAGGCCCGGGCGCATGAGCGGCAACGTCACGGTCCAGAACGTCGTCCAACTCTTGGCACGCAGGGTCTGCGAGGCTTCCTCCAGGGTTGGGCTGATGCCCTGCACGACGCCGATGAGGACGAGGAATGCGATCGGCGTGAAGGCGAGAAGCTGGGCGATGAGCACGCCGGGAAGCCCGTAGATCCAGCGCGAGCGCGGCACGCCGAACCATTCCCACAGCACGGCGGACAAGGCTCCAGAACGGCCGAAGAGCAGGATCAGGGCGAGGCCGATCACGAAGGGCGGGGTGATGATGGGCAGAACGCTCATCACGCGCAGGAGCTTCTTGAAGCGGAACTCGGTGCGCGTCGCGATCAGAGCGAATGCCAGCCCCAGAGCCGTGGTGCCGACGCCCACGAGCAGACCGAGGAACAGCGTGTTCCAGGCCACGCCGCAGCGCAGGTCGCTCGACAGGCAGTCGACACCCCAGATCGACTTGTCGAGGAATTTCGTGACGAACTCCGCCGGCGCGAAGTTGCCGCTGTTGTCGGCAAAGGCGCTCGCCAGGATCGTGGAGACCGGGAAGAAGACGAAGACGATGATCAGCGCGATGACGGTGCCGATGGAGGAGACGACGAAACTGTCGCCACGGCACCAGCCCCGTGCGGCAAGACCGTGACAGAGAACGATCAGGAACGCCGTCGCGGTCAGCGCCGCGCCGTAGCCCATGCCGGCCTGACGCGGTCCCGGTTCGCCGAAGAGGCTCTTCAGGATCTCGAGCGTCCAGCCGTTGAGGCCGATGGAAAACCCTTGAACGACGATGAGGCCGAGGCCGAGAAGTCCCGATGCGACGAGCCATGTGCCTTTCGAGTCTGCAGTCGGCCTGACGACCGGCACCAGGGCCATGCCGAGCGGCACGATGATCGGCAGAAGCCACCAGGCTCCACGAAATCCGTGAAAGAGGGCCGATCCGCTGACGAAGTAGTCGGCGAGGGTCGGTGCCGCAGAGCGCTCGAACCCATACCAGGGCAGGAGGGCAAATCCGACCCAGCCCAGCACGATCCAGCCAAGGGTTGCCCGTGACATCCTGAATATTCCCGCCTCAAGGCCGATGCGCAGACCGGCCGACAAATCGATCAAGCATTGATGGGCCTTCGGCGAAGCGGGATGCGCTTCGCCGAAGGACGGTTCGATCCGACTATTTCGGCAGGTTCTTCACCTCGTTGTCCCACTTGGACAGAAGGCGCTTGCGCTCGGCCGAGGAGCCGTATTTCGCGAAGTCGAAGTTGATCAGCTTGATGTCGCTGAGCTTGGGCGCCTGCGGCGGAACCGGCGTGCTCTTGTTGGACGGCACCTGGTACGACTTGGCGTCGGCGCCGAGCTTCTGTGCATTCGCCGTCAGCGCCCAGTCGTAGAACTTCTTGGCGTTGTCCATGTTCTTGGCGCCCTTGATGAGCGACATGGAGCCGATCTCGTAGCCCGTGCCCTCGCAGGGAGCGACCACCTTCACCGGCGCCTTGTCGACCACCATCGTCACGATATCGTGCATGAAGGCGATGCCGGCCGTCGTCTCGCCGAGCGCCATGGCCTTGGCCGGAGCAGCGCCCGACTTGGTGTATTGGTTGATGTTCTTGTGCAGGGCCTTGAGGTAATCGAAGCCTTTGTCTTCGCCCATGATCTGCACGATGGTGGCGAGAAGCGTATAGGCCGTGCCGGAGGAGTTCGGATCCGCGACCTGCACCTCGTCCTTCAGCTCAGGCTTGAGCAGATCTGCCCAGCATTTCGGCTCGCCGATCTTTTTGGACTGCGCGAGCTCGGTGTTGTACCCGAAGCCAAGCGCGCCGGAATAGATGCCGACCGTGCGCTGTTTGGACTGCTCCCACTGGCGCACCGCCCAGTCCTGCAGCTCGCTCATCTTGGGAGATTTATACTCCACGGTGAGGCCTTCCTCGGCTGCCTGCATATGGGGGTCGCCCGTGCCGCCCCACCAGATGTCGGCGCGGGGATTGGCGGACTCCGCCTTCACTTGGGCGTAAACCTCGCCGGCGCTCTTGCGGGTCATGGAGACCTTGATTCCGGTCTCGCGCTCGAAGGCGTTGACCATGGCGCGGCACCATTCTTCCTGCACGCCGCAATACATGACGAGCTCGCCCTGCGCTTGGGCTGCTCCCGCTGACATGAAGGACAGGGCCGTCATGGCGCCCGCCAGCATGGTTCCCGTTACGAAAGTCTTCTTCAGTCTCATTTCAGTCCTCCCATGATAGGCCGATATGTTATTGTTTGGCCGGCTAAGCTCCCTCCATTGCCTCGGCGGGTCAAGAGCCCTGTCGGCCCTCCGGCTGAATCTTTAGAATAAGGCTACGGCCTCAAGCTCACCTCGCAATTCCCGTCGCCTGCGTGAGGGCGTCGGCAAGCTCGGGTGTGCACACCAGAACGGGGTTTCCCTTACGCAAGCCGTCATTGGCCAGGAAGTCGTTGGCCCAGCCGCCGGCCTCCTCGACGAGGAGGAGCCCCGCCAGCACATCCCAGGAATTGATGTGGAGCTCGCAATAGGCGTCGGTGCGCCCATCGGCGACATAGGCAATGCCCAGCGTTCCCGAGCCGGCGCGGCGGACATTGGCGCCGCCGGCTTTCAGCTTGTCGACAACGGCGATGTAGGGTTCCGGCGGCAATCGTGACGACCATCCGGCTTCCACCGTCGCCTGCTTCATATCGGCAAGTCCGCTCACCCGGATCGGCTCTCCATTGAGGGTCGCGCCACGGCCACGCTGGGCCGTATAGAGCTCTGAATGCATCACGTCGTAGACCACGCCGATCTCCACGCGGCCATCGCGCACGAAGGCGATGGAGATGGCGAAGTGCGGGATGCCGCGGGCGAAATTCGCCGTGCCGTCGATGGGATCGACGACCCAGACGTCGCGCTCGAAGGATCCGCCGCCTTCCTCGCCGAAGAAGGAATCCTGCGGGAAAAGCCCGCTCAGCCGGGTCCGAATCAACTCCTCCACCTCGGCATCGGTGGCGGTGAGAAAATCCTGCGGCCCCTTGAAATCCGGGCGCTGCGAGCGCGGCCGCTCCAGGAAGCGCTTGCGGGCGAGCACGCCGCTCTCCCGCGCGACGGCGCAGGCTGCGGCAAATCTCAGGTCGAGGCCATCGGTCGTCATCGCTCGGGGTCATCCTTCTGAATCGCAATCGCGGACATCTTCGTTATCAGCCGGTCATGGAACTTTGAAAGCATGGAGAATGGTATCAGGCGGGAACCCCTGCCATCCTCAACTCTTTTTGAAAAGATCCTTTCTTAGCCGGCTCAAATCACTTACGTTACAAACTAACCCGCCAGGAATCCTACTCTCGTCGAATGTCCCAGATCCCCCCAGAAGAACTCAGCCAGGTTGCAGCGCTTCCTTTCCGCATCAAGGATGGAAAGATCGAGGTGCTTCTCGTGACATCGCGGGAAACCAAGCGCTGGCTGATTCCGAAGGGCTGGCCCATGAAGGGCAAGAAGCCGCACAAGGCGGCCGCCCAGGAGGCGGAGGAGGAGGCCGGCGTCAAGGGCGAGATCAAGAACAAGCCCCTCGGCTCCTACGATTACTGGAAGCGACGCGCCGCGCATTTCGATCTCTGCCGGGTCAACGTCTATCCCCTCGAGGTTTCCAAGCAGCTGAAATCCTGGCGGGAGAAGGGGCAGCGCAGGGCGCAGTGGTTCGAGGTCGAGGAAGCCGCTCACCAGGTTCTCGAGCCGGCGCTGGCCGACCTGATCCGCAGCCTGCCGCAGCACGTCTGACGGCTCGCCGCAACGGATGCGGGCAGATTTTACCAAGTCCGAGGGAACGTAAGGCTCCCGAATAAGTATTCCCCGCGAACGCGGCCGAAACCACGAGGCTTGGTATTCGTCGGTCGTCTGAGGGAGATATTAATGAAGGCGCTCGTTTGGCATGGCACCACCGACATCCGGTGCGACTCTGTTCCCGACCCCGAGATCGAGCAACCCCGTGACGCGATCATCAAGGTGACGAGCTGCGCCATCTGCGGCTCGGACCTTCATCTCTACAATCACTTCATGCCCGGCATGAAATCCGGCGACATCATGGGCCACGAAACCATGGGTGAGGTCGTCGAGGTCGGCTCAGAGGCCAAGGGTAAGCTCAAGGTCGGCGACCGGGTGGTGATCCCCTTCACCATCATCTGCGGCGAGTGCGAGCAGTGCAAACGCGGCAATTTCTCGGTCTGCGAGCGGACGAACCGCAACGGGCACATCGCCGCCAAGGCCTTCGGCCACACCACGGCGGGCCTATTCGGCTACACCCATCTCACCGGCGGCTATGCCGGCGGGCAAGCCGAATATCTCCGGGTGCCCTTCGCCGATGCCACCCATATCAAGGTGCCGAACGGGATCCCCGACGAGAAGCTTTTGTTTCTGAGCGACATCTTCCCCACCGGCTGGCAGGCGGCGGTGCAATGCGACATCCAGCCCACCGACACGGTGGCGATCTGGGGCTGCGGCCCGGTCGGACAGATGACGATCCGCAGCGCCATCCTGCTAGGGGCGAAACAGGTCATTGCCATCGACCGCATTCCCGAGCGCCTTGCGATGGCCGGGGCCGGTGGCGCCATCACGATCAACATCGATGAAGACAGCGTGATCGAGCGCCTCAACGAACTCACGAACGGGAAAGGCCCCGAGAAGTGCATCGACGCCGTCGGCATGGAGGCGCATGCGACCGCAACGATCGATTCCATGTACGACCGTGTGAAGCAGGCGACGATGATGGAGACCGATCGGCCGCATGTGCTGCGCGAGATGGCCTATGTCTGCCGACCGGCCGGCACGCTCTCGATTCCCGGTGTCTATGGCGGCCTGCTCGACAAGATCCCCTTCGGGGCGATCATGAACAAGGGTCTTACGATCCGCACGGGTCAGACGCATGTGAACCGCTGGTCCGACGATCTTCTGCGCCGCATCGAGAAGGGACAGATCGATCCGTCCTTCGTCATCACCCATACCGTGTCCCTCGATGAGGGGCCGGACATGTACAAGGTGTTCCGCGACAAGCAGGACGGCTGCATCAAGGTCGTCATCAAACCCTGACAGGTGAGCATCATGCGCTACGAAACCGAAAGAACGCGCCGTCGCGGCCAGGCCGACACGGCGACCGACACCCTGGCCCGCGGGCTCGGCCTGTTCTCCATCGCCCTCGGCGTCGTCGAAGTGGCGGCGCCGCGCGCGTTGGCGCGGGCGCTCGGCATGAAGGGGCAGGAGGGTTTGATCGCCGGCTACGGCGTGCGCGAGATCGCAACCGGCATCGGAATCCTGGCTTCGAAGGATCCGACACCGTGGATCTGGGGCCGCGTGGCAGGCGATGGGCTCGATCTAGCGACGCTGGCGACGGCGCTCGAAGGCAATAATCCGAAGAAGGGCAATGTCGGCATCGCCATGGCGGCGGTGGCCGGCGTGACGGCGCTCGACATCTATTGCGCGCAGACCCTGAGCTGGGAAAGCCCGCATCCGCTGCCGCCGCTGCAGGATTATTCCGATCGCAGCGGCTTCCCGCGCGGCATCGAGCAATCGCACGGCGCGGCGAGCGACTTCGAGGTGCCGCGGGACTTCCGCACGCCGGAGGCGCTCCGCCCTTACACGCAACCGGAGACGCCTCGACATCCGCAGCCATCCATGTAATTTCGCGGCATGGCAAAGCCGCAGGTTTTTACGATCGGATACGAGGGAGCGGATGTCGACCGCTTCCTCGGCACCTTGAAGGATGCGGGCGTTGAGACGCTTGCGGACGTGCGCGCCGTCGCGCTCTCGCGCAAGCGCGGCTTCTCGAAATCCGCGCTGCGCGATGCCTTGGCGAGCCGGGAGATCGGCTATCAGCACTTCATCAAGCTCGGCACGCCGAAGGAGGGCCGCCAGGCGGCCCGGGCCGGCGACGGCGACCTCATGCGCCGGATCTATTGCGACGAGGTTCTCGTCACTGAACCGGCACAGGAGGCTTTGCGCGATCTCGAGGCGCTGGCTCAAAGTCAGCCGATCTGCCTCCTGTGCTTCGAGCGCGATCCCGCCAATTGCCATCGCCGCGTGCTGGCGCAGCGTCTCGCGGAGAAAGGCTTCGAGACGGTGGATCTGACCGTTCTCTGACGCTACAAGGCGAAGGAAGCATAAGCGAGGGGGCTCGGCGCGGAATGGATGCGATCGTCACGGCGGTGAGCCGCAGCGCGACACACAGCTTCAGCAAGGCCAATCATGAGGGCATTCGTCTTCTCGCCGGGCTCGGCGTCGAGGGCGACGCGCATCTCGGCACGACGGTCCGGCATCGTTCGCGGGTGGCGAAGGACCCGAGCCAACCGAACCTGCGGCAGGTCCACCTGATCCATGCCGAGCTGCACGATGAATTGCGGCACGCGGGCTTCGATGTCGCCGCCGGCGCGATGGGTGAGAACATCACCACGCGCGGTATCGATCTGCTCGGCCTTCCGACCGGCGCGCGCCTGCTGATCGGCAAGAGCGCGGTGATCGAAGTGACGGGCCTGCGCAACCCCTGCGTCCAGATCGACCGCTTCCGAAAAGGGCTCATGAAGGCCGTTCTCGGCAAGGACGAGGACGGCAACCTCGTCCGCAAATCCGGCATCATGGGCATCGTGATCGAGGGTGGCGACATCAGGCCGGGGGACGCCGTCCGGGCGGAGCTGCCGGCGGGTCCGCACCGACCGCTTCAGGTCGTATAGGCGTCGAAAACAGGCCCGAAGTAAAAGTGCGGTTGCCAAGTCGAGCGAACTGCATTACTTTCAGTCTAGGTTTAATTTCAAGAGAGGGAGGACTGCATGGCTCACATCTGCTTGCTGAACGTTCCTCCCATGTCCAAGCCGAAATCATAGGCCGGACCGGGTGGGGCCCCGAGGCCCTGCAAACCTTACCAAGCTTCCATAGTCCATAAACGAGCGATATTGGGCGCCGTAAGCCGCCGTTCCGCTGTCGCTTCGCACAAATTCCGGGAGAGGCATGCGCTTCGAGCGCTGCCTGTTCGCTTCCATGAACCAGCACAAGAAGAGCGGGGACGCCACCCGCGACGTTTTGAGATTCACCTTCCGCCACTGGCGCGCGGAGCCGCGCTATGTGGCGCTCATCGTGGTGACCATGATGGTCTCCACGCTCGCCGACGTGTTCATGCCCGTCTTCGCAGGGAGGCTCGTCGATGCCATCGCTGCAGGCGGCGACCGGGGCGCAGCGCTGCATGCGGCGCTGATCGCATTCGGCTGCATGACCGGCCTCGGCCTGCTGATGATCGTCATGCGGCACCTGGCATTCTACGGCATCGTGGAGCTGACGCTGCGCGTCATGGGGCGCGTGGCGCAGGACGCGTTCGCACGCGTGCAGCGCTTCTCGACCGATTGGCATGCGAACTCCTTCGCCGGCTCCACGGTGCGCAAGATCACGCGCGGCATGTGGGCGCTTGACCTGATGCACGACACGCTCTTGCTGGCGCTGCTGCCCTCGCTCACCGTGCTCGCCGGCTCGATGATCGTGCTCGGCCTGCGCTGGCCGGTGATGGGCCTCGTGATCGGCGTGAGTGCGCTCGCCTACATCGTGATGACGGGCTTTCTCGCCACCCTCTATGTCGCCCCGGCGGCGCGACTGGCGAATGCCTGGGATACGCGTGTCGGCGGCACCCTGGCCGATGCCTTGAGCTGCAACCCTGTCGTCAAGGCATTCGGCGCCGAGATCTGCGAGGACGGCCGGCTGACCTGGGCGCTGGGCAAATGGCAGAGTCGCACGCGGCGCGTCTGGCAGCGCGGCACCAACAGCGGCACGGTGCAGTTCATCGCCCTGCTCGGCATTCGCGCCGCCATCATCGGCACCGCGATCTGGCTGTGGTGGGACGACCGCGCCACGCCGGGCGATCTCGCCTATGTGCTCACGACCTATTTCGTAATCCACGGCTATCTGCGCGATGTGGGCATGCACATCAACAACCTGCGCCGTTCGGTGAACGACATGGAGGAGCTCGTCGAGATCCACCGGGAGCGCATCGGCGTGCCCGATCATGCCCATGCGACGCCGATCCGCATCGGGCGCGGAGAGGTCGTGTTCGACCGCGTCACGTTCCACTATGGCGGGCACGTCACGCCGCTCTACCGGGATCTTTCGTTGACGATCCGCGCCGGCGAGCGCGTGGGCCTCGTCGGTCCTTCCGGATCCGGCAAGACGACCCTCGTCAAGCTGATCCAGCGCCTCTACGACGTGACGGGCGGCGAGATCCGCATCGACGGGCAGAACATCGCCGATGCACGGCAATCGTCCCTGCGGTCGCAGATCGCCATCGTGCAGCAGGAGCCGATCCTGTTCCACCGCACGCTCGCCGAGAACATCGCCTATGGGCGGCCCGGTGCCGGCATGGCCGAGATCGAGCGTGCGGCGCGGCTCGCCAACGCGCATGACTTCATCATGAGCCTGCCCAAGGGCTACCTGACCCTGGTCGGCGAGCGCGGCGTGAAGCTGTCGGGCGGCGAGCGCCAGCGCGTCGCCATCGCCCGCGCGTTCCTGGCCGATGCGCCGATCCTGATCCTCGACGAGGCGACCTCCGCTCTCGACTCGGAATCGGAGGTGCTGATCCAGCAGGCCATGGTGCGGCTCATGGAGGGGCGCACCTCCATCGTGATCGCGCACCGCCTGTCCACGGTGCGCGCGCTCGACCGCATCCTCGTGTTCGACAAGGGCCGGATCGTGGAGGAGGGGGACCACTTAAGCCTCTATCGCAAGGGCGGTCTCTATCGCCGCCTCTGCGACCATCAGGGGCTCGACCTCGCCGGGCCAGCCCGGTCGGGCATGGCGGCGGAGTGAGTCCAGCTGGACAGGATAGCCGGAGATCCATAAGGAAAAGCCTATGTTCGAAGCCAAGCCCCTCTCGAGTTCCGGCAGCAAACGGGACTTCTACGCCTCGCTCGCCCAGCAGCTCACCGGGCTGCTGGAGGGCGAGCCGGATGCGATCGCCAACGCCGCCAACATGTCGGCATTGATCTATCAGCTGATGCCCGATCTGAACTGGGCCGGCTTCTACTTCATGCGCGGGCCGGGGCTCGTTCTCGGCCCATTCCAGGGCAAGGTCGCCTGCGTCCGCATCCCCGTGGGGCGCGGCGTCTGCGGCTCGGCCGTGGAGCGGAAGGAATCGATCGTCGTGCCGGACGTGCATGCTTTCCCGGGCCACATCGCCTGCGACAGCGCCTCCCGCTCGGAGCTCGTCGTGCCGCTCGTCAAGAACGGCGTCGTGCTGGGCGTGCTCGATCTCGACAGCCCGAGCCCGAACCGGTTCGACGATGAGGATCGCGAGGGCTGCGAGCGGCTGGTTGCGATCTATCTCGCAGCCTCCGAGATTTCGCCCGACCCGTAAATATCGACATCTATTACAGCCGAACCGCCGCTACCGCAGAAACCTATCCTCAAGCGGCGGGCCGGGCGCAAGGTCGTGCTGCTCGAAGCCCAGCGCGTGGTCTGGGGTGCCTCCGGTCGCGCCGCGATTCAGCTCACCTATTGGAGCTATCAGGCCGCCGATGCAGCCCGGGAGTTTCGCTCCCGCTGAAGGTGCGGGAGCGATATAGAATTACATTTTGGCGGCGGATGCAACGACCCAGAGACAGCTGAAGCTGAAAGCGAGCGCAATCAGATTCAGCACATAGGCCATTGCATCGTTGGCGGGGTGGCGTTTTCCCGTTTGGTCCATCGCACTTCCTCGTAGAGCGGAAAGTTTGATCTCAGGGATAACGCCTAAGCTTGCTTTCGGTCCAGATGGTTAACCAATAATTTCCGTCAGCGCCCATCGTTCTAAGACGTCTGCTCTCGCATGTACAATCGTTGCCAGTGGAGAGCGGCTCCGCAATCCGGCAGACGCTTTCGAGCGCGGACGATCACAAATAAAAGTCGCTCTTGGACAGCGCCGTAAGTCCTGTGACGGCGATCTTGAAGTCGGCACTCGCATCGCCGTTCACGTCGCCCGACACGATGCCGTCGGCAAAGCGCAGCTCGCCGGCCTTGTGATGGAATGCGGCTTTGCCGATGAAGGTGAAGGCCTGATCGCCGGCGACGGATGTTTTTGCGTCGATGCCACGCAGATCGATGTGGTCGG
The DNA here is from genome assembly GCF_002741015.1 of Microvirga ossetica. Lineage (NCBI taxonomy): Bacteria > Pseudomonadati > Pseudomonadota > Alphaproteobacteria > Hyphomicrobiales > Methylobacteriaceae > Microvirga > Microvirga ossetica. The sequence continues at coordinate 1,535,979 of NZ_CP016616.1, read as the reverse complement.
AGCCTCTGACGAAATCCTGAATCGTATCCACGGTGGACCTGCGCGAGTCGCTCGAAGCCTGAAAGACGAAGGTGTCCGCGCCGCTGCCGCCGATGAGCAGATCCTTGCCGCCCTGGCCATAGAGCTTGTCGCGGCCCGCGCCGCCGTGCAGCGCGTCATTGCCGCCGCGCCCGTAAAGCGTATCGTTGCCTCCGTCACCCTCAATGGTGTTTGCAGCACCATTGCCGCGAAGCTTGTCACTATGAGCGCTGCCGACCAATCCCTCGATGCTGACATAGGTATCGCCCGCGGCTTCGCCCCGGTTGCTCGAAGGGGATTGAAGGTCGGCCGTCACGGAGGCCTTAGCGACGGCATAGCTCGCGGCGTCCTTGCCGCCGCCGCCGTTCAGCAGATCCTTGCCGCTGCCGCCGATCAGAATGTCGTTGCCGCTTAGTCCGTAGAGCTTGTCGCTGCCGCCATTGCCGCGAAGATTGTTGGCCGCGACATTGCCCGTGATGACGTCGCTGCCCGAGCCGCCAGAGGCATTCTCGATGAGAGAGAGCGGATTGCCTTGATAGAGAAGGGCGTTGGCAATGTTGCCGGTAGCGAGCTCCGACCCGTCCCAGTACAGCTTGGCAAGCTGCTCCTGCGACGTGGTGGTCCATGCGCCGGGCTGGAGATCGATTGTCAGTTCGGTCGTGTAGCCTGCGAAGCTGTAAGTGTCGTTGCCGCCGCCATCCCACACGGTCTGCAGGATCCGGTTGCCGCCGGGAGCGCCCTGGCGCGCGCCATCGATGGACATCTCGCCTGTCGTCGGGCTCCAGGAATAGGTGGTGTTGCCGCTGTTGGTGGCGAAGTTCGCACCGTACATGTGCTGGATCGCGGCGATGTCATACGTCATGAGGGACTGGGCATAACCCCAGGTCTCGTTCGCATAGCCCGAATAGATCGAGGCACCGACATATGAGCGATAGCTCATCACCGTGTATTCCATGCTGTCGCGCGACAGCGGCATGTTGCCCTCGTGGGAGTGCTCGAGACCTAGGGCGTGTCCGATCTCATGGACGATGGTGAGATAGGCGTAGTTCCCCTTTGCGGGGCTCGCGTAATTGCGGCTGGAATTGTTGACCCACACATCGCCGCCTGTGGCGTCCGTGGTCGGAAAATAGGCCCATGCGGTGCTCGGCAAATCCGATTGAGCAAAGCGCAGATCGGCCGCCGCTGCGCCAGTTCCGCCGACTTCCTGGAAGGTCAGGTTGCTGACGGCCGAGAAGAGGTCCAGTGCGGATCGCGCGATCGATTGCTGGCTGCCGTTGAAGGCTCCAAATCCCTTGGCGGTCTCACCGTCCCCGTAGGAGGCGCCGTAGGAGGTAGCCGTCACCGGGAAGCTGTAGCTGAGATGGCTCGGCACCCATTTGAGGCTGCCCAAAATGGCATCGACGTAAGAGTTTCCCGAGGAATTGTAGGTCTCGACAGCTGGCATGGTTGTCTCAATCGATAAAGCGGGAGTTCAGTTGCCAAATCCGCCGAAACGGTGGCGTGCCGGATAGAGGCGCCGATGGCAGCCGATATCTCGGATAAAAGCCACGAGATCGCTGCCGGAGGCCGCATGGGGCGGAACCGCTACGGTAAATCGTCGTATGTCATTGTATTCTGCCCGATGCGAGAGTGTTTTTTCTTGGCTGTCTCGATCGAACGGTATCGCTCGGAGGCTTAGTAAAAGATTATCAAGGGAATAAAAATCGACTTTGCTTGAATTATTTCTCTATCGGACACCATGCCGCATGATCGTCCTCTACGTCATCCGCTGTCGGCTAAAGTGATTCCGGGGCATCAGGGACGCAGACGATCATCCAGCTTGGCGGTCTGGGGCCGGACGCTGGTCTCGAAGCGGATGGAGCTCTGGACAGGCGGAATGGCGGCACGCCTGCTGCCGGTCTTGCGGCCCCGCTTATCGAGAGCCTCCTGAGCGAGAAGGCGGACGTCCTCGAGACGCCATTCCTCGCTCAGCCATGATCTTCCGATGACTTTCAGGATCTGCTCGAGCGCCGCATACGGATCGGCGATCTCGGGCGCAACGGCCGCGTTCTTCATGGTCCATTCCCCCATCATGCCGGAGGTTTTCCTCCAGTCATCTTTCCCGGGATGCAGGCCGCGAAGACCAGCATTGCCGGCTCACCTTATTATTGCAAAGCCAAGCCCCAAAAGACAACTAGGCCTTTGGTTCTGCCCCCAGCGGATGAGGCGCGCGCAATGGAGTTGCGATGTGGGGAGAAAGAGGCTGCCGATGAGCCTCGAACCCTCGCGTCGCGAGGGCGTGGCTGGTGCTGCCAGAGAGGATCGAACTCTCGACCTCTCCCTTACCAAGGGAGTGCTCTACCACTGAGCTACGGCAGCGCGCCAACGGGGAGGGCCGCTTACTGCCACAGGGCAGCCCTCCATGCAAGCTTGAAAAATGATCTTTACTCGGCGGCCTGGATTTTCGCTTCCAGGGGGAGCCCGAGCGCGGTCCACACCTCGACGAGAGCAGCGGCGAGGGCGTCGATATGGGCGTTCGAGTGGAACGGGCCGGGGGTGATGCGCAGCCGCTCGGTGCCGCGCGGCACCGTGGGGTAGTTGATCGGCTGGATATAGATGCCGTGCTTGTTCAGCAGCCGGTCGGAGGCCGCCTTGCAGGCTTCCGCGTTGCCCACCATCACGGGGACGATATGGGTCGGTGTATCGAGCACGGGCAGGCCGATTCCGGTCAGGACCGCCTTGGTGCGGGCCACCTGGCGCTGCTGCTGCTGGCGCTCGGTGGCGGATTCCTTGAGGTGGCGGATCGAGGCCGTCGCGGCGGCGGCGACCGCCGGGGGCAGGGCGGTGGTGAAGATGAAGCCGGGGGCGAAGCTGCGGATCGCATCCATCACGGCCTTGGTGCCGGTCAGATAGCCGCCCATGACGCCGAAGGCCTTGCCCAGGGTACCCTCGATCACGTCGATCCGGTGCATGGCGCCCTCGCGCTCGGCGATGCCGGCGCCGCGCGGGCCGTACATGCCGACCGCATGGACCTCGTCGATATAGGTCATGGCGCCGTAGCGCTCGGCGAGGTCGCAGATGGCATGGATGGGGGAGATGTCTCCGTCCATGGAATAGACGCTCTCGAAGACGATCAGCTTGGGCCTCTCGCCGGCGGCCTGGAGCAGGTCCTCCAGGTGTTCGAGATCGTTGTGGCGGAAGATCGCCTTGTCGCAGCCCGACTGGCGCACGCCCTCGATCATCGAGTTGTGGTTGAGCGCGTCCGAGAGGATCAGGCAGTTCGGGATCAGCTTGGCGAGCGTCGAGATGCCGGTCTGATTCGAGACGTAGCCCGAGGTGAAGACGAGGGCCGCTTCCTTGCCGTGGAGATCGGCGAGCTCGGCTTCGAGCGCCACAATAGGATGGCTGTTGCCCGAGATGTTGCGTGTGCCGCCGGCGCCGGTGCCGAGCCGCCAGGCGGCCTCGACCATGGCGCGGGTCACGTCCCGGTTCTGGCCCATGCCGAGATAGTCGTTGGAGCACCACACCGTGATCGGGCGCGGGCCGTCCGGGGCATGCCAGATCGCCTGGGGATAGCGGCCGGCCAGCCGCTCGATATCGGCAAAAACGCGGTAGCGCCGCTCGGCCTGGAGGCGATCGAGGGCAGACTGGAAGAAGTTCTGGTAATCCATCATCTCACCGGGTGGGCAATGCAATGCCCGGGGATCGTAGGCCCATTATGCCAGATCGCATTGATCCGGGTCAAAGTGCCGAGCCGTGATATTGCGGTTGAGAGCCGCTTGCGAAGCCTCTATTTGATAAAAGCGACGATGGGTCGCGTGAACCATGACTGACGTGAAATCGCAAGAGAAAGCCGACCGGCTGAAGGCGGCCTTGAAGGAAAACCTGAAGCGTCGCAAGGTCCAGGCCAGGGGGCGGAAGGCCGTCAAGGCATCCGGAACCCAGGCCGAGAGCTTGAGCGTTTTGGATGAGCGCGACAAGCCGTCCGACTAGCCCAAAAGGTTCAAGGCGCGCATAGCGCATGGTTTGCTGATAAGATTTGCAAGGGGAATTTGATGGATCGCATTCGCATCCGGGGCGGCGTGCCTCTCAACGGCTTGATTCCGATTTCAGGCGCCAAGAATGCGGCCCTGCCTCTCATGATCGCGAGCCTCCTGACCGAGGAGACGCTCGAGCTCGGCAATGTGCCGCGGCTCGCGGACATCTCCTCCCTCCTGCGGATCATGAGCAATTTCGGCGTCGATCACTCGATCGCCGGCCGCCGGCCCGGCCAGTCGTCCGAGACCGGGCAGACGATTCGCCTGACGGGCAAGAACATCATCGATACCGTTGCTCCCTACGAGCTGGTCTCGACCATGCGGGCGAGCTTCTGGGTGATCGCCCCCTTAGTGGCCCGCTTCGGCCATGCCCGGGTCTCCATGCCGGGCGGATGCGCCATCGGCACCCGTCCGGTCGACCTGCTCATCATGGCGCTCGCCAAGCTCGGCGCCGCGATCGAGATCGACAGCGGCTATGTGGTCGCCACCGCTCCCAAGGGCCTGATCGGGGCCGAGATCGACTTTCCCAAGGTGACCGTCGGCGGCACCCATGTCGCCCTGATGGCGGCGACGCTGGCTCAAGGAACCACCGTGATCCGCAACGCCGCCCGCGAGCCGGAGGTGGTGGATCTGGCGGAGTGCCTGATCAAGATGGGCGCGAGGATCGAAGGAGCCGGCACCTCCGAGATCGTCGTCGAGGGCGTCGCTCGCCTCAACGGCGCGTCGCACGACGTCATGCCCGACCGCATCGAGACCGGCACCTATGCCATGGCGGTTGCCATGACCGGCGGCGACCTCGTGCTCGACAACACCCGGCCTGATTATCTCCAGGCCGCCCTCGACGCGCTCGGCCAGGCGGGGACCGAAGTGACCTCGACCCATGGCGGCATCCGCGTCCGTCGCAACGGCAATGGCATCCAGCCGGTCGACGTGACCACCGACCCCTTCCCGGGCTTCCCGACCGACCTGCAGGCGCAGTTCATGGCCCTCATGACCCGGGCCAGCGGCACCTCGCGCATCCGCGAGACGATCTTCGAGAACCGCTTCATGCATGTGCAGGAGCTCGCCCGCCTAGGCGCCCAGATCCGCCTCGACGGCGACAGCGCCTATGTGGACGGCGTGCCCGGCCTCAAGGGCGCGCCGGTCATGGCCACGGATCTGCGCGCCTCGGTCTCATTGGTGATCGCGGGGCTGGTGGCGGACGGCGAGACCACCATCAACCGGGTCTATCACCTGGATCGCGGCTTCGAGGCGCTCGAAGCCAAGCTCGCCCGCTGCGGCGCTCAGATCGAGCGCCTGAGGGGCTGACGATCGAGAAGCCGGCTTTTCAGCCGGCTTTTCTTTTTCAGGCCGGGCATTCCCTACAGACCGGCCTTCGAAGAAGAGGCCGGACCGTGGCCCGGGAGGTTGCGCCGGGGCAGGGGGCTCTCTACCTAAACCTTAAAGTTCAACAACAGGTTGGTGGCTCCATGGACCTCCTCAGACTCGTCGCGTTCGACCCCGACGACCTTGCCGTCATTTCCGCTCATCTTCAGGATTCGCTCCTGCGGGTGGGCGACATCGCCTATCTGCCCCGGGAAAGGCGTTTCGCCATCCAGATCCGCCGCTACGACTGGGAGGCCGCGACGCCTCAGCGGCGGCTGACCTGCATGCATTTCGAGAACGTCACGGGCGTGCGCGTCCGGGGCATCGACCAGACCAACAAGGATGCGGTCCTTAACCTTCTCGCCATCGCCTTCGAGGAGGCCAGCGCTCCGTCGGGCACTGCCACCTTGATCTTTGCCGAAGGCGGCGCCATCCAGGTGGACCTGGAGTGCATCGAGATGCAGATGAAAGACACCGGTCCGGTCTGGGCTGCCGAAAGCCGCCCCTCCCACGACGACCAGGTTCAAGCGGCGGGGCGTCCGTAATGGCGCAGAGGCTTGACGCGCGGGAGGCTTCCTTCCCGAAGGCTTTCGCCGCTCTCCTTTCGGCCAAGCGCGAGGTCTCGGAGGACGTGGACCAGGCGGTGCGTGCCATCATCGAAGAGGTGATGGTGCGGGGCGACGAGGCCCTGATCGACTTCACGCTTCGCTTCGACGGGCTCGCCCTCCAGCCTGAGACCCTGCGCATCTCGGATGCCGAGATCGATGCCGCCAGGGCCGAATGCCCGAAGGAGGCGCTGGAAGCCCTCGCGCTCGCGAAGGAGCGCATCGAGACCTATCACCGGACGCAACGCCCGCAGGATTCCATGAGCACGGACTCGGTGGGCGTCACCCTGGGCTGGCGCTGGACAGCGATCGAATCCGTCGGCCTCTACGTTCCCGGCGGGCGGGCGAGCTATCCCTCCTCCGTCCTGATGAACGCGGTGCCGGCGAAGGTCGCTGGCGTGCCGCGCGTCGTCATGGTCGTCCCAACCCCGAAGGGCGAGACGAACCCGCTCGTTCTGGCCGCGGCGCGCCTTGCCGGCGTCGACGAGGTCTACCGCATCGGCGGCGCCCAGGCCGTGGCGGCGCTCGCCTACGGCACGGAGAGCCTGAATCCGGTCGCCAAGATCGTCGGTCCCGGCAACGCCTATGTGGCGGCCGCCAAGCGCCGCGTCTTCGGCCAGGTCGGCATCGACATGATCGCAGGACCCTCCGAAGTGCTGATCCTCGCGGATGCCCACAGCAATCCGGACTGGATCGCCGCCGATCTCTTGGCACAGGCCGAGCACGATCCCGCTGCCCAGTCGATCCTCATCACCGACAGCCCCGCGCTCGCCGACGCGGTCGAGAAGGCCGTCGAGCGCCAGCTCCGGACCCTGCCGAAGGCCGAGATCGCCGGTGCCAGCTGGCGCGATTACGGCGCCATCATCCTGATCGACCGGCTCGAGAACGCCATTCCCCTGGTCGACCGGCTCGCGCCGGAGCATCTCGAAATCGAGACGGAGAACGCCGAGGAGTTCGCGGCGAAGGTCCGCAACGCCGGCTCGATCTTCCTCGGCAGCCACACGCCCGAGGCCATCGGCGATTACGTGGGCGGTCCGAACCACGTCCTGCCCACGGCCCGCTCGGCCCGTTTCTCCTCGGGCTTAAGCGTGCTTGACTTCATGAAGCGAACCTCGATCCTGAAATGCGATGCGGGCGCTCTGCGTGCGCTCGGCCCGGCAGCGATCGCGCTCGGGCGTTCGGAGGGACTGGAGGGGCATGCGCGGTCGGTCGCGATCCGCCTGAACCTCTAGCGCATCGTGCGGAAAAGTGGTTCCGGTTTTCGCTGACGCGGACCTCCGGTTCCGCGCTCAACGATGCGCATATTAGGAACAGGAGCATCGGATGAATCCCAAAAGTGCAAATCCACTTTTGGGTCCGATGCTCGAGGCTGGCGGAGGGCGGATGGCGAGCGAAGCGAAGGAGCGCACCCGGCTGGTCGCCGTCACGCTCGACGAATCCTCCATCGGCCGCGGCAACCCCGACCAGGAGCACGAGCGTGCCATCGCCATCTACGATATTCTCGAAGAGAACACCTTCGCCCTGCCGGGTTACGATGGCGGGCCCTATGTTCTGCGCATCTCACTGATCGAGAAGAAGCTCTGCTTCGAGGTCAACGCGCAGGATGGGGCGCACCTCGTTTCGCATCACCTGTCGCTGACGCCGTTCCGCAAGGCGATCCGCGATTACGAGATGATCTGCGACAGCTATTACCAAGCCATCCGCGCCTCCTCTCCGGCGCAGATCGAAGCCATCGACATGGGACGGCGCGGGCTGCACAACGAGGCGGCCGAACTTCTGATGAAGCGCCTCGAGGGCAAGCTCATCCTCGATTTCGATACGGCCCGGCGTATCTTCACGCTGATCTTCGCGCTTCACTGGAAGGGCTGACACGTGGACGAGTTCCGCTCGAAACGGATCCACTCGGTTCTGTTCGTCTGTGCGATGAACGCCGTGCGCTCCGCCATGGCCGAAGCCATTGCGCGACATTACTTCGGCAAGTCGATCTATGTGCAATCCGCCGGTGTCCGCAAAAGCGAGGCGGACGGCTTCACGGCATCGATCCTGTCCGAGATCGGCATCGACGGCTCAAAGCACCGGCCGCGCACGCTCGAAGAGCTGGAGGAATGGGAGGGCCTCAATTTCGACCTCATCATCTCCCTCTCGCCGGAGGCCCATCACGCCGCTCTCGAGCTGACGCGCACCATCGCGGCCGAGGTGGAATACTGGCCGACGCCGGACCCGACGATCACGCAGGGCTCGCGCGAGCAGGTTCTCGATGCCTACCGCAACACTCGCGATGGGCTGATGTACCGCATCCGCCTGCGGCTCAAGCAGGGCTCATCCAAGGGCCCTGATGACGGCAAGGGTGCCTAGGCCGGCGAGAAGGCCGACGATGTCGATCCGCGTCGCCGCCATGGCGACGATAGCGGCCGCGAGCGCGGCGATGGCAGGCCAGCCGTTGTCCATCGCCACCGGCAGGATCGTCGCCAGGATGATGGAGCCGGGAAGCGCGCGCAGGCCGCGCTCGATGCGCGGCGTGATGCGCACGCGGCTCATGACGACGACGCCTGCGATGCGGCACAGAAACGTCACGAGCGCCATTGCGGCGATGGCGAGAACCGAGCCCCACGGGCTCGCGATGACGGTGGCCGTATTCATTCGATCAGCATCCCGGCCGCGACTCCGGTAAGGGCCCCGGCGATGATGAAGACGTAGCCCGGCACCAGGGCATGGACGATGAGCGCGACGAGGCCCGCCACGAGCCAGGGCAGGGCGGTCCTGGCACCTTTCCAGAGCGGCACGAGCATGACGCCGAAAAAGATCGGCATCACGAGATCGAGTCCGAAACGCCGGGGTTCCGGTACGAGGGCGCCTGCGAAGTAGCCGCCAAGCGTCGCGGCGATCCACACCGTCCAGAGGATCATCCCGCATCCCAGCAGCACGCCGACATCCCGGCCGCCCTCGTTGTGATAGCGTGTGCTCACGAGCCATCCGGCCTCGGTGATGAGGAAGAGGTTGAGCGCGGTGCGGGCCAGGGGTTCGTCCTTCAGCCAAGGCTGGAGGGTCGCGCCCAGCAGGATCATGCGCGCGTTGACGATGGCGGTCACGGTCATGATCGTGAGGATCGTCGACGGGGTCCAGGCCTTCTGCCAGATTTCGAGCCCGACCATCTGGGATGCCCCCGCATAGACGAAGGCGGAGAGCCCGAGGGTTTCGCCGAGCGACAGGCCCTTCTGGGCCGCTGCCGCGCCGAAGGCGAGGGCGAACATGATGAAGCCGGGAAAGGCGGGCAGGGTGGCACGCGCGCCGTAGCGCAGGCCTGCCGTGGAAAAATAAGGGCGGAGTGCGGGGGACATGAGCGACATGCTCTGTGCCTTCCCGCATCTCCGCCGTCAATTGGAGATTCGATACGCAGGTCTAGAGAGGACGCATCGAATGGATCCCGAAAGCGGAGTCCACTTTCGGGATCCGATGCTTTAGCCGACGGCGCCGTTGACCAGCGGAGAAACCTCCAGGAAGCCCTCGTAGATCATCTTGAGCGACACATAGAGGATGATCGCCAGCCCCACATAGGCGATCCAGCGGTAGCGCTGGAGCAGGCGGGCGATGAAGGAGGCCGCAATGCCCATGAGAGCGATCGACAGCAGCAGGCCGAAGGCAAGGATGTAGGGGTGCTCACGCGCCGCTCCCGCCACCGCCAGCACGTTGTCGAGCGACATCGACACGTCGGCGATGATGATCTGCCAGGCGGCCTGGGCGAAGGTCTTGCGCGGAACGCCTCCGCCAATGGTGCCGTCCTGATCGATGTCCCGACCCTCGAGAGCTTCCTCAGCCGCATGCTGCTCGGCCTCATGGCCGGTGCGCAGCTCGCGCCACATCTTCCAGCAGACCCAGAGCAGCAGGATGCCACCTGCTAGGAGCAGGCCCACGATCTGGAGAAGCTGGGTGGTGATCAGCGCGAAAATGATACGCAGAACGGTGGCGGCGAGAACGCCGAGAAGGATGGCCTTGTTGCGCTGCTCCTTCGGGAGACCGGCGGCGGCCAAGCCGATGACGATAGCGTTGTCGCCGGCAAGCGCCAGGTCGATGCCGACGACCATCAGGAAGGCGACGACCTCGGGTCCGAAAAACTGCGAGAGATCAAACATGCGGTGCCTCATATGTCGGTTGGGGGCAGCGCATGTGAAACGCTCAAAGAGACGCATCTGGCACCGGAATGTCGCGAAATCCTTCGGACATCGAGCCGAAATGCAGGCAAAACCGTCTTTTTGAACGAACCCAGGCCGCCCTGGTTTTCATCCAGTCCGACATCGCCGCTTCGCAGAGAAGCGACCAGAGGGGCCCGGCCTGGCAGTACAAGGGTCCATCTAGACAAGACCGGGCACGTGATCAAGTGACCTTCCATGAGGCGAAGCTCACTGTCCAATAGTTTAATAGACCTCTTTGCGATGGATGGGTCATTCGAAGAGGTCTTGTTGAGAAACCTTCCCTTCGAGAAAGCGGAAGCTTGATCCAGAGAGCGGCCTCGGGCCATATCGGTCTCAACAACCTTGGGCGCGGGATGCGCTCGCCGGGAGGTCGCCCATGTCTGTTCTCCACGAAGGCTCCGAGCCTCCGCACCATCGCGGTTCGGTCCGTGCCCCGCAAAGCTTGGCCGGGGGGATTCTCCTCGTCGCTCTTGCCGCCCTCGCGCTCTGGCTCACCCGGGATCTCGATCAGGGCACGCTCAACGCCATGGGTCCGGCGATGCTGCCGCGCTGGCTCGCCATCGGCGTCGGCCTGTCCGGCCTCGCCCTTCTGGCCTTCGCCTTCATCAAGGAGGGCGATGCCCTGGAGCGCTGGGGCCTGCGCGGCCCGGTCTTCGTCATCGGCGCCATCGTTGCCTTCGCGCTGACCATCCGCCCCTTCTCCTTCGGCGGCGGGCTGGCCACGCCGGGCCTCGGCCTGCTCTTCGCCGGGCCACTCGCCATCATCCTCGGCGGCTATGCCACCCCCGAGGCGCGCTTGCGCGATCTCGTTCTCCTGGCGCTCAGCCTCACCCCCTTCTGCATGGTGCTGTTCGGCGACCTCCTCAACCTGCCGATCCCGGTCTTCCCGCAGGCGCTCACCAGCCTCTTCCCCTCCGACTGGTCGCAGAAGGCGGTGCTGCGCGCCACCGCCGGCATCATGGCCGCCGCCGCCATCATTCTGTTTCTCACCACCCGCAACCGCCGTCCGGCCCCGGTTGACGTGGCCGATCACAGCGGGAGGATCTGATGGGTGATTTCTTCTCCAACCTGAGCCTCGGCTTCGGCGTCGCGCTCAGCCTGCAGAATCTCGGCCTTGCCTTCCTCGGCTGCCTCGTCGGCACGCTGATCGGCGTGCTGCCCGGCGTCGGGCCCATCGCCACCATCGCCATGCTACTGCCGATCACCTTCGGGCTCGATCCCACCGGCGCGCTGATCATGCTCGCCGGCATCTATTACGGCGCACAATACGGCGGCTCGACCACGGCGATCCTGGTCAACATTCCCGGCGAGGCGACCTCCGTGGTCACCGCGCTCGACGGCCACCAGATGGCGCGCCAGGGCCGCGCCGGCGTGGCGCTCGGCATCGCGGCCATCGGCTCGTTCTTCGCCGGCACCGTGGCGACCCTCGTCATCGCGGCGCTCGGCGCTCCGCTCACCAAGCTGGCGCTGGTCTTCGGCCCGACCGAGTATTTCTCGCTCATGGTCATGGGCCTGGTCTTTGCCGTGGTGCTCGCGCGCGGTTCGATCCTGCGGGCGATCGCCATGATCCTGGTCGGCGTACTTCTCTCCACCGTCGGCACCGACCTCGAGACCGGCGAGGAGCGCATGACCTTCGGCCTGCCGTTCCTGGCGGACGGCATCGACTTCGCGGTGCTCGCCATGGGCATTTTCGGCATCGCCGAGATCATGCGCAACCTCGACCATACCGAACATCGCGACGTCGTGCGCCAGGCCATCGGCCGGCTTCTGCCGAACAAGGAGGACTTCAAGCAGTCCTACAAGCCCGTGCTGCGCGGTACCGTCATCGGCGCGATCCTCGGCATCCTGCCCGGCAACGGCGCGGTGCTCGGGCCGTTCGCCTCCTATACGCTCGAGAAGAAGCTCGCCAAGGATCCGCGCCGCTTCGGGCGCGGCGCGATCGAGGGCGTGGCCGGGCCCGAGAGCGCCAACAATGCCGGCGCGCAGACCTCGTTCATCCCGCTCCTGACGCTCGGCATTCCGCCGAATGCGGTGATGGCGCTGATGGTGGGTGCGATGACCATCCACGGCATCATTCCCGGACCCCAGGTGATGACCAAGAACCCGACCCTGTTCTGGGGCATGATCGCCTCGATGTGGGTCGGCAACCTGATGCTGCTCGTGATCAACCTGCCGCTGGTCGGCATGTGGGTGCGGCTCCTGAAGGTGCCGTACCGCCTGATGTTCCCGGCGATCCTGATGTTCTGCTGCATCGGCATCTACTCGATCAACTCGCTGCCGACCGATGTGATGTTCATCGGGCTGTTCGGGTTCGTGGGCTACGTGCTGATCAAGTTCGGCTTCGAGCCGGCGCCGCTGCTGCTCGGCTTCGTGCTCGGCAAGCTGATGGAAGAGAACCTGCGTCGTGCGCTCATCATCTCGCGCGGGTCGATGGAGACCTTCATCACCCATCCCGTCAGCGGGGGCCTGCTCGCCGTTGCCGCTATCCTACTTGTGATCGCTCTCCTGCCTTCCATCCGGAAGGGAAGGGACGAGGTGTTCACGGAGTAGCTTGCCTTCGACCCTGCCTTGCCCACATGTAAGGCCATAACCTTTTCTGGGAGGAAAACTGATGAAAAAAGTTGTACTGGCTCTTGCCGCAGTCGCCGGCTTGGCCGCAACGGGCGCTCAGGCTCAAAACTATCCGACCCGTCCGATCACCATGATCGTGCCCTTCGCAGCCGGCGGCCCGACCGACGTGATCGCCCGCATCGTCAGCGACCACATGAGCCGCACCCTCGGCCAGCAGATCGTGATCGAAAACGTCGCCGGCGCCGGCGGCACCACGGGCATCACTCGCGCCGCCCAATCGCAGCCGGACGGCTACACCATCATGATGGGCCACATGGGCACCCACGGCGCCGCGCCGGCTCTCTACCCGAACCTGAAATACGACCCGGCCAAGGACTTCGCGCCCATCGGCGTGGCCGCCGGCACGCCGATCGTGATCGTGGCCAAGAAGGACTTCCCGGCCAACGACCTGAAGGGCTTCCTCGCCTATCTGAAGGCCAATGGCGACAAGGTGAACATGGCCCATGCGGGCGTGGGCTCGGTCTCCCATTCCACGGGCATCTTCTTCAACTCCGTGGTCAAGGTGAAGCCGACCATGGTCGCCTATCGCGGCACGGGTCCGGCTCTCAACGACCTGATGGGCAACACGGTCGACTTCATGACCGACCAGATCGTCAACGTGGCCCCGCAGATCCAGGGCAACAACATCAAGGCCTTCGCCATCGCGACGCCCGAGCGTTCCCCGGTCCTGCCGAACGTGCCGACCACCAAGGAAGCCGGCCTCGACGGCTATGAGGTCAGCGCCTGGAACGCCGTCTTCGCGCCCAAGGGCACCCCGCCCGACGTGGTCAAGAAGCTCAGCGACGCGCTGATGAAGTCCCTCGACGACGAGAACACCAAGAAGCGTCTTCTCGACCTCGGCGGCGTCCTGCCGACCGCCGCGGAACGGACCCCTGACGGCTTGCAGAAGCTCGTCGAGAGCGAGGTCGCCCGCTGGACCCCGGTCCTCAAGGCTGCCGGCGCCACCGCCGAATAAGCTTCTCCAAGCTTGAGCATGAGACGCGGCGGGCCTTCGGGCCCGCCGCGTCATTTCGGGCCATCGGAGGCCAAAGAGGTCTTGAAATTGCCAGCCCAGGCGATTACACCCTGCCTCACGTGCAGCCGTAGCTCAGTTGGTTAGAGCACCAGATTGTGGATCTGGGGGTCCCCCGTTCGAGCCGGGGCGGCTGTACCATTCCCGGACAATTGGCTCTCGCAGGTTCGAGGTTTCCTGATTAAGGAGTGTCGGTCAGCTTGATTACGCCACGCTCCAGCCATCACGTCATATTCTGCCGCGCGTCCAGTCTTAGCGCCTTCGCAGCGTGGAGGTACTGACAGGATTCCCTCTTCCGCAGGGTATCTCTTGCCCGTCGATTGAACTAGGAAACGGGCGCGTCGGGACGCTCGGCGGCGGAGCGCCGGGATCGGGGATGCGGGGGCGGATATCGTGGTAGGATCGGAACAGGACGCTGTCGAGGCGCGTCGTGCGAGCAGCGGCGTCCTCTATGCTCTGGCGGCGTTCTTCATGTGGGGCTTGGCCGTGCCGCTCCACTTCAAGCTTCTCACATCCGTGCCCACCCTGCAGATCCTGGCGCATCGCATCGTCTGGGCGAGCGTCTTCGCGCTCGGCCTGATTGCCGCTTTCCGGCAGGGGGACAAGCTCGCCGAGGCCTTCGCCTCGCGCCAGCGGGTTCTGTTGCTGTCCGTCTCCGCCGGGCTGATCGCCATCAACTGGCTCATCTATATCTGGGCCGTGAACTCGGGCCATCTCGTCCAGACGAGCCTCGGCTATTTCATCAACCCGCTCATCAATGTCGTGCTGGGCGTGCTGTTTCTCCGCGAACGGCTGAATCCGATGCAGATCGCGGCCTGCCTGCTTGCGGGAATCGGGGTGCTCACCCTGGCCGTCGCGTCCGGCGAGATGCCCTGGGTGGCGCTGGCGCTCGCCTGCAGCTTCGGCTGCTATGGTCTCGTCAGGAAGATCGTGCCGGTCGCCCCTCTCATCGGCTTCTGCATCGAATCGCTGCTGCTCGCGCCCCTGGCGCTGGGATATCTGGTCCTCACTTTTGTGGATGGCACCTCCGTCATGTTCAGAGGCGATGTGGGCCTCGATCTGCTTCTCGTCCTGACGGGCTTGAGCACGGCAGCGCCGCTGATCTGGTTCGCCGCTGCGGCCCAGCGCCTTAAGCTTTCGACCGTCGGGCTGCTGCAATATCTCGCGCCGTCGGGTCAGCTCGCACTTGGCGTTCTGGTCTATGGCGAGGCCTTCGGATGGATCGATGCAATCGCCTTCGGTCTGATCTGGATCGCTCTTGCCATCTACACGTTCAGCGCATTGCGAACCGCGTCGGGCCGGTGAACGAAACAGCCGCTCCCATGCACGCAAAAGAAAACGTCCCGGAAGATGACTCTTTCCGGGACGTCGTCGTTGCGCGAGGGCAGCTTATTTCAGCATCGATCCGACATTGTCCTTCGTCACCCGGTCGATGCCGGCATAGATGATGTCCTGGACCTTCTCGCCCTTCTTGAGCTGCAGCAGGATGTCCATGGCCTTCTCGCCCATCTCGTAGGGGCGCTGGCCGACGAGCGCATTGGCATAGCCGTCGCGCAGGAGCTCGAGCTGCACCTTCAGGGTATCCGCTACCACGAGCGAGAACTTGCCCTGGTCCATGGCGCTCTTGTTCTTGTTCACGAAGCTCTTGTAGGCCTCGGGAACGAACATCGGCCAGCCGCCGACGGGAACGATGGCGGCGAGGTCCGGATTGGCGGTCTTCAGGTCCTGCATCTGCTGCACGGCGAGTGCGAGATCGTCGTTGCAATAGGTGGGAGAGCCGGACACTTCCGTCCACTTGGATCCCTTCAACGCATCGCGCACGCCCTCGACGCGGTCCTTCAGGTTGGCGGCGGCAGGACCGCCGGACACCATGGCGTATTTGCCACCCTCCGGCCGCAGCTTCAGGAGCTCCTCGCCGAGCGCGCGCCCCATGGCGCGGTTGTCGGTGCCTACATGCGCCTGGCGCGCGGAGGCGGGGGCATCGGCATCGAAGGTGATGACCGGAATGCCGGCATCGCGCGCAGCCTTGATCACGCGCACGGCTGCTGCTGCATCCGAGACGGAGATGGCGATGCCGTCGACCTTCTGGCTGATCAGATCCTGGATGATCTGCGCCTGGCTTGCCGGCTCATGCTCGACAGGGCCTTTGTAGATGCATTCGATGTTGCCGAGTTCCTTCGCGCGCTTGATGCAGCCGTCGCGGGAGAGGTCGAAATAGGGGTTGTTCATCGCCTTCGGAACGATGGCGAACTTGAGGGTCTGAGCCGCTGCGGGAGCGGTCAGCGCCGCAACGGCGACGGCGGCAAGGATCAGGCGTTTCATCATGTCGTCCTCCTGGGTGATTGCGGCCCCATGGCTGGGGTCTCGTGACCGGCTTCTGCCGACCGGTTTTCTGGATCCGCTGTCGAGGCGCGAGCGTTCCGCCTCCGATAACGGCGTTCAAGATGTCATGCGCAGCGTCCGCAGGCGGTCGACGAGGACCGCGAGGATGATGATCGCGCCGACCAGCACGATCTGCCAATACGCATTGATGCCCGCGAGCACGAGCCCGTTGCGGATGACCTCGATGAGAAGAGCGCCGATCACCGCGCCCGCCGGTCCGCCGATGCCGCCGTTGAGGTTGGCGCCGCCGATGACAGCCGCGGCGATGATCGTCAGTTCGTAACCCGTGGCCAGATTGGCCGGGGCCGAGCCGAGCCAGCCCACCATCAGGATGCCGGCAAAGCCCGCGGCGAGTGCGGAGATCGCATAGACGGCGATCTTCACCCGCTCCACGGCGATGCCGGTCAGCGCCGCAGCCTTTTCGTTGCCGCCGAGCGCGAAGACGTGGCGTCCGAACGCCGTGTGATGAAGGACCACGCCCATGATCGCGGCGAGCACGAGCAGATAGATGACGGCGACAGGAATGCCGGCGAGATTGCCGTCGGTGATACCGTAGAAGAGATCCACATCGGGACCGGTCGGCGCCTGTCCGCGCCCCTCGGTGACCGCATAGGCGAGGCCACGCACGATGGAGAGCATGCCGAGCGTCGTCACGAAGGGTGACAAGCCAACGCGTGCGATCAGCAGGCCGTTGGCAAGGCCGATCAGCAGCGCCACACCGAGACCGGCGCCGAGCGAGACGATCATGCCGGCGAGCGGAATGCCGTCGAAGACCGTGCCGCTCAATGCCTGCATGACGATGGCGCAGGTGATGGCCGAGAGCGCCATGGTCGAGCCGACGGACAGATCGATGCCGCCGGTGACGATCACCAGCGTAACGCCGAGCGTCACGATGCCGACGAAGGAGAAGTTCTTGGCGACGTTCGCCAGGTTGCCCGGGCTGAGAAAGGCCGAGCTCAGGAAGGACATCACGATCATGATCGCGATGAGAGCTGCCGCGACATAGGCGGTCTGGCTTGCGAAGAATCCGCGACGCCACCAGCGTGTGCGCCCCACATTCGAAAAGGTGTCCGTTTCGGTGCCGGTTGCCGGGGAGAGTTCGCTCATCACGCGGCTTCCTTGGCGCCCGTAATCAGCGCAGTGACTTCCTCGGGGCTCGATTGGGCGATCGGCTTGTCGGCGACCTTGGTGCCGCGCCGCATCACGATCACCCGCTCGCAGACCGAGAAGACGTCCGGCATGCGGTGCGAAATCAGGATGACGGCGATGCCGGCATCTTTGAGACGGCGGATAAGGTCGAGGACCTCGGCGACCTGACGGACCGAGATCGCCGCGGTCGGTTCGTCCATGAGAATGAGCTTGGCCTTGGCAAGCCGCGTCCGGGCGATCGCGACCGCCTGCCGCTGCCCGCCCGACATCGCCCTGACCACATCGTCGGGGCGCGTCTCGGACTTGAGCTCGCGAAAGAGTTCTGCAGTCCGCCGGTTCATGCCTGCATGATCGAGAAACGAGAACGGGCCGACCTTGCGCCGCAATTCGCGTCCGAGAAATACGTTGGCCGCTGCCGTCAGGTTGTCGGCGAGAGCCAGATCCTGATAGACCACCTCGATCCCGACGGAGCGGGCGTCGATCGGCCTGGTGAAGTGAACCTCCCGATCCTCGAACAGGACCCGGCCATGCGACGGCGGGAAGTTGCCCGCGATGATCTTCACCAGCGTCGACTTGCCGGCGCCGTTGTCGCCCATGAGGCCGACGACCTCGCCAGGCTTGATCGTGAGATTGACGTGGGACAAGGCGCGGATGGCGCCGAATTCCTTCCCGACATCCTGCAGGACGAGGAGCGACACGTTTCTTCCCTCCCGATTATTCAGAATGGCCCCGTTCTAAGCAGGGTTCTGACGATGTTGAAATTGGTCAGGCCAATTCAAGCGTCAATAGGAATAAGGCCCGAATGACCGTTCGGTCAAGGCACAGGAAAAGCGCTTATCGTTCATTGCAAGGTTCGAAGTGGAAGCCTATGGTCAGGCCAATTCTAGAGTGGTCGGATTGCCGTTCTATGTCGCAGGTCAAGCCAATGGAGCCCAGGCGTCTCTATCAGCATCTGGCTGACCGCATTCGAGGCCTGATCCACGAAGGGGCCTTTCCGCCCGGCAACCGCCTTCCCGCTGAGCGGGATCTCGCCCAGCAGCTTGGCGTCTCGCGTCCCTCCTTAAGGGAAGCGCTCATCGCGCTCGAGATCGACGGCAGCGTCGAGATCCGGTCCGGCTCCGGAATCTATGTCTGCATGCCGGAGGAGCGGCCGGAGAGCCTGACGCGGTCGATGGGGGAAAGTCCGTCGGAGCTGATGGATGCGCGGGCGGCCATCGAGGGAACGGTCGTCGCCTTGGCCTGCGCACGGATGACCCGCGAGGGCCTCGACGCCGTTCAGACGACGATCGTGGCGATGCGGGCCGATATCGCGAAGGGACGCGATCCGCTCGATCAGGATCGCCAGTTCCACCTGATTCTTGCGGGCCTGTCCGGCAATTCGGTGCTCCTGCGGATCGTTCGCGATCTCTTCGACGAGCGCCATAGCCCGATTTCGAGCCATCTCAGCGTCCGGTTCGACAGCCGCGAGAGCTGGCGCGCAGCGCTTGCGGAACATGAGGCGGTCTACGCCGCGCTGGAGGCATCGGACTCGCTTCTGGCGCAGGCGGCGATGCGGATCCATCTCGACGCCTCGAAAAGGCGATGGGTTGGGGGATGAGGGATTCGGCCGGAGGCTGGAGAGGTTTCGATGCGCTGCCCGGTGGAGCGGTCAAAGAAAGAGCGCCCCATCCGTTGGCGCTCTAGGTGGGCCGCGCTCGCGACCATCGAGGGAGGACCGTGCCAGTCAGGCACCTCACGAGCCTGCTCCCGAAACGTAAACGCTCCGTTACGGAAGCAGGGCTGAATTCCGATTTTCAGATTAATCTCCGACCTCGAGGGTCGTCATCGCCAGCCGGGCAGAAGGAGGCGTTCGCTGCCCCTGCATCTCAGTGCAGAACGAGCAGCCAGCTCACCAGGGCGACGGGAGCGATAATGCCGAGAACGAAGGAAATAGCACCGTGTGCCACGTGAACCTCCTGTTAATGTCCGAAGAGTACCCTCGGTTGACCAGGAAGACAGTGCGCTGCAGCACGTAAGGAAAAGTTGGAGCCGTTTCCGGCCCGGCTCAGGACGACTTGCTGCCGGGCTCCTCGGTAACTGTAGGAGCGTTCGTCTCGCCATCGGCGGGTCCGGCCTGTCCCGCCCGGCGCTTCCGGCCCAGCCATTTGTACAGCATGAAGCCGAGCCCCGAACTGAGGGCCGCGATGACCACGAGGCCGGAACTGGGATAGTCGCGGAAATTGACCTTTCCCGTGGCCTCGAAATCTTCCAGGTCGTCAGCCGGCTCTTCGTCTATCTCGGGCATGAAACGTGCCTCGGTGGGGGACAGGTCTGATATAGGCCCCCCACTGAGGCTGTCCATCGACGTTCAGGCGCAGCAGATCCGCTGCTGCGACGCTCCGGGATGCCGTTCAGGCGAAGTCCCGGGAATGCGGTGTTGTCTTCTGGGCTCCAGGCGCAGCTTTCCAGGCGGTTGTTTCGGTGAGCTGAACGGCAAGATCCGCGAGGCGCGCGCCGTTGCTGAGAGTCTGCTCAAGGTTATCCTGGAGGAGCGAGATCTGCACGGTTGCGAGATCCTGCAGGGATCGGCACTGCGAGAGTCTGGTCCAGCCATCGATGTTGGTCTGCAGGCGCCTATGCGACATGCGAAGGCATTCCCGGGAAATGTCGTGCACGCCGAAGGTCACGGCTTGGGCACTTTCCGTTCCCGCATGAATGATTTCGACCACGCCCTCGGGCACCGTCCGGAGATCGTGAGCCTGCCCGTCGAGCTCGGGCTCTCTCGCTTCGTCGAAGCTTGCCACCTCGTCCTCGACCTTATCCGCCACCGCCTGGGCTTCTTCCGCGCTGAGAACCTGAAGGATCGCCGGAAGAAGCTCCTTCCTGTCGTCGCGGATGTGCTTCTGGAAGGTGCGCCTCAACTCGTCGACTTTGCCGAGAAACTCGCTGCCGTTCTTCGGCATCGCGTCCAGTTCAGCAAGACGCGATCCGGTCTCCTTGTTGTCGCTTATGGCGCCGTCCAGCAGATCCTGCATCCCATGCTTCTGCAGGATCGGAAACAGGTGCTGCTCCTGCAGATTGGCAAGAAGTTCCAGCTCGTCTCTCAGATCCGTCAGCAGACGCTCGCGCGTCTTGGCTGCACCGTCTGAGGTCGCAAGGATTTTGTCGAACAGCTCGTTGGCTCGCTCGGGCGGAGTGTGGCCTAAATGTCTGGCGGGCATCGTCGTTCCTTGTAAGGCGGGGAGGGTGGGTTACGCAGGTACGCTGTGCGTCTGTGTCAGGGACGAAAGCATCCCACATGACATTCGGTTCCCGGGAGCCTCGGACGCTGAGGGCATCCCACTCTTCCGGAAAGCAGCACTCCACCAGCAAACCTTGACCCGAATGCGGCACGCCTTGAGACAAAAAGGCCGCGGGCCTTGCGAGCCCGCGGCAAAAGGACTCCGATTCGTCGCCGGCTTACCGCCCCCAGCGCAGCACCAGCGGGTCGACACGGCGCGCCACCTCGATCAGGCCCTTGCGCGTTTCCGGGTGCAGCGGCATCAGCGGATGACGGACCGCTTCCGACCGGATGACGCCGCCTTCCTTCATGAGCACCTTGGCGGCCAGAAGCCCGCACTGCCTGTTCTCGTAATTGATGAGCGGCAGCCAGCGCTCATAGGCCGCCGCAGCCTTTTCCTTGTCGCCGGCAAAATAGGGGTCGATGATCTGGCGGATGCCGTCCGGATAGGCTCCGCCTGTCATGGCGCCGGTGGCGCCGGCATCGAGATCGGCTATCAACGTGATCGCTTCCTCGCCGTCCCATGGCCCTTCGATGGCATCCTGCCCAAGCGCGATGAGATCACGCAGCTTCGCGGCCGTGCCGGCGATCTCGATCTTGAAGTAGGAGACGTTGGCGATCTCCTTCGCCATGCGTGCCAGGAAGGGCGCCGACAGGGGAGTGCCGGCCATGGGCGCATCCTGGATCATGATCGGAATGCCGATGGCATCGGAGACCTTGCGGAAGAAGTCGTAGATCCCGGCCTCGGAAACCCGCAGCGTCGCACCGAAGAAGGGCGGCATGATCATGACCATCGACGCACCGGCGGCTTCGGCGCGCCGGCTGCGCTCGGCGCAGATCTCGGTCGAGAAGTGGCTCGTCGTGACGATGACCGGAACCCGGCCCGCCACATGATCGAGCACGGTCGTCATCACGCTCTCGCGCTCGCCGTCGGTCAGAACGAACTGCTCGGAAAAATTCGCCAGGATGCAGATGCCGTCCGATCCCGCATCGATCATGAAGTCGATGGCGCGCTTCTGGCCTTCGAGATCGAGCTTTCCGCCGTCATCGAAAATCGTTGGGGCAACTGGAAACACGCCGCGATAGGGGCGCGTGGACGTCTTGCCGGATAAGGACATGGTTTCTCCCTTCAATATCGTTGAGTGTCGCGGTCAGTGGTTGTCTCGTGGAACGGGCGAGCCCGTGCGTCCGACGAGAAAGTCCAGATCGACACCTTTGTCGGCTTGCAGAACATGGTCGATATAGAGCTTGGCATAGCCTCGCGTCGCATGTGGCTCCGGCGGAACCCAGGCGGCGCGCCGGCGCTCCATTTCCTCGGCCTCCACATGAAGATGCAGGCTACGCGCTGCCACGTCGAGGGTGATCAGGTCACCGTTCTGCACCAGCGCCAGCGGCCCGCCGGCGGCGGCCTCGGGGGCGACATGCAGCACCACGGTGCCGTAGGCCGTTCCGGACATGCGTGCGTCCGAGATGCGGATCATGTCGCGGATCCCCTTCTTGAGCAGTTTCTGCGGCAGGGGCATGTTGCCCACTTCCGCCATGCCCGGATAGCCCTTGGGGCCGCAATTCTTGAGCACCATGATGCAGGTCTCGTCGATGTCGAGATCGTCGTCGTCGATGCTGTGGTGCAGATCTTCGATGGTCTCGAACACGACCGCGCGGCCGGTATGCTGCATCAGCTCGGGCGAAGCCGCCGACGGCTTGATGACCGCGCCGTTCGGCGCAAGGTTGCCCTTCAGGATCGCGATGCCGGCTTCCGGCTTGAACGGCTCCTCGAAGGTGGTGATCACCTCGCGGTTCCAGCAGGGCGCGTCCTTCACGTTCTCCCAGATCGGCTTGCCGTTTGCGGTGAGCGCATCTTTGTGGAGCAGGCCGCGTTCGCCCAGCGTGCGCAGCACGACGGGCAGGCCGCCGGCATAGTAGAAATCTTCCATGAGGAAGCGGCCGGAGGGCATGAGATCGACCAGGCAGTGGATGTCGCGTCCGAGCCTGTCGAAATCTTCGAGGGTCAGGTCGATCCCGCACCGCCCGGCCATGGCGAGAAGATGCACGACCGCGTTGGTCGAGCCGCCGATGGCGGCGAGCGTGCGGATCGCATTCTCGAAAGCCTGACGCGTCATAATCTTCGAGAGCACGAGATCCTCGTGCACCATGTCGACGATGCGACGCCCGGCCATGCGGGCGAGGTGGTTGCGCCGCGCGTCGCTTGCGGGGATCGCCGCGTTCTCCGGCAGGCCCACGCCCAGCGCTTCCACCATGGAGGCCATAGTCGAGCCGGTGCCCATGGTCATGCAGTGCCCGGCGGAACGGTTCATGCCGCCTTCCGCCTCGTGGAATTCCTGCAGCGTCACCTCGCCGGCGCGCAGCTGCTCGCTCATGGAGATGATGTTGGTGCCCGAGCCGATATACTTGCCGCGATAGACGCCGCGCAGCTGCGGTCCGCCCGACACGCCGACGGTCGGCAGATCGGCGGAGGCCGCGCCCATGAGCAGGGCAGGGGTGGTCTTGTCGCAGCCCATGAGGAGGACCACGCCGTCAAGCGGATGGGCGCGAATCGCCTCCTCCACGTCCATGGCGGCGAGATTGCGGAACAGCATGGCGGTCGGCCGCATCGTCACCTCGCCGAGGGACGAGACGGGAAACTCGAGCGGAAAGCCGCCGGCATCGAGCACGCCGTATTTCACATGCTCGGCAATGGTACGGAAATGGGCGTTGCAGGGGGTCAGCTCGGACCAGGTGTTGCAGATGCCGATGACGGGTTTGCCCTCGAACTGATCCTGGGGGAAGCCGCTGTTCTTCAGGAAGGAGCGGTAATAGAAGCCCATCTTGTCCTGGCGCCCGAACCAGGCTTGGCTGCGCAACTGGCGCTTTTCGTCATCGCTCATTGTCTTGTCCTTGAAACATTGTGGCGTTTCCAGCGGCCTCATCCACGACTTTGGTTGAATAGGCGCTCAATTTGATTCATATAATAGTACTAATAGGCAGCTGATAAGGCTGCTAAAGTCGAAGAGCAACGACAAATTTAGGGAGAATCTCATGAAGGCCCGTCATCTTCTGACGACTATCGGCATGGCCGCGCTGATGTTGTCCTCAGGCGCCGCTTACGCTCAGAACAAAATGACCATTGGATTCTCGCAGGTCGGATCGGAATCCGGCTGGCGCGCCGCCGAGACGAAGGTCTCGAAGATCGAGGCCGAGAAGCGTGGCGTGGATCTCAAGATCTCCGACGCACAGCAGAAGCAGGAAAACCAGATCCGCGCCGTGCGCTCTTTCATCGCCCAAGGCGTCGACGCCATCTTCATCGCGCCGGTCGTCTCGACGGGCTGGGACGCAGTTCTCAAAGAGGCCAAGGACGCCAAGATCCCGGTGGTCCTGCTCGACCGTTCCATCGATACGAAGGACGAGTCGCTCTACCTCACCGCCGTGACCTCCGACACCGTGTACGAGGGCAAGGTAGCCGGCGAATGGCTGGCGAAGGAGACCGGCGGCAAGTGCAACGTGGTCGAGCTTCAGGGCACCGTCGGCTCGAGCCCGGCGATCAACCGCAAGAAGGGCTTCGATCAGGTCGTCGCGGCCAACCCCGGCATGAAGATCGTCCGCACCCAGTCCGGTGACTTTACCCGCACCAAGGGCAAGGAAGTGATGGAAAGCTTCATCAAGGCCGAGGGCGGCGGCAAGAACATCTGCGCCGTCTACGCGCATAACGACGACATGGCGATCGGCGCCATCCAGGCGATCAAGGAAGCGGGCCTGAAGCCGGGCAAGGACATCAAGATCGTCTCCATCGATGCCGTGCCGGATATCTTCAAGGCGATGGCCGATGGCGAGGCCAACGTCACGGTCGAGCTGACGCCGAACATGGCGGGCCCGGCGCTCGATGCGCTCGCGGCCTTCAAGAAGGACGGCACGGCGCCCAAGAAGTGGATCCAGACGGAATCCAAGGTCTACACACCCGAGACGGCAAAGGCCGAATACGACAAGCGCAAGGACCTCTACTGAGATCTTCGAGCTTCAGGGCAGCAGGCGGGCGACCGCCTGCTGCTTCGCGTATAGGCCCGCGAGGACGTGATGCCATCGACGACGGAACAGCCTCAGCTGCTTGAGATCAGAGGCCTCACGAAGGGCTTTCCGGGGGTGCAGGCCCTCGACCATGTGGACTTCACCCTGCATGCCGGCCAAATCCACGGTCTCCTGGGTGAGAACGGCGCCGGCAAGTCGACGCTGATCAAGGTGCTTACGGGCGTGTTCAAGCGCGATGCCGGCACCATTCGCCTCGACGGGCAGGACATCAACGCGCGCGATCCGGCCGACGCGCTCTCGCTTGGCATCGGCACCGTCTATCAGGAGGTGAATCTGCTGCCGAACCTGTCGGTGGCGGAAAACCTCTTCATCGGCCGTCAGCCGCACCGCTTCGGCCTCGTGCGCACCGGCGAGATGCGCCGCCGCTCCGAGGAGCTTCTGGCAGGCTATGGCCTCGACATCGACGTCGCCAATCCCCTGAGCACCTACTCGGTGGCCGTCCAGCAGATCGTCGCCATCGCGCGCGCCGTCGATCTCTCGGCCAAGGTGCTCATCCTCGACGAGCCGACGGCGAGCCTCGACGCGCACGAGGTCGAGACGCTTTTCAAGATCCTGAGGGATCTCAAGAGCCGCGGCATCGGCATCGTCTTCGTCACCCACTTCCTCGACCAGGTCTATGCGGTCTGCGACCGGATCACCGTGCTGCGCAATGGGCGCCTCGTCGGATCGCGCCCGATTTCCGAACTGCCGCGCATCGAGCTCGTATCGATGATGCTCGGCCGCGAGCTCGCGGCGGAAGCGCTCCACCGCAACCAGCGCAAAGCCGTCACCGGCGAGCCGCTGGTCGCGTTCAAGGATTACGGCAAACGCCGCCTCCTGGAGCCGTTCGATCTGGCGGTCCGTCCCGGCGAGGTGGTGGGTCTCGCGGGCCTTCTCGGCTCCGGCCGTACGGAAACGGCGAAGCTCGTCTTCGGCATCGAGCGTGCCGACAGCGGCCAGGCCTTCGTCGACGGCAAGCCCGTGCGCATCGCGACGCCGCGAGATGCCGCGCGCCTGCGGTTCGGGTTCACGCCCGAGGATCGCAAGACGGAGGGCATCGTCGCGGAACTCTCGGTGCGGGAAAACATCATCCTGGCGCTCCAGGCGCAGCGCGGGTGGCTGCGCCTGCTCCCGAAGCGCAGGCAGGACGAGATCGCGGACCGCTTCATCAAGCTTCTCGACATCCGCACGCCGGATGCGGAAAAGCCCATCGGCCTTCTCTCCGGCGGCAATCAGCAGAAGGCGCTGCTTGCGCGCTGGCTTGCCACCGAGCCGCGCTTCCTCATTCTCGACGAGCCGACCCGCGGCATCGACGTCGGCGCCCATGCCGAGATCATCCGCCTGATCGAGCGCCTGTGCGAGGACGGGCTTGCCCTTCTCGTCATCTCGTCGGAGCTTGAGGAGATCGCCTCCTACAGCGACCGGGTCGTCGTTCTGCGCGACCGGAAGCACGTGCGTGAACTCTCCGGCGACGAGGTCAGTGCCGATACCATCATGACAACCATCGCAGGCCATTGAATGAGCGGCATGATCCAGGCCAATGTTCCGCGCACGCTTCCCAAGGGGCTTCCGCAGGTTGCTGCGCTCCTCATCGTCTTTCTCGTCAACTGGCTCGTCTTCCGCGACTTCTTCGCCCTGCGCCTGCAGGACGGGCGCCTCTTCGGCAGCCTCATCGACGTGCTGAACCGCGGCGCTCCGGTCGCCATCCTCGCTCTGGGGATGACGCTCGTCATCGCCACCCGCGGCATCGATCTGTCCGTCGGCGCCGTCATGGCGATTGCCGGCGCGATGGCGGCGACCTTGACGGCGCAGGGCTATCCGCTGCCCGTTGCGCTCGCCGCTGCCGTAGGGGTTGGCCTCGCCTGCGGCCTGTGGAACGGTTTTCTCGTTGCGGTTCTCGAAATCCAGCCCTTCGTGGCAACGCTGATCCTGATGGTGGCGGGCCGTGGCTTCGCGCAGCTGATCACGGAAGGGCAGATCATCACCTTCGTGAGCGAGGGCTTTGCCGCCATCGGTGGCGGCTCCTTCCTGATGCTGCCGATGGCGGTGGTGATCGCCATCGTGATGCTGATCATCACCCACTTCATCGTGCGATATACGGCATTGGGTCTCTTCATCGAATCCATCGGCGCCAATGTCCGCTCGAGCGCTTATGCCGGCATCGGCACCAAGGTCGTGACCATCGCCGTCTATATGTGGTGCGGCCTGTGCGCGGCCATTGCCGGTCTGATCGTGACGGCTGACATCCGCGGCGCCGATGCCAACAATGCCGGGCTCTGGCTCGAGCTCGATGCGATCCTCGCCGTGGTGATCGGCGGCACATCGCTCTTCGGCGGCCGCTTCAGCCTGGGCCTTTCGGTCGTCGGCGCCCTGATCATCCAGGCGATGAACACCGGCATCCTGCTGAGCGGCTACCCGCCGGAATACAACCTCATCGTGAAAGCCATCGTGGTGCTCGCCGTGCTTCTCGCCCAATCGCCCGTTCTGTCGGCCGTCCGTTCGGTCTGGAGGGCCAAGGCATGATCCGGCGTCATCTTCCGGTTCTCATCACGCTCGCCGTCTTCATCGTCGGCTACCTGATCTGCCTCGCGCAGTTTCCGAGCTTTGCCTCGACCCGGGTGATCGGCAATCTTTTGACCGACAATGCCTTCCTCGGCATCGTCGCCGTCGGCATGACCTTCGTGATCCTCTCGGGCGGCATCGATCTCTCGGTCGGCTCGGTGGTCGCCTTCACGGGGGTGTTCCTGGCCGTCACGATCGAGAAATACGGTCTCAATCCCTATCTGGCCTTCGTCCTCATCCTCGGGATCGCCGCGTTGTTCGGGGCGGGCATGGGATTCCTGATCCATACCTTCCAGATCCCGGCCTTCATCGTCACGCTGGCGGGCATGTTTTTCGCCCGCGGCCTGTGCTTCGTGCTCACCACGGATTCGATCCCGATCAATGCACCGGCCTATGGCCAGATCACTGACATCGCCTTTCGGCTGCCCGGCGGCGGCAGACTGACCTTCATCGCCATCGTCATGCTGATCACCTTCGCGATCGGCATCGTCCTGGCACATTTCACGCGCTTCGGTGCCAATGTCTACGCGCTCGGCGGCAACAGGACCTCGGCGGAACTGATGGGCGTGCCGGTAGGGAAGACGACGATCCGGATCTACATGCTGTCGAGTTTCCTTGCAGCCTTGGCCGGAATCGTCTTTTCTTTCTATACATCCGCGGGTTACTCCCTGGCTGCGACCGGCGTCGAGCTCGACACGATCGCGGCGGTCGTCATCGGCGGCACGCTTCTCACGGGGGGCTATGGAACGATCATCGGCACGCTCGTGGGCGTGCTCATCCAGGGGTTGATCCAGACCTATATCACCTTCGAGGGAACCCTGAGTTCCTGGTGGACAAAGATCGCTATCGGTGCCCTGCTGTTCGCATTCATCGTGCTGCAGCGCGGACTGTCGGCGGCGTCGCTTCGAACACGATAAGTTTCAAAGAGTAGGAAGATGGTTTTGGTACACGGCGTCCATAGGCCTTCGAGAGCGCGGTCGGCTCATGATCTCGTCGCCCATGGGATCGGCCAGAACATCATGCAGGGCCACTTCCCCATCGGCAGCACCCTGCCGGGCGACGCGGAGCTGATGGAGCTGTTCGGGGTTTCGCGCACGGCGTTGCGCGAAGCGTTGAAGACCCTGGCCGCGAAGGGTCTGATCGAGTCGAAGACCAAGGTCGGCACCAAGGTTCTGGATCGCAACAACTGGAACATGTTCGATGCCGATATTCTCGATTGGCATCTTCAGGTCGGCGTCGATGCTCGCTTCCTGGGATGGCTTTTCGAGATCCGGCAGATGCTGGAGCCGCTCGCCTGCGCCACAGCCGCTGTGAGGCGCACGCCGGAGCAACTCGCCACGATGCATCGCGGGCTTCGCGCGATGTACGAATGCGAGACCAGCCGACAGGGCTTCACCAAAGCCGATCTGATCTTCCATCAGGCCATCCTGGAGGCATCCGGAAATCCCTTCCTGCAGTCGATCGGGTCGGTCATCGGGGCGGCGCTTGCCACCTCCTTCACCATCAGCTCTCCCGTCTCCAGCGACGAGCGCTTCAAGGAGGTCATGCAGCAGCATCAGGCCGTGTTCGACGCCATCGAGCAGCGCGATCCGCCTGCTGCAAGCGATGCCATGTCGAACCTGATCCTGCAGGCCGCAGAGCGGGTGCAGATCAAGCATGCGGAGAGCGCCTTGGCGAACGTCCAGATCCACACGTTCTCCGGCGTGGATTAGCGGGCGAGTGGCCATTTTCAGCAGCGCCGAACACTTGTCCGAAATTAGTATTATAGTATGATTTATCGCCGCTCGGGATGGGTCTACCACTTTGGCGGTCTATTGGAGGGCGGAGCTTCCCTATGGCGAGCTCTGCCTTTGTAGTAGACTCGAGGGCGGCAGCGGCCTGTGTCCTCAGCCCCAAGCCGACCCGAGTCCTGGAACGAACAATACCGAATATGCGCTGGGCAACATGTCAGCGGCCCGGGCATGGACGAGAGGGAGAACGACCTTGAAGACACTCACTACCGCATTGGCGGCCGCGGCTCTTGGAGCCTTCGGCCTGCTCGGCGCCGCCCAGGCGCAGGACAAGGGCACGGTCGGCGTGGCCATGCCCACGAAGTCGTCCGCGCGCTGGATCGACGACGGCAACAACATGGTCAAGGTGCTCAAAGAGAAGGGCTACAACGTCGACCTGCAATATGCCGAAGACGACATCCCGAACCAGCTGGCCCAGATCGAGAACATGATCACCAAGGGCTCCAAGGTTCTCGTAATCGCGGCCATCGACGGCACGACCCTGTCCGATGCTCTTCAGCAGGCCGCCGACAAGGGCATCAAGGTCATCGCCTATGACCGCCTGATCCGCAATTCCAAGAATGTCGACTACTACGCCACCTTCGACAACTTCCAGGTCGGCGTGCTTCAGGGCGGCTACATCGAGAAGGCGCTCGGCCTCAAGGAGGGCAAGGGCCCGTTCAACATCGAGCTCTTCGGCGGCTCGCCCGACGACAACAACGCCTTCTTCTTCTACAACGGCGCCATGTCCGTTCTCGACCCCTACATCAAGAGCGGCAAGCTCAAGGTCGCGAGCGGCCAGACCGGCATGGACAAGGTCTCGACCCTGCGCTGGGACGGCGCGGTCGCCCAGGCCCGCATGGATAACCTGCTCTCCGCCTTCTACACCGACAAGCGCGTCGATGCGGTCCTCTCGCCCTATGACGGCCTGAGCATCGGCATCATCTCCTCGCTCAAGGGCGTGGGCTACGGCACGCCGAAGCAGCCGATGCCGGTCATCACCGGTCAGGATGCCGAGGTGCCCTCGATCAAGTCGATCCTCGCCAAGGAGCAGACCTCGACCGTGTTCAAGGACACCCGCGAGCTCGCCAAGGTCACGGTCAACATGGTCGATGCCGTGCTCTCCGGCAAGCAGCCGGAAGTCAACGACACCAAGACCTACGAGAACGGCGTGAAGACAGTTCCGTCCTACCTGCTGAAGCCTGTCAGCGTCGATGCCTCGAACTGGAAGGAAGTTCTGGTCGGCAGCGGCTACTACAAGGAAGACCAGTTCAAGTAATTGGTTCTTGCAAGGATTGGACCCTGCGCAGCCGCGCAGGGTCCATGCTCGTTCTGGAATACTCGGTGCCCGAGGTACTGCGATGAATGCGATCCTTGAGATGCGAGGGATCACCAAGACGTTCCCGGGCGTGAAGGCGCTCGACGACGTCAACATCACCGTCAAGGCCGGCGAGATTCATGCGCTGGTCGGTGAGAACGGCGCCGGCAAGTCGACGCTGATGAAGGTTCTGAGCGGCGTCTATCCGCACGGCTCCTATTCCGGCGAGATCCATTACGAGGGCGAGGAGCGCCGCTTCAAGGGCATCGCCGACAGCGAGAAGCTCGGCATCATCATCATCCATCAGGAACTGGCCCTGGTGCCGCTCCTGTCGATTGCGGAAAACATCTTTCTCGGCAACGAGCAGGCCGAATACGGCATCATCGACTGGTCGCTGGCCTTCTCGCGCACGAAGGATCTGCTCAAGGTGGTGGGCCTGAGCGAGTCGCCGGAGACGCTGGTCACCAATCTCGGCGTCGGCAAGCAGCAGCTCGTGGAGATCGCCAAGGCGCTCTCCAAGAAGGTGAAGCTCCTGATCCTCGACGAGCCGACCGCAAGCCTGAACGAAAAGGACAGCGACGCGCTTCTGAACCTGCTGCTCCAGTTCAAGGCGCAGGGCATCTCCTCGATCCTGATCTCCCATAAGCTCAACGAGATCTCGAAGGTCGCCGATTCCATCACCGTCCTGCGCGACGGCGGCACCGTCGAGACCCTCGATTGCCGGGCGGAGGAGGTGAGCGAGGACCGCATCATCCGCGGCATGGTCGGCCGCACCATGGAAGATCGCTACCCCAAGCGCGAGCCGAAGATCGGCGAGACGATCTTCCAGGTCGAGAACTGGTCGGCCTATCACCCGCTCCACAACCATGTGCAGGTGGTCAAGAACGTCAACCTGAACATCCGGCGCGGCGAGATCGTCGGCATCGCCGGGCTGATGGGGGCAGGGCGGACGGAATTCGCCATGAGCCTCTTCGGCCGCAGCTACGGCCAGAACATTTCCGGCCGGGTGAGCCTGCACGGCAAGGAGATCGACGTGAGCTCGGTGGAGAAGGCCGTCTCCAACGGGATCGCCTACGCCACCGAGGACCGCAAGACCTACGGCCTGGTTCTCGCCGAGGACATCCGCAAGAACGTCACGCTGGCGAACCTCGACGGCGTCTCGAAATACCTCGTCGTCGACGACATCCGGGAACTGGCGGTCGCCAACGACTACCGGGCCAAGATGCGCATCCGCAGCCCCAGCGTGTTCCAGGAGACGGTCAATCTCTCGGGTGGCAACCAACAGAAGGTGGTCTTGAGCAAATGGCTCTTCTCCGACCCGGAGATCCTCATTCTGGACGAGCCGACCCGGGGCATCGATGTCGGGGCCAAGTACGAAATCTATACGATCATCAACAGGCTGGCCGATGCCGGCAAGGGCGTTCTCATGATATCCTCGGAGATGCCGGAACTGCTCGGCATGTGCGACCGGATCTATGTGATGAACGAGGGCTCCCTGATCGCCGAGCTCGATATTGCCGAGGCATCTCAAGAAAAGATCATGCACGCCATCGTTAAGTCCGGGAGACGCTGAGATGGACACGAGAACCGCTGAAGAGCTTCACGTTCCCCAGCAGAAGACGTCGTGGATGGAATTCGTCAAAACCCATTTCCGCGATTACGGCATGCTGCTGTCGCTCCTGGTCATCATGCTGTTCTTCCAGGTGGTGACCGACGGCACGCTGCTGCGGCCGCTCAACCTCACCAACCTTGTGCTGCAGAACAGCTACATCGTCATCATGGCGCTCGGCATGCTGCTCGTGATCGTGGCCGGGCATATCGACCTGTCGGTCGGCTCCATCGTCGGTTTCGTCGGCGGGCTCGCGGCCATGATGATGGTCCGGTGGGGGATCGATCCTGTCACGACCACCATCGCCTGTCTGATCGTGGGCGGCATGATCGGCGCTGCGCAGGGCTATTGGGTGGCCTATTTCAAGGTCCCGTCCTTCATCGTCACGCTTGCCGGCATGCTCGTCTTCAAGGGGCTCACCCTGGCGCTTCTCGGCGGCATGTCGGTCGGACCGTTTCCGGTGGTGTTCCAGCGCCTGAGCTCGGGCTTCATTCCCGATGTCTTCGGCGGCGAGGGCTTCAACTACACCGCGCTGTTCCTCGGCGCCACAAGCGTCGCGGTGATCATCTATTTCAGCTTCCGCAGCCGCGCCAACCAGTTGAAGCACGCCGTCGAGACGGCGCCTTTCGGCCTGTTCGCCTTCAAGAACGCGCTGCTGGCCGTGCTCGTGATCGCTTTCTGCTATCTTCTGGCCACCTATCGCGGCCTGCCGAACGTCCTCGTCATCATGGCCGTGCTGATCGCGCTCTATGCGTTCGTGACCAATCGCACCACGATCGGCCGGCGCATCTATGCGCTGGGCGGGAACGAGAAGGCGGCCAAGCTGTCAGGCATCAAGACCGAGCGCCTGACCTTCCTGACTTTCGTGAACATGGGCGTGCTGGCGGGGCTTGCCGGCCTGATCTTCGCCGCGCGCCTCAACACGGCGACTCCGAAGGCTGGCCTCGGCTTCGAACTCGACGTGATTGCGGCCGTGTTCATCGGCGGCGCCTCGGCGACGGGCGGTGTCGGCAAGGTGACGGGCGCCGTCATCGGCGCCTTCGTCATGGGCGTCATGAACAACGGCATGTCGATCCTCGGCATCGGCATCGACTACCAGCAGGTCATCAAGGGCCTCGTGCTGCTCGCAGCGGTGTCCCTCGACGTCTACAACCGGAAGAAGTGAAAACCGGCTCCGCTCTCAGCGAAACGGTGGGCCTCGGCTCGCCGTTTTCCTTTATGCTCGGGCAAACCGCTTAAGCTTCAGCGCGAGGCCGTCATGCCGGCGGCGGCCGGAACCGGGCTCTTGGTGAGAGTCATCCGCTTGCTGCTGCGGTCGCAGGACACCGTGACGAAGCCATCCGATGCGCTCAGTCGGACGGTGACCATGTCGCTCGTGCTGACAAGCTTGACCGGCTCCTCATCCATCTCCTGCGCCGCCTCGTCGATGATCGCGAGGCATTCGTCGAAGGGCATGGACGCGATGCGGGTATCGGCCGACTGAGCCTGGGCGGCCGAGCCGAGAGCCAGGGCCATCATGATGCCCGACATCATTGCAATCGAAGAGGAGCGCATTGACCGATTCTCCCAACGCTCGGAGAACACCACGCCCGAGGCCATACAGATGTGTCCTATCGCACAGGAACGGAACGTGCCTCGACCGAAGGCCGTTCCCCGTTGTCGATGTCGCAGGGGAGAGAAGCCCTGCCGCCGATCATTCACGGCCGCGGTTAGAGAAGTCTGAAGATGCCTGGGCCGGAACGGCCACGGTTCCGTCTCAAAAGTGCCCAGCTTGAGCGCCAATAACCTCATCCTTAATTGTCGTTTATTGCCCCCTGTCGAGACTATGTTCCTGACGGACAGAGATGATAGGAATCGGGCTCTTTCATTTTTGCGTTCAAACATGATTCATCCCAAGATTGTCAGGGATGGTCCCATGACGGCGGGCGGACCAGACCCTTTGAAGGACGCGCGCGACCTGCAAGTGCGGGTCAGGGCTTTGCAGGCTCTGCTCGAACTGCAGCGCTGGCAGATCGAGGCGCTCAGCAAGAGGCTTTATTCCTCCGAGCCGGGCGGGATCGCAGCGCGGCGCCTGCTCGATCTCAAGCGGCGCGAGACGCAGACGCGCCATCTCAAGCCGCCCGTCGGCATGAACGATCCCTGATCAAGCAAAAGGCCCGGTGCTGCCACCGGGCCTTTTCTTCCTCGCGTCTTTGCGGCGATCAGTTGAACTTGTAGTTCACGCCGGCGCGCAGCACGCCGAATTCCGCATCCCGGTCCACGTTGACGCGGCCGCCGAGGTTGTAGTTGTCCTTCGTGTCGAGATCGACATAGAGGCCTTCGACCTTGGCGGTGAAATTGTTGGTAATGGCGTATTCCACGCCGCCGCCGAGGGTCCAGCCCCAATTGATCTCGTCGCCGCTGTGATAGCCGAGCACCGGATCGTAGCCGCGGTTGCCGCCGATGTCGCCGTAAGCGAAGCCGCCGGTTCCGTAGACGAGAGCGCGGTCGAAGGCGACGCCCGCGCGGGCGCGGATCGTGCCGAAGAAACCATCCGAATCGCCCGAGTAATAGGTGGTGCCGTAGGAGGCGCCCTTATTGCCGACGGCGGCATACTGAAGGTCGGTCTCGACGCCGGCCACGAACATGCCGAACTGATAATTGTAGCCAGCCTGGGCGCCGCCGACGAAGCCGCCGCCGCGGCGGCCTCGAACCGTGCCGAAGGCCGGATCGTAGAAGCGGCTGTCACCCACGTTCCAGCCGTAGCCGGCGTTCAGACCGGCGTAGAAGCCGGTCCAGGTGAAAAGCGGCATCGCGTTGTAGGCAGGAGCAGGAGCATAGCGGCCCGGCAGGTCAGCCGCGTGGGCCGTCGAAGCCGCGATGGCGATAGCCGCAGAAGCCGCGAGCAGTCCAAGAGCAGTGGTACGCATTACTGTAATCCGTGCTTAACGACAGAGGAGGGATAGGCATTTATTGCCTGTCACGGGTCTAATAAGGGATCGCGAGAGATTGTTGCAATATGAGCGGCCATCGGCATTGCAAACATGATTGATGCTTTATGAACGTTGAGCATTCATCAACCATGAAGCCGGCGTTCCCCTTGAGACCGCAGGTCGATTGTGCGCAGATCGCGCCGTGACGTTCGGCCGAGAGGCCTCAAAGCAAGAGACAAAAACTTGGCCTCGCCTCGAACGGGCGAGGCCTTTTTCTTCATCTCTCGTGCAGGCCGTCGGGATTCTCGCCCGGGTTCGAAGCCAGCGCCTGAGCGCGCCGCGCGATCGAGTCCACATCCGCACTCATGGCGATGCGATCGGGATCGAGCTCTGCGATCGGGAACCAGCGGGCCTCGAGCGCATCGTCTCCCGCGACAGGTTCGCCCGATATCCAGCGGCATTGCACGGCGATCAGGATGTAGTGCTGGCGCATCGCGCCCGATGGATCATGCACGAGGATGTCGAGCGTCGTGATGATGTCCTGCGCCTGCGCCACGACGCCGGTCTCCTCGAGAAGCTCGCGCATCGCCGCATCCTTCACCGTCTCTCCGAATTCGATCTTGCCGCCGGGAAAGCCCCACAGGCCCGCGTCGGGCGGGTTTGCGCGCCGCACGAGCAAGGTCCGGCCTTCGTGAACGATAACGGCGATGGCGGCGGGGACGGGTGACAGCGACATGAAAAAGGCCCGGTCGGAACGACCGAGCCTTAAAGCATGCGGGTTTCGCCGGATAGGGCGATCAGCGCCCGGGCCGGTGAAGCGCCGATTGCAGCGGCTCGAGACTGCGGGTGAACCACAGTGTCGTGGTCTCTGCGATGTCCTTCCACTGGGCGGAGGCGGCCTCATAGGCTTGCTTCGTCGCGTGGGTCTGCGCCTTGAACGCTTCGGGGAGAGGGGAGGGACTGATCGCCGAGCGCCACAGGTCGAGCGCGACATTGCGCTGGGTGTTCACGGCGTCGATGATCTTGTCATTGACCTCCAGGGCGCCCTTTGCCGAGGCGGTCACCGCCTCGCTCATGGCCTTGCGGAGGACATCACTCTGCTTCTTTGCGGAGGAGAAGAGAGCGCCGGCCTCGATCGGCTTTGGCGCGATTGCAGGCAGCGATGCAGGCTTCGCTTCCACGATAGCCTCCACAGTCTCGGCTGCCGACACGGCCGCCATCTCAACGAGATCGGCCTTATGCACGCTCTTGGCTGTACTCTTGGCTCTCGGCTTCTTCACTTCCGCCATCGTGACGTCCTCGCAAGTTTTCAGGGAGAAGAGACTACTTCTTGGTGCCCGGCTGCTTCATGGCCGACTGAGCCATGGAGCCGAATTCCTTCATCTGGGCCTGCATCGACTCGAACTGGGTCCGAACGAACTCGGCCTGGATCTGCATCGCTTCCTGCATGTCCTTCGCGCGCACCATCCTCTGGGCGAGGTCGAAGGCAGCCGACAGGTTCTGCTCGGTATAGGAGAAGGTCTTGCGGGCGGCATCCTTGGCGCTGGCCTGGACCGTAGTCGCCGAGCCTTCAAACGTATCGGCCGTCTTCTGGGCGGCGCTCATGAAGCCGTCGATGGCCTTGCGGGCCTGCTCGACGCTCTTCTCGGCAAAGTCGCGCATTTCCGGCGGAATTTCGTAGTTTTGGGTCTGGTTCGTTGCCATGGGCTGCTCCTCGTTGTCAGGCATTTGTGCACTGCAATATCACATTGTGCATTGCAAAATCAACTGTCTTATGCCTTCGCCTATTAAGGTTACCTCAAAGTAAAAGGATTCAAGTGCGCCGCCTTGCATGCTTGGCCGCGGATATTAGTCTAGAAGCTCAATCGGACATGACTCCGGGATACAGGCAGCAAGGACCGTTGATGACGGACGGTGGTCCCCATCCATTCAAAGCGTTGATTGCCCGGCTTGCCGCGGAAGCGGAATGGCGCTTTCTCGCCAATCCGGACGCCGGCGTGCTGGTCTGGGATAGGAGCGGGGAGAGGCTCCTCTGGGCCTCGCCGTCGGCCGCCGGGCTGCGGGAGGCCTTTGCCGATGAGGCGGGACATGTGCTCCCGGATTTCCGGGCCCGCGAGCGGATCAGGACGCTGGCCGGCGGGGAGGCTCCCTGGCAGGGTCTGCGGCAGGAACGGTTGCGGCTCGATCCGACGCGCCCCTGGCTGCCGGTTGCCTGCGCCTGCCGTCTAGCATCCCTCGACGATGGCGACACGGTTCTTGTGACAGCTCTGTCAGGCCCCATGCCCAAGGTCGGATCACGCGCTCGGACGTTGCGGCAGGCAGTCGAAGCCCCGAGCCTCGATAAGCCCAGGCGCGACGCCGCGGCAGAGCCCGCACCCCGGCAGGCAGGCCCGATCCGCTTCATATGGCACACGGACGCCCAGACTCGGTTCACGGATGTCTCGCCGGATCTCGCCCAGGCCGTCGGTGCCATGGCCGGCAACATCGTCGGGCTGACCTGGGATGAGCTGTCCCGATCGAGAGTGGAGGACCCGGACGGCGCCGTGGCGGCTTTGTTTGCTAACATGAAGACCGGAAGCGGGCGGACGGTTCTCTGGAGCATCGATCAATCGCGGATGCAGGTGCCCGTGGACTGGGCCGGAATGCCGGTTTTCGGCGCGAACCGAGAACTGGTCGGCTTCCGGGGCTTCGGTCTCCTGCGCATGGACGCCCTGCGGGAGCGGACATCGCCCGAGCAGCCTTCGAATGATTCCGAACCTTTGGACGATCCGGGGCATCCCACCGCGGACCTGATCGCGCAGAGCCTCGTCAACGACGACACGCTGCCGTTCCGGCCGCCCGAGGAGATGCAGCAGACCCAGGACGCGGAAAGCGAGCCGCGCGGGGAGGATACGTGGTTCAGCGACCTGCGCAACCAGGTCGCGGAAGCTCTGTCCAATACGGTCCCGTCCGAGCCGAAGCCTGTCGAACCGGCCCCGGTGGCAAAGCAGCCGACCTCGAGCCTTTCCAACGCGGAGCGCAGTGCCTTTCGCGAAATTGCGCGCGCGCTCGGTGCCCGCCTCGCGGAGGACACGCCATCCCCCATCACCGAACCGGATACCGCCCCTGCCGCCGATAGGACCGAGGCGGGACGGGAGGCGGAAACTCTCCCTCCCTTCGTGCCGGTCAGCGATAACCGAATTCTCGACCGGCTGCCGATCGGAATTCTGGTCCATCGCGGCGAGAAAATTCTATTCGCCAACCGCTTCCTGCTCGACCTGACCGGCTATGGCGATGTCGACCGGATCCGAGCCGAGGGCGGTCTCGTGCATCTTTTCCGCGGCTCTCCGGCACTCGGGGACAGGAGCGACGAGGATTCTTCCCTCGCGCTTACCACCCAGGCTGGCGAGAATATTTCCGTCGCCGTGCGCTCCTCGGTCGCCGAATGGGATG
Source organism: Microvirga ossetica (assembly GCF_002741015.1). Lineage (NCBI taxonomy): Bacteria > Pseudomonadati > Pseudomonadota > Alphaproteobacteria > Hyphomicrobiales > Methylobacteriaceae > Microvirga > Microvirga ossetica. Next base: position 1,497,691 of record NZ_CP016616.1, on the reverse strand, counting down.
GCGCGGCAGGGGAGCTGATGGTCATCCGAAAGGCCTCCCGAGCCGAGATCCTGCCGCCGCCGCGCGACAGCCGCATCCAGGAGCTCGAGGCCATTCTCGACACGGCAACCGACGGCGTCATCGTGCTCAACGAGAGAGGGCGGATTCTCTCCCTCAATCGGTCGGCCGAGGCGCTCTTTGGCTATGACGAGCGGGCGGTTGCAGGCGATGCCATTACGGTGCTTCTGGCGCCGGAGAGCCATATGGTCGCTCTCGACTATCTCGAAAGCCTGCGCTCGCCCGGTGTCGCAAGCCTGCTCAACGACGGCCGCGAGGTTCTCGGGCGGGAGCGCCAGGGCGGATCGATCCCGCTCTTCATGACCATGGGCCGTCTGGGCGATGGGCCGGATCGCCGCTACTGCGCCGTCTTACGCGACATCACCGTCTTCAAAAAAGCCGAGGGTGAGCTGATCGGCGCCAAGCACGCGGCCGAAGAGGCGAGCGCCCAGAAATCCGATCTGCTGGCCAAGATCAGCCACGAGATCCGCACGCCTCTGAACGCCATCCTCGGTTTCGCCGAGGTTATGCTCGAGGAGCGGTTCGGGCCGATCGGCAACGACCGGTACAAGGAATATCTCAAGGACGTTCACGCCTCCGGCTCGCACGTGATCAGCCTCGTGAACGATCTTCTGGACCTTGCGAAGATCGAGGCTGGCCGGCTCGAACTGTCGTTTACCGGTGTGAGCCTCAACGAGCTCGTCTCGTCCTGCGTGACCCTGCTGCAGCCCCAGGCAGCGCGCGACCGGATCGTCATGCGCATGAGCTTTGCGCCCAAGCTGCCGCCGGTGGTCGCCGACGAGCGTTCCATGCGCCAGATCGTGCTCAACCTCGTGTCCAACGCGATCAAGTTCACCGATGCGGGCGGGCAGGTGATCGTTTCCACCGCCATGACGGACAGGGGCGAGGTGGCGTTCCGGGTGCGCGATACCGGCATCGGCATGACGCCGGAAGAGGTGGAGGCCGCCCTCGAGCCCTTCCGCCAGCTCGCCACGTCGCGCAAGCGGGGTGGCACGGGCCTGGGTCTTCCTCTCACCAAGGCTCTGGTCGAGGCGAACCGGGGGGCGCTGCAGATTGCGAGCCAGCCGAGCGAAGGCACCCTCGTGGAGGTGATCTTCCCGCCGACGCGGGTTCTGGCGGAATAGTGACGGGTTTCACCCTGCGCCGCGCCGATCTCGTGGACATGCCGGCTATCGCGCGGCTGCACCGCCATGTGCGGGAGACCTGCCTGCCGTATCTGCCCGACCTCCACACGCCGGCGGAGGATTTGGCGTTCTTTCAAGGGCACGTGTTCGCCTCATGCACGATTTGGCTGGCCGAAGCCGAAGGGCGGCCCACCGGCTTCGCTGCTTTTCGTCCGGGCTGGCTCGATCACCTCTACGTCGATCCCGCCCGGCATGGCCGGGGCGTGGGGCAGGCACTGCTGTCCGTCGCGAAGGAGGCGCAGTCCGAGCTGAATCTCTGGACCTTCCAGCGGAACGTACAGGCTCGCCGGTTCTACGAGCGGCAGGGCTTCGCGCTCGTCGCCCTGGCAGACGGCTCCGCCAACGAGGAGCGGGAGCCGGATGCCCATTACCGGTGGACGGGCGATCGATCACGTTAAAACGGCCCGATCCGGATGTTTGCGCCTATATAGGATCAGGACCCCTCCGGTCCGCCATGATATCGACGCCTCGCGAGACGAAGGATCGCCATGTCCACCTATCGCCTCGATAAGCTCTTCGCTCCGCGCTCGATCGCCGTGATCGGCGCGAGCCCGCGTCCGAACTCCCTCGGCCTGACCTTCCTGCGCAATCTGATTGCGGGCGGCTACGAGGGCGAGATCTTTTCCGTCAATCCTCACCATGTCGAAATCGAGGGAAGGCCCTGCTTTCCCTCTCTGTCCGCGCTTCCCGAGGTGCCCGATCTCATGATCGTCGCCGTGCCTCCGGCCAGGGTGCTCGGCGTCATCGAGGAGGCGTGCGAGGTCGGCGTGAGCGCCGCCATCGTCGCGACGGCGGGGATGGGGTACGGGGCGAACTCGCTCGGCGATCAGGTCCGGCTTGCGGCCCGCGCCCATGGGCTGCGCATCGTCGGTCCCAACTGCATCGGCGTGCTGGCGCCACGGGTCAAAATGAACGCGAGCTTCGCGGCCCACAGCGCGAAACCGGGCGATCTCGCGCTCGTGTCGCAATCGGGTGCGTTGGCTGCGGGCCTGGTGGAATGGGCGGCGCAGCGACATGTGGGGTTCTCGGCCATCGTGTCCCTGGGCGACAAGGTCGACGTCGATTTCAGCGATTGCCTGGACTTCTTCGCGGCCGATGCCGGCACCCGGGCGATCCTGCTTTACATCGAATCCATCGATAACGCGCAGAAGTTCATGTCGGCGGCCCGCGCTGCCGCCCGCGTGAAGCCGGTGGTGGTCATCAAGGCCGGGCGCCATGCCCAAGGGGCGAAGGCCGCTGCCACCCATACGGGCGCGCTGGCGGGTTCCGATGCGGTCTATGATGCCGCCTTCCGCCGCGCCGGCCTGCTGCGCGTGCTCGATCTCGACCAGCTCTTCTCCGCTGCGGAGACCCTCGGGCGTCAGAAGCCGTTTCCTGGGAGCCGGCTGGCAGTTCTTACCAATGGCGGTGGCATCGGGGTTCTCGCCGTCGACCGGTTGATCGATCTCGGTGGCACGCTCGCCGCCCTGTCGGAGAAGACGCGGGCCGCCCTCGACGCCTTCCTGCCGCCGACCTGGTCCCATGCGAACCCGATCGACATCGTCGGCGACGCGGATCCCGCCCGCTATGCCGGCGCTCTCGAGGCGCTGCTCGCCGATCCGGATAACGACGCTATCCTCATCCTCAACGTGCCCACGGCCATCGCCGGTGCCTCGGACGTCGCCGCCGCCATTGCCGATGTGGTCAGGAAGGACCGCTCGAAGGGTTATCGCCAGAAGCCGGTCTTCGCGGCCTGGATCGGCGAGGATCCGGATTCGGCCCGCGTCTTCGAGGAGGCACGGGTCCCGCATTACGCGACCGAGGCGGACGCGGTCCGGGGCTTCATTCAGCTCGTGCGCTACCGGGAGGCGCAGGAACAGCTGATGGAGACGCCGGACAACCTGCCCCACGATTTCGTGCCCGACACCGAGGCGGCCCGGGCCATCGTCGCCCATGTTCTCGAACAGAACCGCCGCTGGCTCGATCCGCTCGAGGTCAACGCGCTCCTCAAGGCTTACGACATCCCGACGGCTCCGGTCATCCTCGCGACGACGCCGGAGGAGGCGGCAGAGGCCGCCCGCCCCATCATCGCCGAGGGCGGGACGGTGGCGGTCAAGGTGCTCTCTCCCGACATCGTGCACAAATCCGATATCGGCGGCGTGAAGCTCGACCTGACGACGGAGGAAGCAGTCAGGAAGGCCGCCGCCGAGATCTTCGAGCGCGCCGCGCGCCTGAAGCCGCAGGCCCACGTGACCGGCGTCACCGTCCAGCCGATGGTGCGGCGGGCGAAGGCCCGCGAGCTGATCGTCGGCCTCGCGGACGATCCCTCCTTCGGCCCCGTGGTGCTCTTCGGGCGCGGCGGCACGGCGGTCGAGGTGATCAACGACAAGGCGCTGGCGCTGCCGCCCCTCGATCTCAAGCTTGCCAACGATCTCATCGCCCGCACCCGCGTGTCGCGCCGGCTCAAGGCCTATCGCGACGTCCCCGCCGCCGACGAGGGGGCGATTGCCCTGACGCTGGTGAAGCTGGCGCAGATGGCGGCCGACCTGCCCGAGATCCGCGAGCTCGACATCAACCCGCTGCTCGCCGACCATTCTGGCGTGATCGCGGTCGATGCGCGTGTGGCGGTCGCGCCCGAGACCCGGAAGGGCAGCGGCCATCCGCGCTTTGCGGTGCGGCCCTATCCCAAGGAATGGGAACGCCATATCAAGCTGCGCAACGGGAAGACAGCCTTCGTGCGGCCCGTCCGTCCGGAGGACGAGGAGAAGTTCAAGCGCTTCTTCGAGAAGATCACCCCGGAGGATTTACGCCTTCGCTTCTTCGCGCCGGTGCGCGATTTCAGCCATGCCTTCCTCGCCCGCCTGACGCAGCTCGATTATGCGCGTGCCATCGCCTTCGTCGCCTTCGACGACGAGAGTGGCGAGATGATGGGCGCGGTCCGTCTCCATGCGGATGCGAACCACGAGACGGGAGAATACGGCATCCTGCTCCGCTCCGACCTGAAAGGGCTCGGCCTCGGCTGGGAGCTGATGCGGCTGATGATCGAGTGGGCCAAGGTCGAAGGATTGCGCGAGATCGACGGGCAGGTGCTGCGCGAGAATTCCACCATGCTCGACATGTGCCGCAGCCTCGGCTTCTCGATCAAGATCGATCCGGACGATCCGGAACTGCGCCTCGTGACCCTGCCGATCGCTGCCATCGAGGAGCCGGGAAAGCTTGCGGCGCCGGCTTGAAACGAGAACGGCCCGCCTGAGAGGCGGGCCATCCAATCTGCTCGTAATCTCTACCCTCATCCTGAGGAGCAGCGCAGCTGCGTCTCGAAGGAGAATCCAGAGAGCACTGGAATCGCCCTGATCCTTCGAGACACCGCCTTCGGCGGCCCTCAGGATGAGGGCTCAGGGTTATGCCGTTTTCGAGCCGACCTTTCTGTAAAGCAGGATATCAATCGTGGTCGCTTTCGAGCCCGCCGATATGCTTCTGGGCATAGAGCTCGACGCCGACCTGCTCGACGAGGTTGAGCTGGGTCTCGAGGAAGTCGATATGGCCTTCCTCGTCCTTCATCAGCTCCTCGAACAGGTTCTTGGACACCCGGTCTCCGACGCTTTCGCAATAGGCGGCCGCCTCGCCGTACAGGTTGCGGGCATCGTATTCGGCCGCAAGGTCCGCCTCGAGGATTTCCTGGATGGTCTGGCCGATGCGCAGAGGGTCGAGCACCTGCAGGTTGGCGAAGCCTTCGAGGAAGATGATGCGCTCGATGAACTTGTCGGCGTGGTGCATCTCTTCGATGGATTCCTTGCGCCAGGTCTTCGCAAGTTCCTTGTATCCCCAATCGTCCAGGACTCGGTAATGGAGCCAGTACTGGTTGACCGCGGTCAGCTCGCTGCGCAGGCCGCGATTGAGATACTCGATAACTTTGGGATCGCCCTTCATCCTACCCTCTCGTCCATTCGGCCGCCGGATGCGCCGGCTCCTTCTTTAGAGGATTTATGAAGTAGTGCGGAAGCCCCTTTATTCAAAGAGTGGGTTCGGCCGCCGCCTTTTCGAGGACGGTCGGGCAGCAGCCGCGGTTGCAGGCCGCGATGGGCTCCACGCCCGCATCGCTCAGGGCCTGGTCCATGATGGCGCGGATCGTCCGTGCGCAGCGCCCGCAATTGGGGCTGCAGCCGAGACAGCGATAGACCTGCGCCGGTGTGCGGGGACATTCCGGTCCCGGCCTGAGGCACGCTTTGACATCACCGTCGGAGAGGATGTTGCAGGAGCAGACGATCATTGTTGTTCTAGTTTAGAATGACTAAAAACTACATGCGATTTCAAATACTTAGCTGAGAATACGGCCGGGCGCCAGCACAATTGCATGTGCCCAGATGTCACGGTTAAGCTGTTACGCTTAAGCCAGGCGCTTGAACAATCCTGGATAGTCGAGGACGAACCCGTCCTCATCCACGGGAAGCTCGGCGGTAAAGCCGCTTTCCAGGCTCTCGAAACGGTAGAGCAGGGTGGAATCGATGGCGGTGTAACGCTGATCGGAGGGGAAGACGGCCAGATCGGGCACGGTGATGTAGCAGAGGCGGATTTCCGTGCTCTCGCCGGTCTTCATGCCGAGCCGCCGGATCGGCAAGGTGTTGGTGAACGGAGTGGCCTGGATGTCGATATCGATGCAGCCCTGGAGATCCGGCCGCTCCTTGCCGTTCTCCTGCCAGGAGCCCTTGCCGTTGCTCTCCAGATGCAGCACGTGACCTGAGGTGGTCCTGACGACGACATCCTTCGTGTGCCAGAGGGCATCCAGCCTCAGGCGGTAGGACAGGCCGAACCGGGTTCCTTCCTCCTGGGCGATGATGACTCCTGAAACGGCGATCCCGCCATCGGCCGGGCGCACATCCACATGCTCCATCCCCGCCTCGCAGCCGTCCCAGGCCGACCAGCGGATGGTGCGGAAGATCAGTGTCGGGATGGACATGCCGAAGCTCCAGACGTGAGGGCTGCTCTTCCGGGCGATTATGGCCGGGCCGGGAAACTTGTCGAATCGAGACTGCTTAGAGTTCGGAATAATGGTGCGATTGCGTGAAACGTTCACGTCATGGCCGGGCTTGTCCCGGCCATCCCGATGATGAGAAGTGCCGCGCATTTATTAATCGAGATCACCGGCACGAGGCCGGTGATGACGTGGAGGGTGTTACGGACGGCTGTGCAGGTCCTAATCCCCCACCACCACAACATGCAGCCGCCGCGGGCCATGGGCGCCGAGCAGCAGGGTCTGCTCGATGTCGCCGGAGCGGGAGGGGCCGGTGATCCAGTTCACCGTGCGCGGCATGGTGCCCTTGCCGTAGGCGAAGCGGATGCGGTTCCAGACGGCCTCGTAATCGCTGGCGATGTCCTTGGCCGAGACCACGATGATGTGGTTGTCGGGCAGGAAGTTGAGGGTCGAGGGGTTCTCGTGGCCTGAGACCATCGCCAGCGTGCCGGATTCCGCGATGCCGCCGAAGGCGTGGCTCACGGCGTTGAGGTCGCGGCCTTCGCTCGGACCATGGGCAATATCGAGGGTGGTCTCCGCCCAGGGCATGGCCTTGAGGCGCGGATCGTCGCCCATGCGCAATGTGGCCGGCAGGTTGTGGTTGCGCAGGAAGAGCGCGATGGATTGCGGCACCTCGGCGGGAGACTTCACTTCCGTCACCGTGGCAAGCGAGGTCTCGACCATGGTCTTGAAGAGCGCGATCCGCTCCGCGCCCGAGACCTGACCGCGCTGGGGGATCACGCCCTTGGGCGCGCGCTCCAGGCGGTCAGCCACCATCTGCTGGCGGATCTTCTCGCTGCCATTGACGCCGAGCGAGCGGCGAATGTTGGCGTAGATATCGTCGCGGGCGCTCATGCGGAGGCTCCCTTGCGCTCGCGCTTCCAGCGGGCTTGGAAGGTCTCGCCCTGCGGAGCGGGGAAGTCGCGGTACTTGGTCCAGCCCTTCGCCATCGGCAGCCATGAGAAGCGTCCGCGCCGGTGTCCGGCAAAGCCGAGAGCGCCCATGGCGACGCGGGTCGCCAGCCGGTAGAGGGCAGGGCGCTTGGCGAAGAAGCCCCAGAGATGAAGGCCGGAGCGCACGGTCGCCGGCGTCAGGTGCCGCTCGAATTCGCGCTCGCGCCAATGGCGCATGAGCTTCGGCAGTGGGATGCGCACCGGACACACGCTCTCGCAGCGCCCGCAGAAGGTCGAGGCGTTGGGCAGGTGGCCCGCCTTGTCGACGCCGATCAGCGATGGGGTGAGCACCGCACCCATCGGGCCGGGATAGACCCAGCCATAGGCGTGCCCGCCGACCGCATGATAGACTGGGCAATGGTTCATGCAGGCGCCGCAGCGGATGCAGCGCAGCATTTCCTCGAAGCTCGTGCCGAGCATGGCGGAGCGGCCGTTGTCGATGAGTACCACGTGGTAGTTCTCCGGTCCGTCCGCATCCGTGCTGCGGCGCGGGCCGGTGGAGAAGGTGGTGTAGACCGAAAGCTCCTGGCCCGTGGCCGAACGGGCGAGCACGCGCAGAAGCTGGCTCGCGTCTTCCAGCGTCGGCACGAGCTTTTCCAGGGAAGCCAGCACGATATGCGTCTTCGGCAGGATCTGGGTGAGATCGCCGTTACCCTCGTTGGTGACGATGATCGAGGTGCCGGTCTCGGCCACCAAAAAGTTCGCGCCGGTGATGCCCACATCCGCCGCGAGGAAGCGCTCGCGCAGCACGGCCCGCGCTTCGGTCAGCAGCTGCACCGGCTCGGAGAGATCGCGCTTGGCGTCGAGATGGGTGTGAACGCGCCGGAAATCTTCTTCCACCTGCGTGGCGTTGAGGTGGACGGCCGGCGCGATGATGTGGCTCGGCAGCTCGCCCCGCAGCTGGATGATGTATTCGCCGAGGTCGGTCTCGATCGGCCGGATGCCGTTTTCTTCGAGGTGATGGTTGATCTCGATCTCCTCAGAGATCATGGATTTGCCCTTCGTCACCGTCTTCGCGCCGGCCTCGCGGCAGATGGTCAGGATGATGTCGCGGGCTTCCTGCGCATCCCGGGCGAAATGCACGTGCCCGCCTGAAGATCTCACCTTCTCCTCATAGGCTTCGAGATAGAGGTCGAGATGCTCCAGAGTATGGTTCTTGATGTCGCGCGCCGAGTCCCGCAGCGCCTCGAATTCCGGCAGCTTGTCGGCCGCCATCCGGCGCTTGTCGATGAAGCCCTGCTTCACGTTGCCAAGCGCCTTCTGCAGCTGGCTGTCGTTCAGCGCCCGCGCGGCGTTCTGCTTGAATTCGGGAGAAGTGGAGTGAACATTCATGGGAGAGTTTTACTTGACGGTTTCAGCTTTGGCGACACCGATCGGCGGATCGTCCGTCATTCCCGCCAGAACCTCCGCCACGTGGCGCACCTGAACGCGCGTGCCGTCCCGGCTGAGCTTGCCCGCCATGTTCAGGAGGCAGCCGAGATCGCCCGCGAGCAGGGTCGGGGCCTTGGCCGCCTCGACGTTCTTGGCCTTGGCGTCGACGATGGCGCCGGAGATATCGCTGTACTTGACGGCAAAGGTGCCGCCGAAGCCGCAGCACACGTCGCTGTCCTTCATCTCGACGAGGGTCAGGCCCTCCACGCTGGCGAGCAGCTTGCGCGGCTGGCTTCTGACCTTGAGCTCGCGAAGCCCCGAGCAGGAATCGTGATAGGTGACGGTGCCGTCGAAGGCGGCCTCCACCCTGGTGACCTTCATGACGTCGACCAGGAAGCTCGTGAGCTCATAGGTCTTGGCGGCCAGCACATCGGCCTTGGCGCGCCAGTTGGGATCTTCCTCGAAAAGCTCCGGGTAATGGGCCTTGATCATGCCGGCGCAGGAACCGGAAGGGGCGACCACGTAGTCGTAGCCGTGGAAGGTGTTGATCACCTGCATCGCCAGATCGCGTGTCGTGCCCCGGTCGCCCGAATTGTAGGCCGGTTGGCCGCAGCAGGTTTGGACGGGCGCATCGACGATGCAGCCGGCATCCTCCAGGAGCTTCACGGCCGCAAAGCCCACGGAGGGGCGCATCAGGTCGACGAGGCAGGTGACGAACAGGCCGACCCGGGGTTTCACCGGGCGGCCGTGCAACGGCAGATCGTTCATTGGGCCGCCTTCTTGCCCGAAGCGTCGAACTGCTTCAGATAGGCGACAAGGTCGTTGACCCTCTGCTCGTCCTTGACGCCGGCATAGATCATCTTGGTGCCCGGGATCTTGGCGCGCGGATCCTTGATGTATTCGCGGAACGTGGCCTCGTCCCAGGTGATGCCGGAATTCTTGTTGGCGGGGGAGTAGTTATAGCCCTCGATCGATCCCGAGTGGCGGCCGAAGAGGCCGTTGAGAACCGGACCGACGGCATTCTTCGCGGATTCTCCGATTTGGTGGCAGGCCCGGCATTGCGCAAACACCTTCTCGCCGGCGGCTGCGTCCTGCGCCTGGGCGGACCCGAGCCCGGCCAGGAGCAGGGCGGCGGAAAGAACGAAGGAACGCATGAAAAACTCCTTTGCTGGACCCCTGTCCCATCTTAGAGAGATTCTACATTATTGGAAAACGGCATCGGGGAAAGCTGCCTTATTGTTAAGGTACCTATACCCTCAGTGCAGCGTTGATTCCTCAAGGAGGATGCCATGACCATCGCATTTCCAAAACCGGATGAAGCGGTTCTGGCGCGCCGTAAGGAGATCGTCGAGGGTTTGGGACGCCTTGTCGCGTCGGAGGCCCTGATCGTGTCCGAGGACGAACGCCGGGCCTTCGAGACGGACGGGCTGACCTCCTACCGTCAGATCCCGCTCGCGGTGGTGCTGCCTTCGACGACCGAGGAGGTCTCGGCCATCCTGCGCTTCTGCCACGAGAACGGGGTGAAGGTGGTGCCGCGGGGCGCGGGAACCTCGCTGTGCGGCGGCGCGATCCCTCAGGCAGACGCCATCGTTCTCGGCGTCGCCAAGATGAACCGGGTGCTGGACGTCGATTTCGAGAACCGCACGGCGCGCGTGCAATCGGGCATCACCAATCTCGGCATCAGCCAGGCGGTCGCGCATGAGGGCTACTTCTATGCGCCCGACCCGTCGAGCCAGCTCGCATGCACGATTGCCGGCAACATCGCCATGAACTCGGGCGGGGCGCATTGCCTGAAATACGGCGTGACCACCAACAATCTTCTCGGCGTCACCATGGTTCTCCTCGACGGCACGGTGGTGGAGATCGGCGGCGAGCATCTGGATGCTGCGGGCTACGACATCCTCGGCCTCGTCTGCGGCTCGGAAGGGCAGCTCGGCGTGGTGACGGAGGCGGTGGTGCGGATCCTACGCGCGGCGGAGGGGGCGCGGCCGGCGCTCTTCGGCTTCGAGAAGGTCGAGGATGCCGGCGCCTGCGTGGCGGCGATCATCGGGGCGGGCATCATTCCGGTGGCGCTCGAATACATGGACAAGCCCGCGATCCAGATCTGCGAGGCGTTTGCCCATGCGGGCTATCCGCTCGACGTGGAGGCGATGCTGATCGTGGAGGTCGAGGGCTCCGATGCGGAGATCGACGACATGCTCCGCCGCATCGTCGCGATCGCCGAGCCGTTCAGGCCGAAGACCATCAAGGTCTCGCAATCGGAGGCCGAGAGCGCGGCGATCTGGAAGGGCCGCAAATCGGCCTTCGGCGCCACGGGCCGCGTTGCCGATTACATCTGCATGGACGGCACGATTCCGACAGGACAGCTTCCTTATGTGCTCAACCGCATCGACGAGATCGTGAAATCCTACGGGCTCGGCGTCGCCAACGTGTTCCATGCGGGCGACGGCAATCTGCATCCGCTCGTGATGTTCAACACCAACGTGCCGGGCGAGATGGAGAAGGCCGAGAAGGCGGGCGAGGACATTCTCAAGCTCTGCGTCGAAGTCGGCGGCTGCCTCACCGGCGAGCATGGGGTCGGGATCGAGAAGCGGGACCTGATGACCTATCAGTTCAATGCCGCTGATCTCGAGCAGCAGATGCGCGTGCGCGGCGTGTTCGATCCGCACTGGCTGCTCAACCCGGCCAAGGTGTTCCCGCTCGAAGGAAGGTTTGCCGCGTGACGACCCATACCCCCCGCGACGAGCAGGATGCGTCCATCGTCATCCGCGACGCCGCCGAAGCGGGCACGCTTCTGAACCTGTCCGGCAACGGCACCAAGGCGGCGATGGGGCGGCCGAACCAGACCGACGCCTCGATCTCGTCCGCTTCCATGACCGGCATCACGCTCTACGAGCCGGCGGAGCTCGTCATCTCCGCTCGCGCCGGCACGCCGGTGCTGGAGGTCATGCGGGTCCTTGCCGCGAAGGGGCAGGAGCTGCCCTTCGAGCCGATGGATTACCGCTCGCTCCTCGGCAGCAAGGGCGATCCCACCATCGGGGCAGTGGCGGCGATGAACATCTCCGGCCCGCGCCGGATCATGGCGGGCGCCGCCCGCGACAGCCTCATCGGCGTGCGCTTCGTCAACGGGCGCGGCGAAGTGGTGAAGTCCGGCGGGCGCGTGATGAAGAATGTGACGGGCCTCGATCTCGTGAAGCTGATGGCCGGCTCCTGGGGCACGCTGGGCTTTCTCACCGAAGTCACCTTCAAGGTACTCCCCAAGCAGGAGCGCATGGCGACCCTCGTCATCCGCGGCCTCGACGACAGGCAGGCCGTCGAGGCTTTGTCGATGGCGCTCGGATCGCCCTTCGACGTGACCGGCGCGGCCCATGTCCCGGACCGCGACCGGCGCGGCGGCAGCACGCTGATCCGGCTCGAAGGATTCAGGGTCTCCGTCGATTACCGGATGAACGAGCTCAAGCGGCTGCTGAAACGCTTCCGCTTCATGGATCTGCTCGAGGGCGTCGGGGCCGAGGCGCTCTGGCAGTCGGTGCGCGATGCGACGATCCTGACCGATCAGGGCAATCGCGCGATCTGGCGCGTCTCCACCGCGCCGACGAAAGGGCCCGATTTCGTGGCTCACGTCGCGCAGGCGCTCGACGCGCAATGGTTCTACGACTGGGGCGGCGGGCTCATCTGGATCTCGACCCCGCTCGACGGCGATGCCGGCGCGACGGTCATCCGCGAAGCCACCACAACTTATGGCGGCCACGCGACCCTCGTGCGCGCGCCGGCCGAGATTCGCTCGACCCTCGACGTGTTCGAGCCGCAATCCGAGGCGCTGATGACCCTGTCGCGCGGCATCAAGGCCTCCCTCGATCCGGCCGGCATTCTCAATCCGGGGCGGATGTATGCGGGAATCTGAGATGGCGGGCACGACTTCTCCTGCGAAGGCGGACATCTCAGGCGGCGCGCGCACCGCCCTCGTCGTCGGCCTTGCCCTCGGCCTCATCGCGCTCACCGCCGCCATCCTTCTGGCGATGGGCCGCACGCCGATCTGCACCTGCGGCACGATCGAGCTGTGGCACGGGACCGTGAAGGATTCCGGCAATTCGCAGCACCTGATTGACTGGTACACGCCCTCCCACATCATTCACGGCTTCCTGTTCTATGCGGGAACCTGGGCCATTGGGCGGCTGATCGGAAGGCCATTGCCGCTCGGCGTCGCCTTTCTCATCGCGCTTGGGCTCGAGTGCGCCTGGGAGATCGCCGAGAACACGAACACCGTGATCGACCGTTACCGCGCGACCAACATCGCGCTCGATTATTACGGCGACAGCGTCATCAATTCCGTGTCCGATATCCTCGCCATGACCGTGGGCTTCTGGCTCGCCAGAATATGGCCCGTCTGGCTGACGGTGCTGGTCGCGGTGATCATGGAGCTGTTCGTGGGGTTCTGGATCCGCGATAATCTCACCCTGAACGTCATCATGCTGATCCATCCCGTCGACGCCATCAACCGCTGGCAAGGGGCGCTGTGAGTTAACATCATGCAGACCAATTTCACGCCCGATCAGCTCAGAGATCCCGCCATGGCCAGTTCGGAGGGGATTCTCCGCACCTGCGTCCATTGCGGCTTCTGCACTGCCACCTGCCCGACCTATCTCCTGCTCGGCGACGAACTCGATTCGCCGCGCGGGCGCATCTACCTGATGAAGGACATGCTGGAGAGCGGGAAGCCGGCCTCGCAGGAAGTGGTCAAGCACATCGACCGCTGCCTCTCGTGCCTGTCCTGCATGACCACCTGTCCCTCCGGCGTGCATTACATGCACCTCGTCGACCATGCCCGCGCCTATATCGAGGCGACCTATACGCGGCCGTGGCACGACCGGCTCCTGCGCTGGGTTCTCGCCTCCGTGCTGCCCTATCCCGGCCGCTTCCGCTTCGCGCTCGGCGCGGCGATGCTGGCGAAGCCCTTGAAGGGGGCTGTCGGCGCCTTGCCGCTGCTGGGCAACCGTCTGCAGGCGATGATCGATCTGGCGCCCGTGAAGGTTCCCGCCCGCTCGCCTTTCGATCAGCCCGGCACCTTCAAGGCCCATGGCGAGCGCCGGGGCCGGGTCGCCATTCTGTCCGGCTGCGCCCAGCCTGTGCTCAAGCCCGGCTTCAACGAGGCGGCCATCCGTCTCCTCAACCGCCACGGCGTCGATGTGGTCCAGCCGAAGGGGGAGGGGTGCTGCGGCGCCCTCGTCCATCACATGGGCCGCGACGAGGAGGCTCATGGCTTCGCCAAGCGCAACATCGACGCCTGGATCGCCGAGATGGACGGGGAGGGGCTGGACGCCATCGTCATCACCGCGTCGGGCTGCGGCACCACGATCAAGGATTACGGCTTCATGTTCCGGGAGGATCCGGACTATGCCGAGAAGGCCGCCCGCGTCTCGACTATTGCCAAGGACATCACCGAATACGTCACCTCCCTGAAGCTCATGGAGCCGGTGCGCGAGACCGATTTCGTGGTGGCTTATCACTCCGCCTGCTCCATGCAGCACGGGCAGGCGATCCGCACCGAGCCGAAGACGCTTCTGAAGCAGGCGGGCTTTACCGTGAAGGATGTGCCGGAAGGGCATATCTGCTGCGGCTCGGCTGGAACCTACAACCTGCTCCAGCCCGAGATCGCCGCCCAGCTCAGGGCTCGAAAGGTCGCCAATATCGAGCGCACCAGGCCCGACCTCATCGCCACCGGCAATATCGGCTGCATGACCCAGATCGGGAAAGGCACCGACATCCCGATCGTCCATACAGTCGAGCTTCTCGACTGGGCGACCGGCGGGCCGATGCCGGAAACCCTGGAGGCTGCGGGCTTCGGAAAGCGGGTCCTCTCGTCGTTAACCATCGCAGCAGAGTGAGGCTGCTACACTCTTACGCAACGAAATTTTATTTCCAAAACCAATGCGTCTGCGCTAAAAGTTAGGAAAGGGTAAATTTCAGGGCGTAAGGGCCGGCACATGTCTTCGGGTTGGACGTCTTTCAGGAACCGCTTCGGCAAGAAGCAGGACGAGGCTGCTTCCGAGGGCCTCCCTCGTGTCAGCGAGGGCCCAGAGGCTTCGGTCATGCCGGCGGCCTCTCCTCCGGAGAAAGGCGAGACGATCATCGTACGCCCCAACGGTGCCCTCGATTCCGTCGGCCAGAAGAACGAGCTGATCCGCGTCCGCTTCGCCAACATGATCGACCGGCTCGAGGAGATCCGCAGCCTCAAGGAGGATTTCGCCCTCCTGAGCGAGCCGGTGAGCGACCTGATCCGCAGCTATCCCCAGCTCCATTCGCGCCTTCTCGAAACGGAAGCGGTGCTCCGGCAGGAAACCGAGATGACCCAGGCCCTGCGCCGGGAACTCGGCGACCTCGGCGGCCAGCATGCCCGTACGTCGGACGATCTCAACGCCGCCGTGTCGCAGCTGCGCAAGGCGGAATCCCGGGTCCGGGAACAGGAATCCTATATCGAGGACCTGCGCCTCAACGTGAAGGACAAGGAAGCGATCGTCGGCGACCTGGAGAACCAGCTCGCCATCGAGACCGAGCGCGCCCGCAACATCACGGAAGAGAATCAGGCGCTGCGCCTCGAAGCGCAGGAGGCCGACCAGACCGTCGCCCGCGCCGAGCGGGAACTCATCGAGACCCGCGAGAGGAACGGCCTCCTCGACCACGAGGTCAAGAGGCTGCAAAAGGTGGCGGAAGAGCAGAATTACCGCCTCTCCAGCCTGACCAATCGCTATGGCGAGGTCGAGACCCAGCTCGAGGCCACGCGCCAGCGCGCCTCCGAACTCGAGACCAAGCTCATGGCCGAGCAGGTGCTGCGCCAGCGCCTCGAGACGCAGATCGACTCCGAGCGCTCGGCGCACCAGACCGATCTCTCCTCGCTCGACATGAAGATCGAGGGCCTGAGCTCGCGTCTGTCGGCGACCGACAAGATCCTCGCCCATACCCGCGACCAGCTGCGCGACAAGAACGAGGCCCTGCGCGGCGTCGAGCGCAATCTGAAAGAGACGACCATCGAGAAGAACACTCTCGACCGTCGCCTCGAGGCGACCCAGCAGGAGGTCGAACGGCAGGTCGCCATGGTCAACGAGCTCCAGCGCTCGCGCATCGAGCTGCAGGAGCGCGTCGAGATGCTCAACAAGGCCATCGCGGCCAAGGACTTCCAGATCGAAAGCTCCGACAACAAGGTGGCGAGCCTCTCCGAGCGCATCGACCAGTTCACCAAACGCTTCGACCAGGAGCGCAGTACCCTGGAATCCGCCAACCGCCGCCTCACCGAGGAACTGCAGAACGAGAAGGCGGAGCGCTCCCTCATCCAGGGCGCCCTCGAGATCGCCCGCGAAAGCCGCACCAAGATCCAGAAGAAATACGTCGCCCTGCGCAAGAGGACTCGCCTCGACACGCAGGAGGACGATCCGATGCTCTTTGACGAGGAGGAGATCGAGACGAATGTCCGGCCGCTCAAATCGCCGGACGCAGAGTAAGGCGCTTACCTCCAAAGCCCCGCAGTCTCGCGGGGCTTTTTCTTTTGCGGATGGGTGCGCGTAAAGGCTGGCTCATAGAGTGATCAAGGCGCGGCCGAAGCCCTCCTCTCCTACAAGCCTCGGGTCGCCTGAGATGGGAACACCCATCTTGCGGTGGGGAGGAGTTGGAGGTGGGGGTCGAAAGGTTGGAGCGCTGCGCCTCATCAAGACAGCCCGAGGCAAAGACAGCGCATTCCCTCTCCCGAGTGGGAGAGGTGAGGGTGTGGCATTCGACCAGCCGGGCGACGTCACCTCCGCTGCAGCGCGTCATGTTCAACGCTTTATCCGGTACCGGCCTTCCCTCACCCCAACCCTCTCCCACACGGGAGAGGGAGAAGTGCCATGCCGGAATAATCGCTCATCCAGCCACACCCACCTCAATCCATCGCCTCATATGCGATGTGCGGGAGCCGCGCGCCGCAGCTGCATCGCATCCAGCGACCAGCCTCCTGCACCGAATGCCGCGAGAAGCAGGAAGCCGCCTGCAATGGCGAGATCCTTGTTGAAGTGAATGAACTCGCCGATATCCGCGATGTTGCGATGGAAGAGGATAGCGGTCAGAACGCAGAAGCCAGCCAGCGCCAGGGCAGCCAGACGCGTTTGGAAGCCGAAAGCGATCAGCAATCCGCCCCCCAACTCCGTCACGATGACGAGCGGCAGAAGCAGTCCCGGCACGCCATGGTTTTCCATGTATTGCAGCGTGCCCTCGTAAGACCCGATCTTGCCCCAGCCTTCGACGATGAAGATGAAGGCCAGCATGAGCCTTGCCGCAAACGCGAGCGGCGCCTGAAGCTTGATCATTGCCATCGTCCTCTACTGGAGCCGATTCCACGCAAGTGGAATCGGCGCGCGAGCGTCGTGCAGGAAGAGCACTCGGCCCGCTACTTCATCGCGGGGCCGCTTCAATCACTTCGGCGAGGTCGCGATATTCCTCGCATTCCGTTCCACACAGGGTCTGGATGACCTGAAGCTGCTCGCGTGCGAGATCGAGCTTGCCCTGAACGACATAGGCTTCACCGAGATATTCCCGCACCTGGGCATATTGCGGGTCCAGGGCGACGGACTTGAGATAATAGCCGATGCCCTCTTCGGTTCGTCCGAGCTTCCGCGTGATGTATCCGCGGTAGTTGAGGGCCTTCGGCGTGTCCGGATTCCGAACCATGTCGAGCACCTCGAGCGCCTCGTCGAAACGCTCGGCCTGCGCAAGGGTGTAGGCGTAATCCGTCACCGCCTCGTCCGTCAGAACCTCGCTGCGGACCTGCACGCATCGACGGGATCTCTGGCTGTAGATCTGACCTCTCGGGCAAGTGCTTGCCGCGTTGGCATTGCCTCCACCGCCGTCACTTCCACCACCAGCGCCGCCACCGCCACCCGAGCTTCCGCTCTCACCTGCCCCCATGGCAGGTGTGAGAAGACATGCGGTGCCGATCGAGAAAACGAAAGCGCCTGCCAACAAACCGAGACGGTGTCTTGCTTCGGTGCGATGTTTCATCGTGTCCTCCTGGAGGGGATGGTCCAATACCAAGAACATCGAAACCTCGGGCTTTATTCCACCCGATGGCCATTAATTGCTTTTTCCCTACGAGACCGCCTGCACCATAACCTTCGACGCATCGTAGATCGGTCGGGACTTCTCGCCCGATCCTGCCATTGGGATCGTGACCTGGGCTTTTGCTCATTTCAGGGCATTTGTGAGAAGCTACCCCCGACTTTGCCGAAATCGTGAGAATTCCCAATGGCCAAGCTGACCGTCACGGCACTTGGCGAAGGCATGGCAGCGCGCCACTTTGGCCTCATCGTCGAATCGCAGACATCTCCACAGCAGGAACGAAGGATCCAAGCGATGGCCCAGCATCCCGCAATCGCCCCGAACCGCGCTGCCGTCATCACCGGAGCCGCAAGCGGCATCGGGCTCGCTGCCGCCAAACGTTTCGCGGAGCTCGGCATGAAGGTCTGCCTTGCGGATTTTCCCGGCGACGCGCTCGAGCGGGCGGCGACGGAGGTGGGGCGCGTTGTCGGCAAGGCGGACGATGTGCTGGCCGTCGCGACCGATGTCGGCCGGACGGAGGATGTCGAGACCCTCAAGGAGAAGGTCTACGCCGCCTTCGGCGAGGTGGCCGTGCTGATGAACAATGCCGGCACCGAGGGCGGCGGGCAGATGTTCGGCGATCCGGCGCGCTGGCGCGCGATCCTCGAGACCAATCTCTGGGGCGTGATCAACGGCGTGAACGCTTTCGCGCCCGCCATGATCGACCAGAACACCCCTTGCGCCATCGTCAATACGGGCTCGAAGCAGGGCATCACCACCCCTCCCGGCAACACCGCCTACAACATCTCCAAGGCCGGCGTGAAGGTGTTCACGGAAGCCCTGGCCCATGATCTGCGCAACCGGCCCGATTGCCGGGCAAGCGCGCATCTGTTCATTCCCGGCTTCGTCTATACGGGTTTTGCCAAGGCGAGAGGCGTCACCGAGAGGCCGGCCGGTGCGTGGGAGCCGGAGCAGACGGTCGATTTCCTGCTGCAATCGCTGGGGCAGAACCATTTCTACATCCTGTGCCCGGACAACGAGACCACGCGCGAGATGGACGAGAAACGCATCCGCTGGGCGGCGGAGGACATCGTCGAAAACCGTCCGGCCCTGTCGCGCTGGCATCCCGATTACAAGGATGCCTTCGCCAAGGTGATGGAAGGCTGACGGCCTTGGACGTCTCGTCTTCCGGCTTCGACCCGGCCGCCTTCCGCCGCCATGTCGCAACGATCCTCGAGGGGCATGCGAAAACCTTCGGCGTGCCGGCAGGGCGGCACGCGCTTCTGCGCCGTCAGATCGCGGGCGGGGACGACATCCATTCCCGCCGCACCTTTCCCGGCCATGTGACGACGTCCGCGTTCATCCTCGACCGCGAAGGGCAGCGGATCCTGCTCATCCATCACCGCTCCCTCGGACGCTGGCTGCAGCCGGGCGGCCATTACGAGGCGCCTGAGGATCTGGCGGGCTCGGCCCTGCGCGAGGCGGTGGAGGAAACGGGGATGCAGGGGCTGGCGATCGACCCATGGCATGGCACGACCGGCCTGCCCATCGACATCGACAGCCACCGCATTCCGGCGCGGCCGGATCGGGACGAGCCCGAGCATTGGCATCACGATATCCGCTATGTGGTCAGGGCGGATGGGGACGATGTCCTCCGGCCGGACCTGCGGGAGGTGCATGGCGCCGAATGGCGCGCGCGTTTCGACCTTGAGAGCATCGCACCGCAGGCGCTCGCGAATATGCGTCAGGCGGGTCTTGTGCGCCCCTAACAAAAGCACGGCCCGTGCTTACATCTTCCTCCAATGAATCTTGAAGGAGGCAGGCATGAACGAGCAGGAACGCCAGGTCATCGACGATATCTTCCGACGCCTCGAGCAGGTGGCGAACCAGCCGCGCGATCCGGAGGCCGAGCGCTTCATCGCCGAGAAGCTGCGCCAGCAGCCCTATGCGCCCTATGCCATGGCGCAGGCGGTCTTCGTTCAGGAACAGGCGCTCACCAATCTCCAGGCCGAGAACGAGCAGCTGCGCGCCGAACTCGAACAGGCGAGCCGCCAGCCGCCATCCGGCGGCTTCCTCTCCAGCATCTTCGGCGGCGGCGCCTCCCGTCCGCCTGGCCCCGCCTATAACGCGCCGCCCGCCCGGCAGGCCTCGCCGTGGGGCCAGCCGCACCCGTCGCAAGCCCCATATCCTCCGCAGGACGGCAGGATGGGTGGCGCGCCCGGCGGCCCCTGGGGCGGCGGCATGATGCAGCGCGGCGGCGGGGGCGGGTTCCTCGGCACCGCGCTCTCGACGGCGGCCGGCGTTGCGGGCGGCGTGATGCTCGCCAACGCCCTGAGCCACGCTTTCGATGGAAAAGACGATCCGGCAGGCGACAAAACGGCCCTGGCCGATACCGGCGGTGCAGATCAGGCGGCCGATGCCGACAACGCCGGCATCACGGATTCCCTCTATGGGAACCAGGATCAGCAGGAAGACAATCAAGATTTTGACGACTTTGCTGGGGATGGCGGAGACGAGGGCGACTGGGCCTGACGATCCTTCGTCCGCTCACGGAAACGCCCGCCGTTCGGCGGGCGTTCTTGCGTTCAATGGCCGGCGGTCTTCGAGAACAGGTTGATCACCAGCACACCGGCCAGGATGAGCGCCAGGCCGATCAGGGCAGGCAGGTCCAGCGGCTGGCGGTAGAGCACGAAGCCGGCGGCCGCGATCAGCACGATGCCGACGCCCGACCAGATCGCATAGGCGATGCCGATAGGAATGCTGCGCATGGTCAGCGAGAGGCAGAAGAAGGCGAGCCCATAGCCGACGATCACGATCACCGACGGCCAGAAGCGGGAAAAGCCCTCGGCCGCCTTGAGCGCCGAGGTGGCGACGACCTCGCAGAGGATGGCGGTGAAGAGATAAACGTAATTCATGGCTGCACTCACCTGAGAGGCTGCTGCCTTACACCGGACCGAATGCGATTCTCAAAAGCCGATGGCCGGGACGAGCCCGGCCATCGCAGACGCTGATGACTTTTCGTGTGCTTCGATCAGATCACGAGCACGGTCGTTCCGACCCGCACGCGGCTGTAGAGATCGGTCACGTCATCGTTGAGCATGCGGATGCAGCCGGAGGAGACGGCCTGTCCGATGGTGTGCGGCTCGTTGGTGCCGTGGATGCGGTAGAGCGAGGAGCCGAGATAGAGAGCGCGGGCGCCGAGCGGATTGTCCGGGCCGCCTTCCATGAACCGGGGAAGGTCAGGACGGCGGCGGATCATCTCGGCCGGCGGACGCCAGGACGGCCATTCGCGCTTCATGGATACGGTCTGGCGGCCGCTCCATTCGAAGCCTTCGCGGCCGACGCCGATGCCGTAGCGGATCGCGCGGCCGCCGTCCTGCACGAGATAGAGGAACTTGTTGCTGGTATCGACGACGATCGTGCCGGGCCGTTCAGTGCCGCGATAGGCCACGATCTGGCGCTGGAACTCCGGCGAGATCGCATAATCGATGCTGTGGTCGTAGCCCGTGCCGTAATCCTGCGGCAACGTCGCAACGCTGCCCGTGGTGCTCACGTCGTAGGGATAGCCGGCGACGCGCTGGCCCCGATATGCCGGCGCGGCCGGGCGGGTCACGAGCGGATAGCTCTCCCTATAGCCGTCTTCGGTCCGGGCATAGGGATAGTCGTAGCCCGGAGAAATATAGGTATTGCCGTAGAAGCCGCCGTTCCTGGCGACCGGCTGTGCGGACGCAGCGGCAGGCAGGAGAATGGCCAGAAGCAGTGCGGAGCAAGAGGTCCAAGCGCGCATCGAAGTGTCCTGTCTAGGTGTTTTGCAGAATAAACGACAAGCGCGGCTTTTGTTTCCGCCAAGCTCTGGAATTTATGCTTGAACGCGAAGGAGCGCTTTCCTGTCGATCCTTCGAAAAGAGGGATGAAGCCTTGAAGAAAGTGCGGTAAGAGCCGTGACCTCGACGGCGCCCATCCCGGGACGCCGCCCTCATATCGTCGTGACATCATGAAATTCGGTCCCGCCCTGCGGGCGGCCGCGGGCATCGCGGTTCTGTCCATCATGGATGCGTTCATCAAGGGGATGTCCGCCTATTACCCGACCCTCCAGGTCGCGCTCCTGCGCTTCGCCTGCGGTTCTCTTGTCGTCACCTGCGTCGTTGCGGTGCTGAGGCCGGGATGGCCGAGCCGCGAGACAGTGGCCGCCAACTCGCTCCGCTCCGTGATCGCGGTCGTGACGGCGGTAAGCTTCTTCTATGCCCTGGGCCAGCTTCCTTTGGCCGAGACTCTCGTCCTCTCCTTCCTGTCGCCAATGTTCATCGCCCTGTTCGGGATGCTGCTGTTGCGCGAGAGGGTCGATGCCCGGATCGTCGGCGCTATCGCCATCGGGTTCGCCGGAACTCTGGTCGTGGTGCTCGGCCAGACGGAGAATGCCGGCGCGGCCCGCTCATGGATGGGCGTCGGCGCGGCTTTGCTCTCCGCGATCACCTATGCGTTGAGCCTCGTCCTGCTGCGTCAGCGCGCCCAGCGCGACAAGTTCCTGCACATCGTCATCTTCCAGAATTTCGGGCCTTTCATCCTGGTCGCGCCCTTCGGATTCTGGGTCTGGCAGCCTCTGGACTACGCCCATCTGACCTGGTTCCTGCTCATGGGTGTCCTCGGGGTGATCGGCCATATGCTCATGGCGACCGCCTATGCCAAGTCCGAGGCGGCGCGGCTCGCCCCGCTCGAATACACCGCCCTGATCTGGGCGGTCCTGATCGGCTATGGGGTGTTCAGCGAGATCCCGACCTGGGCGACGCTCGGCGGCGGCATCCTCATCGTCGCCGCTGCCATGCTGACGTCCAGGCGTTAAGCCGCTTTGCGGGCGGCCGCGTCGAAGATCATGCAGGTCTCGGTGCCATGGGCCAGAAGCCTGCCCTTGGCGTCGAAGAGCTTGCCCTCCGACGTGGCCAGCGTCCCGCCGCGATGGATGAGGGTGCCTTCGCAGGTCACCTTGCCCATGTTGGGCAGGATCGGCCGGACGAAGTTGAGCTTCATCTCCACCGTCGTATAGCCCTGGCCGGCAAGGAGGGTGGTGTGGACCGCGCAGGCCATGGCGCTGTCGAGGATGGCGGAGGTCCAGCCGCCATGGATGGTGCCGAGCGGGTTGAAGAAAGCCTCCGTCGGCTCGCCTTCGAAGATCACCCGGCCTTCCTCCACATGGGTCATGTAGACATGGGTCGCACGCGAGAAGGGTGGGGCCGGATGGCGGCCCTCGAGCATGCTGCTCAGGAAGGCCAGCCCCGGCTCGGCCGTCAGAACGTCCCGCGATACGATTCCGTGCACCCGCTCGAGCATTGCGATCTCCATCTGTGCATATACACAGTATGCCGGGTTGAGACGTAGTGCAATGGTTCTTACCCCCTCCTAGATCCTCGGCCCAGAGGATTTGACGGGTTGGGGATGGCGGAGGAGGGGCAGGCATTCGGGGGCGACCAACACCTCGATACTTCGCGCCACTCCGGGCTGACGGCGGATCAAGCCGGCGCGTTCCAAGGTCAGGATCATCTGGTGCACGGAAGGCGGAGTGACCTGGAAATGGCTCTGCATGTCGGTTTCGGCCGGGGGACGGCCATGGACGCGGGTGTAGGCATCAATGAAGGCCAGGTACTGGCCCTGCCTGTCAGTGAAGCTTTTCTCAGACATTCGCCACACGCTCGATTCATCGGCTGATTCAGCTGGGTCTCTCATGCGGGAGGCCGAGATGAACATATGCTACCGGGTTGAGCTGAGCGAGGCCGAGCGTGCCAACCTCCAGGCGATGCTCAGCGGCGGCAAGCAGGCCGCTCGCACGCTCAAGCGCGCGCAGATCCTGCTGGCGGCCGATGCTGGCGTGCCAGACGAGACGATTGCCCAAAGTATCGCGGTCGGCGGCGCGACCGTGTATCGGACCAAGCGCCGCTTCGTGGAGGGCAACCTGGAGCGGGCCCTCAGCGAGGAGCCCCGTCCCGGCGCCGCCCGCAAGCTCTCAGGCCCGGAGGAGGCGCTGCTGGTGGCAACCGCCTGCGCAAAGCCGCCCGCGGGCCGGGCCCGCTGGACGCTGGAACTCTTGGCCGGCGAGATCGTGCGGCTCACCCAACATGAGAGCCTGTCGCGGGAGACGCTGCGCCGGCGACTCTGCGAGAACGCGCTCAAGCCCTGGCGGCAGAAGATGTGGTGCGTTCCGAAGATTGATGGCGAATACGTCGCCCGCATGGAGGACGTGCTTGATCTCTACGCCGAGCCGTCCGATCCGCAGCACCCGGTGGTTTGCTTTGATGAGAGCCCAGTCCAGCTCATCGGCGAGACGCGTCAGCCGCTCCCGGCCACGCCCAGGCAGATCGAGCGGGTCGATTATGAGTATCGCCGCTGTGGTACGGTGAACCTGTTCGTAGTCCTTGACGCGCATCGGCCCTGGCGCCGGGTCAAGGTCAGCGAGCAACGCACGGCATGCGACTTCGCCCGGTGCATGCGCGAACTTGTAGATGTCGACTTTCCGCAGGCCGAGCGGATCCGGGTCGTGATGGACAACCTGTCGACGCACACGCCCGGTTCGCTCTACCAGGCTTTCCCGCCTGACGAGGCGCATCGCCTCCTGCAGCATCTGGAGTTCCACTACACCCCCAAGCATGCGAGTTGGTTGAACATGGTCGAGATCGAGATTGGGGTGCTCAAGGGCCAGTGCCTGGATCGGCGTATTGACACGCGCGAGGAGCTCGAGCGGGAAATCGCTGCCTGGGAGCGCGAGCGTAACGCCGCCGGCGCACGCATCACCTGGATGTTCACGACCGAAAAGGCCCGGGCCAAAATGGGCCGCGCCTATCCCAAACCCGGCCCTCTCGAGCCACTCGCCAAAAGGTCATGATCACTGTGCCGAGGATCTAGTCGGGAGATGGAGAAGCGTTCCCTGGTTTAGGCTTTCACGGATGAAGGATAAGTCGCCTTCCGCAGGGCGCGCATCGCCCGACGCGCCTCCTCGGCATCCGTGCCGTTGAGCCTCGCCTCGAGCCGGTCCTGCGCCTGCTGCCAGAGCGGAATGGCGGCTTCCAGAATGGCTTGCCCGGATGGGGTCAGCCTGTGCCGCTGACTGCGACCATTGCCCGCAATAGGCTCGATCCAGCCGTTCTGGGCGAGGATTTTCAGGTTCCGAACGAGGGTCGTCCGCTCCAGGCCGAGCCTCTCCGCGAGGACTGTCTCGGAGGCTGTCGCCCCCATCGTCGCTCCATGGCCGATAGCCCCGAGAATGCCGAATTGCGGCAGTTTCAACCCGAGCGGGCGTAAGGCCGCCTCGTAGGTCCGGCTCAGAAGCCTGGCCGTCATGCGGGCATGGAGGGCAAAGCAGGTTCTGCCGATGGCTTCCAGGTCGGTCATGAAACGATCATGACCCGCCTTTAGGAGGCGTCAAGGCTGTCCGATCGCGCCGATGATGAGTCGGATGTCTTGACTCCCCGCGCGCCTATGACTATCTCGCGGCGAGCGTTAGCACTCGTCAACGGACAGTGCTAACAGCCGTCAAGACCTGGATACGGCCAGAGGGGCCGTACCAACAGTCAAAGGGGAAGTTCCATGAAGTTCCGTCCGCTGCACGACCGCGTCGTCGTCCGCCGCATCGAAGCCGAAGAGAAGACGGCCGGCGGCATCATCATCCCGGACACCGCCAAGGAGAAGCCGCAAGAGGGCGAGATCGTCGCCGTCGGCCCCGGCGCCCGTGACGAGAGCGGCAAGGTCGTCGCCCTCGACGTGAAGGCCGGCGACCGCGTGCTCTTCGGCAAGTGGTCCGGCACCGAGGTGCGTATCGATGGCCAGGATCTCCTGATCATGAAGGAATCCGACATCATGGGCGTCGTCGCGAAGTAAGTTCGCCAAAAAGCCCTTTCCTGAATTTTTTGAACATACCTGGAGGCAAAGCCCATGGCTGCCAAAGACGTTAAGTTCTCCTCCGATGCTCGCGACAAGATGCTGCGCGGCGTCGATATCCTCGCCGATGCCGTGAAGGTCACGCTGGGTCCCAAGGGCCGCAACGTGGTGATCGAGAAGTCCTTCGGCGCTCCGCGCATCACCAAGGACGGCGTCACCGTGGCCAAGGAGATCGAGCTCGCCGACAAGTTCGAGAACATGGGCGCCCAGATGGTGCGCGAAGTGGCCTCGAAGACCAACGACATCGCCGGTGACGGCACCACCACCGCGACGGTTCTGGCTCAGGCCATCGTCCGCGAGGGCGCCAAGGCGGTTGCCGCCGGCATGAACCCGATGGACCTCAAGCGCGGCATCGATCTTGCCACCGCCGAGGCGGTGAAGGACATCCAGTCCCGCGCCAAGAAGGTGAAGTCCTCCGACGAGGTTGCCCAGGTCGGCACGATTTCCGCCAACGGCGACAAGGACATCGGCGAGATGATCGCCCATGCCATGCAGAAGGTCGGCAACGAGGGTGTCATCACCGTCGAGGAAGCCAAGACCGCCGAGACCGAGCTCGACGTGGTCGAGGGCATGCAGTTCGACCGCGGCTACCTCTCGCCGTACTTCATCACCAATGCCGAGAAGATGGTGGCCGAGCTCGAGGATCCCTACATCCTCATCCACGAGAAGAAGCTCTCCTCGCTCCAGCCCATGCTGCCGATCCTCGAGGCTGTCGTTCAGACCGGCAAGCCGCTCCTCATCATTGCTGAGGACGTGGAAGGCGAGGCTCTCGCCACCCTCGTGGTCAACAAGCTGCGTGGCGGCTTGAAGATCGCTGCCGTGAAGGCTCCGGGCTTCGGCGACCGCCGCAAGGCCATGCTCGAGGACATCGCCGTCCTCACCGCCGGCCAGACGATCTCCGAAGACCTCGGCATCAAGCTCGAGACCGTGTCCCTGCCGATGCTCGGCCGCGCCAAGCGCGTCCGCATCGAGAAGGAAAACACCACGATCATCGACGGCGCCGGCCAGAAGGCCGACATCGAGGCCCGCGTGTCGCAGATCAAGGCGCAGATCGAGGAGACCACCTCGGACTACGACCGTGAGAAGCTCCAGGAGCGCCTGGCCAAGCTCGCAGGCGGCGTCGCGGTGATCCGCGTCGGCGGCGCGACCGAGATCGAGGTGAAGGAGAAGAAGGACCGCGTTGACGACGCTCTGAACGCCACCCGCGCTGCGGTGGAAGAGGGCATCGTTCCCGGCGGCGGCACGGCTCTGCTGCGCGCCAAGGCTGCGGTTGCGAAGCTCACGACCGACAACCCGGACGTCCAGGCCGGCATCAAGATCGTCCTGCGCGCTCTGGAGGCTCCGCTCCGTCAGATCGCCGAGAACGCCGGCGTCGAAGGCTCGATCGTTGTCGGCAAGATCAACGACAACACGAAGTCCGACACCTACGGCTTCAACGCCCAGACGGAAGAGTTCGTGGACATGCTCCAGGCCGGCATCGTCGATCCGGCCAAGGTCGTCCGCACGGCTCTGCAGGACGCGGCGTCTGTGGCTGGCCTGCTGGTCACCACCGAGGCCATGGTTGCCGAGGCTCCGAAGCGCGAGAGCGCTCCGGCGATGCCAGGCGGCGGCATGGGCGGCATGGGCGGCATGGACTTCTAAGAAGTCCAAGAAAGGCCGCCCATCACTTGGAAAGCTCAAGTCCGGCAAGCCGGGCTTGAGTGGCGGCATGGACTTCTAAGTCCACGCACGACAGCCTGAAAATTAAAGAAGCCCCGGAGAAATCCGGGGCTTTTTCGTTGCGGTAGCGGGAAGGCTCCCCTGCACAGAAAACAAACCGCCCCGATAGGCGTTCATGTGTATACGGCTAAGAATCATGCCGCTAAGCGAGGATTGGACCGTGACAGCAGGGCGATCATTCTTGTCGATGGGGCGGCGGATCCTGCCGCGCGCTTTCCTGGTGGCGCAGCTTGCCCTCTCCGGCCTCGCGCTGACCGCGGCGACGGCCTATGCCGCCTCCGAACCCCGGCCGAGCTCGGCCTCGATCCGGACGCCGGACTTCGACGAGAGCGTGCAATGGTACCGGGACAATCTGGGCTTCCGGCTGATCGGCAGCCAGAGCCTCGTTCCTGGGCGGCGGGCCGTTCTGGAGCGAAGCGGCTTCCTTCTGGAGATCAACGAGACGGACCACGTCCTGCAGCCGGAGCCCGACAGCACGGCCGCCGTTCAGCCCACGAGGGCGCCTGTCGTCAGCATCCTCGTTCCCGACGTGGACCGGGAGGTCGCCCGCCTGCGCCGCACCGGCGTCGACATTCTCCAGCTTCCCGAGGATGAGCTCGACGGCACCTACCGGACGGCCCAGATCCAGGACAACGGCCGCCATCGGATCGAACTGCGCGAGCCCCTCGACCCTGTGGCGGGCTTCAACGCCAGCGGACGGTGAGGGCGCGAAAGAATTCTCATGGGGGAGGGAATAGGGCTCCCTGCCGGGTGTCTTTTGGAAGCGGTCACAATCGACCTCAGGAGGATACCCATGAAAGAGTTACTACGCCCCGTCATCCTGGCCGGAGCCCTCGTCGCGGCATCCGTCGCGTTCGCTCAAACGGCGGCTCCCGCGAAGGTGGCGGATACGAGCAAGGGCAAGGCTCTCGTCGATGCCAAGGGCATGACGCTCTACACCTTCGACCGTGACGCGGGCGGCAAGTCGGCCTGCAACGGCCAATGCGCCCAGAACTGGCCGCCGCTGATGGCGGCTGCAGGTGCTGCGGCCTCCGGCGACTGGAGCGTCGTCACCCGCGACGACGGGTCCAAGCAATGGGCCTACAAGAGCAAGCCGCTCTATCTCTGGGTGAAGGACACCAAGCCGGGCGAGGTCACGGGCGATGGCGTCAACAATGTCTGGCACATCGCGATGCCGTAGAATATCGGCCTTGCAGAGGCTGGCGGCCCGTCGTTGAATGGGTCGGCAACCGAGGACAGACCTTGGACGAGATCGCCTCCCTTCTCGAACCGCAGATTCCGGCATTGAGACGCTATGCCTGGGCCCTGCTGCGGGATGACGAGGGCGCGGACGATCTCGTCCAGGATACCCTGGAACGGGCCATCGGCCGCTGGGGCCAGCGTCGCGACGGGGACCTGAGGGCCTGGCTTTTCGCCATTCAGCGCAACCTGTTCCTCAACGGCCTGCGCCAGCGCCGCTCGCGCGGCGCCCATGTGAGCGACGAGGCCCTGAACGATCTTCCGGCGCCCGGCATCAGCCCGGAAAGTCATGCCGGGTTGCGCGACATTCTGATGGGCCTCGACGCGCTGCCTGAGGAGCAGCGCTCGATCCTGCTCCTGGTCGGCGTCGAGGACCTGTCCTACGAGCAGGCCGCAAAGGTGCTGGACGTTCCCATCGGCACCGTGATGTCGCGCCTGAGCCGGGCGCGGGCACGCTTGAGGGATTTCATGGATAACGGGCGTAGTGCCGTCTTGAGGAGAGTGAAGTGACGGGCGAGCGACCCATCGGAGAGGACGACCTGCAGGCCTTCGTCGACGGCAGGCTCCCGTCCGCCCGGTTCGAGGCGATCAAGGTCTATCTGGCGGACCAGCCGTCCCTTGCCGAACAGGTGGAGCGCGAGATCGAGCTGCGCGACGCCCTGCGCGCGAGGCTGGCCTTCAAGGCGCAGGAGCCCGTTCCCTCGCGCCTGCGGGTCGCCAACATCCTCGCATCCCGGCGCCGTGCGCCGATGGTTCGTCCAGCCGTTGCCGCGGCAATCGCCTGGCTCGCGATCGGCGGCGTTCTGGGCGGTTTCGGGGGCGTGTGGTGGGCTTCCGCGTCGCGCGGGCAGGACGAGATGGCGAATGCCGCTGGCACGGCCATCGCCGCCCACCGCATCTATGTGAGCGAGCGGCTGCATCCGGTCGAGGTGGCCGCCGATCAGGAAGCCCATCTCGTGCAGTGGCTGTCGCGCCGGGTCGGCAAGCCGCTCGTGGCACCGAACCTCAATCCCCAGGGCTACCGGCTCATCGGCGGGCGGCTCCTGCCCGCGGGCAACGAGGCCGCGGCGCTCTTCATGTACGAGAATGCCGCCGGCGGCCGCCTGACGCTTTATACGCGCTCGGGCGGAAGTGAACCGCACACGGCATTCCGGTTCGAAACGCAGGATGGCGTCTCCGCCTTCTCCTGGATCGACAACGGGTTGTCCTATGTAGTCACGGCGAAGGTCGACCGCGGAGAGCTCCTGCCCATCGCCGAGACGATCTACAAGCAGTTCGAGGCTACGAACGACGCCGCGAAGAGTCGTTCGTAGCCGTCGCCGTCAGGCGAAGACGGCCGGGTTGGGGCCGACGCGGCCGCCCGCATCGTCGAGCCGCTCGATCGCGCTCACGTCCTCCGCATCGAGCTTGAAGCCGAACACGTCGAGATTCTCGCGGATGCGCGAAGGCGTCACGGATTTCGGAATTGCGATGAGGCCCTGGTCCAGATGCCAGCGAAGGATCACCTGCGCCGGCGTCCTGCCGTGCTTGCGCGCGATTCCGGCGATTGCCTCGTTCTCGAAAAGCGTGCCTTGTCCGAGCGGGCTCCAGGATTCCGTCGCGATTCCGTTCGCCTTGTGGAACGCCCGCAGCTCCTTCTGCTGGAAGAACGGATGCAGCTCGATCTGGTTGACGGACGGCGTCACGCCGGTCTCGTCGATCAACCGCTGCAGGTTCGGAATCATGAAGTTCGACACGCCGATCGATTTCGCGCGGCCCTCTTCCTTCAGCTTGATCAGCGCGCGCCAGGTGTCGCGATAGGCTTCGCTGCCCGCCACCGGCCAGTGGATGAGGTAGAGATCGACATTGTCGAGCTTGAGGCGGGCAAGGCTCTCGTCGAAAGCGCGCAGCGTCTCGTCGTAGCCGTGACGGTCGTTCCAGACCTTGGTGGTGATGAAGAGTTCGTCACGGGACACGGGGGCTGCCGCAATGGCTTCTCCGACGCCCTCCTCGTTGCCGTAGATGGACGCGGTATCGATCGAGCGGTAGCCCGCTTTGATCGCTTCGCCGACCGTGCTCGCGGCTTCCTCGTTGGTCACCCGCCAGACGCCGTAGCCCAGTTGCGGCATCGCATTGCCGTCGTTCAGGCGGATCGTGGGAATGGTCGACATAGGCTGCTCCATGGAAGTTGCGGCAGAACGGTCGCGATGACGCGGGATTAGCAGATAGTGACTGGGCGAGGCCGGCGCCATGCCGGAACCGGCATGGACACCCTGCGTTGCAAGCTTAACGGCCGGCCACTCTCACATAGGAGCTCTTCTTGCACATTCCAGACGCGCGGAAGGGCACGCCCGACCCGACCCTCGACGAGGCTGAGTTCCGCAGGCGGTTTCTGCAGCAGTTCCAGGATCCGGCCTACGAGCCGCTGGGAAGCGAGCTCAAGCGCATTGCCGATGCGGCCTGGGATGCCTACAGCCATCACCGCAAGAGCCCGAAGACCCGCAAGGCCGGCCCGGGCTTCGCCGATCCGGATTACGATCTCGCCGTCGACTGGATCGCTGCAAAAGACGCGATCGACCTTGCGCAGACACGACACGAGGATCCGAGCGGCCCGGCCCGCTTCCTGCTAGTCTCGGCTTCGTCGCGCAGCGAGCATACCTGTCCCGGCGAGATGTCGAAAAGCTATCGCCTGGTGGAGATCGCCAAAGAGGTTCTCGCAAACGCGGAGAACACGGAAGTCGAGGTGCTCGAGCTGAGCCGCCTCGCGGCGGAGTACGGGCGCCACATCCATCCTTGCAAGGCCTGCTTCTCGACCGCGGCGGCTCTGTGTCATTGGCCGTGCTCCTGCTATCCGAACTACTCGCTCGGGCAGACGCACGATTGGATGAACGAGATCTATCCCAGCTGGGTCGCGGCGCACGGCGTCATGATCGTTACGCCGGTCAATTGGTATCAGGTGACGTCGCCCCTGAAGCTGATGATGGATCGGCTCGTCTGCGCCGATGGCGGCAACCCGGATCCGACATCGACGCAGGGCAAGAAGACGGATATCGCCAAGGAGATGGAACTGAAGGGTTGGGATTACCCCAAGCATCTTGCCGGCCGGCTGTTCTCCGTCGTCGTGCACGGCGATACCGAGGGCGCGGAAAGCGTCCGCCGCAGCCTGTCCGACTGGCTGCGCGCCATGGATCTCGTGCCGGCCGGGACAGCGGCGGAGATCGACCGCTATATCGGCTACTGGCAGCCTTACGCGACGAGCCATGAGGAACTCGACCGGGATCGGGCGATTCAGGACGAGGTGCGCAACGCGGCCCTGGCCCTTCTGGAGGCGGTGAAAGCCAAACGGACGGGGCAACTGGTGACAGCCGGGGAGGACTTGAAAGAGCCGCGACAGAAGTAATCGTTGTGTCGGCTTCCCGACAGGAAAATCGGGGGTATCGGCTCGATCCTCCCTGAAACAATAGTTCAGATCAGGTAAATATTCAGGTAACGTTTCATCCGCGCCATTTAAAAAGCGCTCCGAGACGTGAAGCGATCCCAAGGAAAGGTCGTAGAGTAAGGGGGCGTTCCATGCAGACTGCTTTGCTCTCTGGCCGACAGAAAGCCAGCAGCCCTTTCGCGGAGCTGAACGATCAGAACTGCCGCACGCTGATCGAGCTAAGTCCCGATGCTTTGATCGTTCATGACGGCGAGGTGGTCGTCCTCGCCAATCTCGCGACCGCCCATCTCGTCGGCGCCCATTCCATGGATGAGGTCATCGGCTATCCGATCCTGGAGTTCGTGGCGGCGCGCTCTCGAAGCTTCGTGGAAGAGCGCATCCATCAGATGCATCGGACAGGCTATGCGCCGCTGGTCGACGAGACATGGCATCGTCTCGACGGGTCGGAGGTTGAGGTCGAAGTTGCTGCGAGGCATATGCCCTGGCTCGCGCCGAAGGCCGCCATGGTCATAGCGCGGGATGTGACCGAGCGGCGGCGATGGGAAGCCGAGCGCGAGAAGCTTCTGGCGGAGAAGGAACTCCTGATGCGCGAGGTGCATCATCGCGTCGCCAACAGCCTGCAGCTGGTTCGCAGCATGCTGAACCTTCAAGCCCGCGGCTCCGACAACGAGGCGGTCAAAATTCAGTTGAGCGAAGCCTCGGCCCGCATCGGAACCATCGGCATTCTCCATTCGCGTCTCCAGCAGGACAGCTCCGTCGTGGAAGGGGAGGTTCAGCCTTACATCGAAGGGGTCATGACGGATCTGCGCAGCTCGCTGGGCGAGACATACCAGCGGCCGATCATCCTGGATCCCGGAGAGATGCCCCCGCTGACCCTGAAGGCGGACGTGCTCGTCGCGCTCGGTCTCATCACCACGGAGGCAGTCACGAACTCGATCAAATACGGATCGGGAAACATCAAGGTGCGGCTGGCGAAGACCGATGCCTGCCTGGAAATCAGCGTCGAGGACGAGGGCAAGGGTTTCCCGAAGGATTTCGATGCGGCGAAGGATGGGCGCGGGCTCGGCATGCGCATGATCGCAACGCTCGCGAGGTCCCGTGGTGGCAGCGTCACGTTCGGCTCGGGCCTGGCTGAGGCCGGAGTTTCGTCGAGCCGCATCGCCGCGACGATTCCGCTCTGAAGGTTTGACGTCCTGCAGTGCAGAGGACGAAAGCCGACAATGAGCCGGCCCGAACGGGCCGGCTCGGTAGTGTGGCTCTACTTGGGAGCCGACTTGATCTCGGCATCCCATTTTTTGAGCAGTCGTGTGCGTTCGGCGACGGAGCCGTATTTGGCGGTGTCGTAATTGATCAGCTTCATCTCGGACAGCTTCGGTGCATCGGCTGAGACGGGGGCGTTCTTGTTGGATGCGATCGAGTAGATCTTCAGGTCCGCGCCGACGAGCTTCTGTGCGTCGGCCGAGAGGGCCCAGTCCACGAACTTCTGAGCCGTTTCGATATTCTTGCCGCCCTTCACAACCGAGATCGAGCCCGTTTCGTAGCCGGTGCCCTCGCAGGGCGCGAGGGTTTTGACGGGCGCTCCGTCGGCGATCATCGTCACCATGTCGTGCATGAAGGCGATGGCGATCCCCGTCTCGCCGAGCGCCACGGCCTTGACGGGAGCAGCGCCCGACTTGGTGTACTGATTGACGTTCCTGTGCAGGCTCTTCAGGTAGTCGAAGGCCTTGTCCTCACCCATCAGCTGCACGAGCGAGGCCAGGAAGACATAGGCAGTGCCGGACGAGTTCGGATCCGAGACCTGCACCTCGTCGCGGTATTTCGGATCGAGCAGATCGGCCCAGCATTTGGGCTCGGGAAGCCCGCGGCTCTGGAGCACCTTCGTGTTGTAGCCGATGCCGAGCGCGCCGAGATAGGTGCCTGTCGCCCGATAGCCCGATTGTTCCGCAAAGCGTTGCGCCCAGTCGTGCAGCTCAGGAAGTTTCGGCGACTTGTATTCCACCGTCAGCCCTTCCTCGGCCGCCTGGATGTGGGAATCGCCCGGTCCGCCCCACCAGATATCGGCGCGCGGGTTGGCGGCTTCCGCCCGGATTTGCGCCAGGGTCTCGCCGGTGCTCTTGCGCACCATCGTTGCCTTGGCGCCGGTCGCCTTCTCGAAGGCGGCGACGCCGACGCGGCACTGCTCTTCGAGAATGGAGCAATAGATGGTGATCGGCGCCTGAGCCTGCGCCGCGAAGGGCGCGGCGCAGACCGCCGCAGTCAGGGCAAGGCCCATCCATGAGAGTCGCATAAGTTTCCTCCTTGAGGCCGGCATTCCTGTGCCGTGCCTCTTGTCGTCACGAAAGACGATGCGATGGGAAACTTAGCCGGCTTCTTTGTCAAGGTGCGGGCTGATGTCGAAGCGCGCCGCCGCCGGACGAACAAAAGGCCGGGCGTTGGCCCGGCCTCAAAGTCTGGTCGATCAATCTCGCCCTCATCCTGAGGGGCTGGCTCATAAATCTCTCCCTGATCCTTCGAGACGCCGCCTCCGGCGGCCCTCAGGATGAGGGCTTAGGGGAGGCCGAATACTGAGCCCGCCTCGAGGAAGGGGAGGGATCCAGCGCTTTCAATTACCCATAGATTTGCGCCCCAATCCTAGCGCCGAGTTCGATATCCATCAGGCGGGATAGTCCTCTCCACATGACGGTGTTTCCTGGCGGAGGATCATGGCCACGGGCAAGGTAGCCGCCCATGCGGGCGATCTTAGTTAAATAGTAGGCGAGCGTCTTGCTCCGCAGCAGCACCTGGCCCTTGTCTCGCACCAGCTCGTCGAGCAGGTCCATTTCCAAGTCCGTCAAGGCCAGCCGCGGCGGCACGTCCGGAACAACACGATTGAGCATCGTCATCCAGAAGATCCGCCAGCTCAGGATGCAGTAGATGCTGAGCAGGTTCACCAGGCGCTCGGCCGTTCTCAGCTTGGTCTCCTCCGCTCGGCACCCGGACTTGAGGATCTTGTGGAACAGCTCGACCTTCCAGCGCATGGCGTACCAGTCGAGCATCTGGATCGCGTCCGCGCGGGATCGTACCGGCAGATCCGTGATCAGCTTCCAGTCGATCCGCGCCCGGTCTTTGGGTGGATGACGCTCCTGTGCGTGGATCACCGTCAGGCTCAGGGCTGGATAGCGCTTCTGCTTGCCGATCGGAGGCAGGATGTGGATCCGGCGGTATTTGAGCTCTACGGTGGCAAGGCTCACATCGCCTTTCGGGCTGCGAACTTCGACCTGATGCCGTCCTTTGACCTTCACCTCTGCCATCTCGTCCGCGATGGTGTGCTGGCCATCGCCCGCCAACCGATCCACGCAGGTTCGGACCAGGAAGTGCGTGCTCAGAGCCTGAGCCGTGCAGAAGAACTCGTCGATGTCGTTCTCCCGGTCGCCGATATGGATGCAGCGCTCAGGAGCACCGAACAGCGCCACGGACTGCCTCATGCACTCCAGCCAGCGGATACTCTCCTTCTGATCGATGGGCACCCGGGTCGGGTTGATCTTGCGTTTGAGCGTCCGGGCGCCCTTGAACTGAGGCCTCGTCCAAAACTTGATCGCCGAAAGCCCCAGCGGCAGCCCATCCGCGGTCACAGCCAGGCAAGAGTGCATGAGCAGCCCGCAGACCGTGTGCATCCTGGAGCGACCTTCCTTGTCCCGGCCGCTGTTGACCCGGCGGGTCGCACCAATCCGTTCAGGCTGTGCTCTTTCGTAGGACAGTTCGGTTGTGTCCTGAATGACCAAGATAGGGCCACCGAAGGCGGCAAAGCGGGTTCGGGTGGCTTGGAAATGGCCCTGAAGGATCTCATGGTCGGAAACTTTGGGATTGGACAGGAAGCGGTAGGCCGCTTTGGTGTTAGCCCAATCCTGGCAGGCCAGCGGAAGGCTGCCGCCAATGGCACCGGCCATGTGGGTCAGGAGCTTGCGCAGGCGCTGGCCGAGACGATTGTCCCGAAAGCGGCACCCAGCGAGTTCCTGATCGACCCAGGAAATAACATTGGCTGCCTCTCCCAGAGGATGCGTCGGAAGAGACGTCTTTGTCATGGCCCAGCTCCCGCGCCGCCTCGTGGGAGCGAATAGGAGGCCGTCCGGCGTATGCCCGGCGCGCAGAGATCAGCGAGATCACGGGAAAGCCGAGACAGAGCCCTGTCCATGGGACACCTCTCACAGATGAGGAGATGCTCACCAAGGAATCACGCTTGGTGCTGGTCAGGCAAGCACTGCTGCTAAGTCAGAAATGTGGGTAATTGAAAGGATCCAGCGGCGCTTACCAGCTGGTGAGCACCGAGCCCTTGAACTTCTCCTCGATGAACGCCTTCACCTCGGGGGTGTGGTAGGACTCGACGAGGGCCTTCACCCACGGCTTGTTCTTGTCCTCGCTACGCACTGCGATGAGGTTCACGTAGGGACCCTTCGGGTTCTCGCGGGCGATCGGATCCTTTACCGGATCGAGGCCGCCGGATGTCGCATAATTGGTGTTGATGATGGCGGCATCGACGTCGGCGAGCACACGCGGTCCCTGGGCGGCTTCGATTTCGACGAACTTCAGCTTCTTGGTGTTCTCGGTCACGTCGAGGGGCGTCGGCTTGTAGCCCGTGCCGTCCTTCAGCTTGA
Organism: Microvirga ossetica; assembly: GCF_002741015.1. Classification (NCBI taxonomy): domain Bacteria; kingdom Pseudomonadati; phylum Pseudomonadota; class Alphaproteobacteria; order Hyphomicrobiales; family Methylobacteriaceae; genus Microvirga; species Microvirga ossetica. The sequence continues at coordinate 1,461,143 of NZ_CP016616.1, read as the reverse complement.
TCAGTCCCTTGTCCTGCAGCAGCAGAAGCGCGCGGCCGCCATTGGTGGGATCGTTGGGGATCGAGATCGTCGCGCCGCTCGGCAGGGCGTCGAGGCTCTTGTGCTTCTTCGAGTAGATGCCGATCGGGAAGTTCACGGTGAGCCCGACGCTCTCGATCTTGAAGCCGCGGTCGGCGACCTGGTTGTCGAGATAGGGCTGGTTCTGGAACGAGTTCGCCTCGATGTCGCCGCCGGCGAGCGCCGTGTTCGGCACCACGTAGTCGGAGAACTCGACGATCTTTATGTCGAGGCCCTTCTTGGCCGCGATCGGCTTTACGGCTTCGAGGATCTGCGCATGCGGGCCGGGCGTGGCGCCGATGCGGACGGTCTGCGTCTGCTGCGCGAGAGCGGGCAGGGCGGCGAGAGAGAGGACGGCGGCAAGGCCGAGTTTCTTCAGGGACATTCTTGTTACTCCTTGTGCGATGCTTTTTGTGGATGTCAGGCGTGGCGGATGCGCTTGTTGAGGTGGCGCGCGAGCCGGTCGCCGATGCTCTGCACCGCCTGGACGAGGACGATCAGCACGACCACCACGGCGAGCATCATCTCGGGCATGAAACGCTGGTAGCCGTAGCGGATGCCGAGATCGCCCAAGCCTCCGCCGCCCACCGCGCCGACCATGGCCGAGAAGCCGAGGAGAGACACGACGGCAAGCGTGAGGCCGAGCACGATGCCGGGCAGGGCTTCGGGGATCAGCACCTTGCGCACGATCTGGATCGGCGTGGCGCCGAAGGCGCGGGCGGCTTCGATCAGGCCCTGGTCCACCTCACGGATCGCGCCTTCGATGAGGCGCGCGATGAAGGGTGTTGCGGCAATGGTCAGCGGCACGATGGCGGCATTGGTGCCGATGGAGGTGCCGGCGATCAGGCGGGTGAAGGGAATGATCGCGACGACGAGAATGATGAAAGGCGTCGAGCGGGTCGCGTTGACGATCACGCCCATGACGCGGTTGACCCACGGCGCCGCGAAGAGCTCGCCCTTGCCGGAGGTGGCGAGGAACACGCCGAGGGGCAGGCCTAAGGCCGTGGCGATGAGCGCCGCCACGGCGACCATGTAGAGCGTTTCGCCGGTGGAATTGGCGATGAGGTTGATCATCTCAGGCGACATGGCCGAGAACCTCCGTATCGAGACCGTGCTTGTTCAGGAAATCGAGGGTGACGGCGAGGGATTGCTCCGGCACGCCGACCACGAGAGTGCCGAAGGGGCGGCCTGCGATCTCGTCCACCGAGCCGGAGAGGATGTTCGTCTCGATGTTGAGATCGCGTGCAAGCCGCGACAGGACCGGGTCCGTGGCATGCGGGCCGCGGAAGCCGATGCGGATGACCGCCTGGCTGCCGGGCGTCGCCTCGTGCGTGAGCCGGTTCTGGACGTAAGGCGGCAGGGCACGGCCGGATTCGTCGGCGAGGAAGGAGCGGGTCACCTCGTGGTGCGGACGGGTGAAGACCTCGAACACGTCGCCCTGCTCGACGATCCGCCCGCCCTCGATCACCGCGACCTCGCGGGCGATGTTGCGGATCACCGCCATCTCGTGGGTGATGAGCAGGATCGTCAGGCCGAGCTCGTCGTTGATGCGTGCGAGCAGGTCAAGGATCGAGCGGGTGGTTTCCGGGTCGAGGGCCGAGGTCGCCTCGTCGGAGAGAAGAACCTTGGGCTTGGTGGCGAGCGCACGGGCAATGCCGACGCGCTGCTTCTGGCCGCCGGAAAGTTCCGACGGGTAGCGATTGCGCTTGTCGGTGAGGCCGACGAGGGCGAGAAGCTCCTCGACCCGCGTCCTGATCTCCGCCTTGTCATAGCCCGCGACCTCGAGCGGCAGGGCGATGTTCTGAGCCGCCGTGCGCGAGGAGAGCAGGTTGAAGTGCTGGAAGATCATGCCGATGGAGCGGCGGGCGTGGCGAAGAGCCGCCTCGGGAAGGGCCGCGATGTCGGCACCGTCGACGATGACCTTGCCGGAGGAGGGCTTTTCCAGGCCGTTGACCAGGCGGATCAGGGTCGACTTGCCCGCGCCCGACCGGCCGATCACGCCCAGGATCGAGCCCTGGGGCACGGTGAGATCGATATCCTGCAGCGCCGTTACGGGCTGGCCGTCACGGCCGGGAAAGGTTTTCGAGGCCTTTTCCAGGCGCACGATGGTCTCCGCCGGCACAAGGCGCTGGGCGTGCTGGTCGCCGAGATATCCGAGATGGGCGTTCATAAGGTCGCCTTTTCGTGACGTTCAGGAGCATCTTGAGGACTCATGAGACATCGCGTTCTCTAAGTCAACCTTTTCGTTCGTTAAACAGGACAGTTTGTTTTGCAGAACGCTTCGGTGTTCTATCGGCCTGTCGCTCTCCTCACAAGACTGCTATCGCTTCTAATGTGGGGGAGTTCCTCCTTTTTTTTGCCACAAGGGCGCTTGATCCGGCTGTTCCAGGTTTCACGGGCCGAGCCGGATCTCGGTAGGAGATGTGTATGATCAAGGCGAGCATTGTGCTGGCACTCATAGGGTTGTGCGTTCTGGCAGCCTCCCTGTCGGGCGCGGTCGGGGTTCCGTTCTACCTGCCCCTCTCGACCCTGGTGCTTGCCGGGATCGTGTTCGCCGGGAGGGACATCCCGAAATTCCTGCGCATCTTCCTCGTGATGCTGTCGGGGACGCATCTCGTGCTCGTGGCGCTCATCCTCGGGGCCACCGCGGGCGCCATCACGGGCGACTATACCGGCTACGTCCCGCCGCCCTCCGCAGCGCTCGGCGCAACGGCCTTCGGGGCGATCATCTTCGGGCTCTCCTACGTCCCGGTCGTGCGCACCATCTGCCGCATCGCCGACCGCTATCTCGATTCCCAGGCCGACAGCGTCATCCGCATCCCCTTCATCGGCCTCGTGCGGGCACGCGAGGGCACCATCGGCACCTGGATGATCGGCATCCTCATTGCGATCAACCTCGTCCAGGTCGCCCTCAACGTCCGCCTCAGCTTCTTCTCGCGCGACATGTTCAATGCGCTCGAAGCCAAGGATGCCGCGGCCTTCTGGTATCAGCTCTTCGTCATCTTCACGCCCCTGGCGGGTGTGTTCGTGGCCATCGCCCTGACCGAAGTGCTGCTGCAGAACGTGCTCACCATCCGCTGGCGCACCTTTCTCAACACCTATTACGTGGGCGAGTGGCTCGGCGACGGCACGCATTACCGGATGCAGATCATGGGCCGGGGCGCCGACAACCCGGATCAGCGCATCTCGGAAGACCTGCGCAAATTCGTCGAGAGCACCTATTCCCTGTCCGTCGGCCTGATGAACCAGGCCGCGACCCTCGTCTCCTTCGTCGCGATCCTCTGGACCATCTCTGCCGGCTTCACCTTCCCCGGCACGAGCATGGAGATTCCCGGCCTGCTGGTCTGGGTCTGTGCGGGCTACGCGATCCTCGGCACATGGGTCACGCACCTGATCGGCCGTCCCCTGATCGCCCTCAACTTCGAGCAGGAGCGGGTCGAGGCGAACTATCGCTTCTCGCTCGCGCGCCTGCGCGAATATTCGGAGCAGGTCGCGCTCCTCTCCGGCGAGGCGGCCGAGCGCGAGGGCCTCAGGCGGCGCTTCGGTCAGATCGTCGACAACTACATGCGGATCGTGTTCCGCCTCATCAAGCTCAACACCTTCACCTCGGCCTATTTCCAGGCCAACGTGGTGGTGCCCTACATCCTGACCGCGCCCTACTATTTCATCGGCAAGATCTCGCTCGGCCAGATGCAGCAGGTGGTCGGCGCGTTCAGCCGAGTGGAATCGGCGCTCACCTATTTCATCACCATCTATACGACGCTCGCCGACTACAAGGCCGTGCTCGACCGTCTCACCACCTTCGAGGGCGCCATCGCTTCGGCGCAGCGCGTCGGCGGCGAGAGCAAGCTGGCGGTGAGGGAAGTTCCCGGCGATGACCTCCGCCTGAAGGATCTCGACGTGCGCCTGCCCGACGGCAGCGTCCTCATGCACACCGATGGCCTGAGCTTCCATCCGGGCGAACGCACGCTGATGACCGGTCCGTCGGGCTCCGGCAAGTCCACGCTGTTCCGCGCCATCGCCGGTATCTGGCCTTTCGGAGAAGGGCAGGTGCTCGTGCCGGAAGGCCAGACCATGATGCTCCTGCCGCAGCGGCCCTACATCCCGATCGGAACACTGCGCGATGCCGTGACCTATCCCGGCGAGGTGGATGCCTACACGGATGCCGAGATGGCGGAGGCCCTGCGCACCGCCAAGCTGCCGCAGATCGCGGATCGCCTCGACGAGGAGCGGGCATGGAGCCAGACCCTGTCGCTCGGCGAGCAGCAGCGCCTGGCGCTCGCCCGCGCGCTCCTGACCAAGCCCGACTGGCTGTTCCTCGACGAGGCGACCGCGGCTCTCGACGAGCCGACCGAGGAGGAAGTCTACCGCATCATCAGGGAGAAGCTGCCGAACACCACCGTCGTGTCCATCGGCCACCGCTCGACCCTGACCGCCTATCACGACCGGCGCATCGACATGAAGAAGACGGAGGGCGGCCTCTCCACCCCCGTCGACATGCGTCAGGCCGAGCCCGCGGAGTAACATAAAGTGTTATCCCGGGGCTGCGCAGCAGAACCCGGGATCGCGAGCAGGATGCGGCGCTGAAACCTCGACTGTCATTCCCGCGCAGGCGGGAATCCATAAACACCGAAGATGCAGATTGAAGCACTGTCGTGGTTATGGATCCCGGCCTTCGCCGGGATGACAGTGCTTTACTCGTCCAGCGATCCCGAATCTCCGCTCCGCTCCGCTCGTCCGGGACGACCGCGATACACAAAAACGAAAAAGGCCGGCGTGAAGCCGGCCTTTTCTATCCAAGCGAAGCGAATGACTTAGAGCGAGCGCTCGAGACGCAGCTCGCCGCCGTTCTGGGTCTGGATGATTAGGTTGCGGCCCTGGATGTCCCATTTGGCCGAAGAGCGGAGCGCCACGAGAAAAGCCTGCTCGATCGCCATGACGGTTTTGTCGCAGCTTCTCTTCGTCAGCGCGAAGGGGCCGACCGCCAGTCCCTGCTCGCGAAGGGGATAGGCTGCGGTGGCATAGGTGTTGCAGCCGGAAAAGCCCGTGGCCCTCAGCTGATCGTCGAGCTTGAAGCTCGGGCGCTCGCCGGTGAAGGGCTTGCCGTTCAGGCTCACGGCGACCCAGGACGAGCCGAGCGGAAAGATCTTGCCGTTCTGGCCGGGCTGCGGAACCTTGGGATCCACCTGCCGGGTCGGGCCGGCCGGCCGGCCGAGCGTGGCTGCGGCCGATTGGGCATAAGCTCCGGAAGCGGCGGCGGCCAGGGCCGCGAGACATGTCGCAAGTCGAAGCGCGTTCATAGGAACCTCGTCATCGGAAAAACGCCCGGACCATAAGGGGCCTTGGCCATTGAGGCAACGGTCAAGGGTGACGTTGTCTTATCTCTTAGATGTTTGAGCACACGAAACCTGAAACCTTCATGAAAGCGGCTCAAGATTCACCCGATCCGCCGCAGGAGCCGCTCTGTCAGGGCGTTCGTCGGACGGAACAGGTAATCGAAGGCGCGGACGGAGATTTCCTGCGCGCCGATCCCCTGCAGGGCCGCCACGATCTCGAACACCTTTGCGGCGCGGCAATGGAGCACGACCTCGCGGCCGAGCGCATGGCCGTAGGGCAGGGTGGCCCCGTGATCCCGCGCCAGCGACAGGAGGGCCGAGGCCCGCGCCGGATCGAGCGCCGCGCGCACCTCGCGGCTCGTGCGCGCCTCTTCTTCCGCGGCAATGCGGGTCAGCACGGCGGTGGCCGCCGCTTTTGCGCGATCGGTCCAGGGCGCGCGGGCGGAGGCGACGAGATTGGCCTCGGAGCGCAGCATGATGCCGTCGTCGAGGATTTTTAAGGCGTTGGCGGCAAGGGTCGCGCCGGTTGTGGTGATGTCCACGATCAGCTCGGCGGAGCCCGCGCCGGGCGCGCCCTCGGTGGCGCCCAGGCTCTCGACGATCCGGTAATCGGCCACGCCCTTCTCGGCGAAGAAGCGGCGGGTCAGGTTCACGTATTTGGTCGCGACCCGCATCTTGGTGCCATGGCGGGCGCGAAGATCGGCTGCGACCTCGTCGAGATCGGCCATGCTTCGCACGTCGATCCAGGCCTGCGGCACGGCGACGACCACATTGGCATGGCCGAAGCCGAGCGGGGTCAGCATTTCCACCGCCTCGTCCGCATCCGCGATCTGCTCGCGCACCAGGTCCTCGCCGGTGATGCCGAGATGCGCCGTGCCGCTGGCCAGCTGGCTGACGATCTCGGAGGCCGACAGGAAGGCGACCTCGACATCGGGCACGCCGGCGAGCGTGCCGCGGTAATCGCGGGCGCCGCGGGATTGGGTGAAGACGAGGCCGGCCCGGGCGAAGAACGCGGCGGCGTTCTCCTGCAGGCGCCCCTTGGAGGGAACGGCCAGGATGAGAGGAGAATCGGTCATCAGGGCCTCCCCACGATGCGGTCGAGCCAGAAGGAGCAGCCGACCGCCGGGATCGGGGCCTCGGCGCCCAGGTGTTCCAGGAGTCGGTCGTAGCGGCCGCCGCCCACCACGGGCTTGCCGTCGCTGCGGCGCGGGTCCTGCACCTCGAAGATGAAGCCGGTATAGTAGTCGAGATTGCGGGCGAAGGTGGCGGAGAAGGAGAAGGCGCCCACATCGAGCCCGCGCGCGGCCATGAAGCCGGTGCGCTCCTCGAACGCGCAGAGCGCGCCGTTGAGGTCGAGGCCCGCATCCTTCGCAAGGCTCCTGACCGCATGGGCCGCCTGGTCCGGATCGCCGGTAATGGTGAGGTAGCGCTCCAGCACCTGCCGCGCCTCGTCGGGAAGGCCGGTGCGGTTCGCGGCCCGGGCGAGGAATCGCTCGGCGATCTCGCCGGCGCTGCGCCCGCCGACCCGGGCGATGCCCGCGATCGAGAGGATGTCCTCCACGAAGGCCTTGGCCGCCTGGGGCGCCTGGCCTTCGATGGCGGCGAGGAGACCGGCATGCTCCTGGGCACCCGTCCCGTCCTGTTCGGCGAGGCTCGCCAGGCCCTGTCCCGAGACGATGGCCCGGATCACCCGACGCTTGGCAGCAGGCGCAATCCCGAGAGCATCGATCAGGGCATGAAGCAGGCCCATATCGCCGAGCTTCACGATGGGCGCGGGGCCGCCGAACTGTTTCAGGCCGTCAAGCGCCAGGGCCAGGATCTCGGCATCCACGGCCGAGACGTCTGGGCGCCCGATGGATTCGAGGCCCGCCTGGAGGAACTCGCCGCTCTCGCCCGTGCGCATGCGGAAGACCGGTCCGCCATAGGAATAGCCGGAGGGCTGGGCACCGTGGCGTTCGAGATGCTGAAGGCAGACGGGGATCGTGTATTCGGGCCTGAGGCACAGCTCCATGCCGGCCGCATCCTGCGTCACGAACATGCGCCGCCGGATATCCTCGCCCGAGAGGTCGATGAACACGTCCGCCGGCTGCAGCACCGGCGGCTCGATCCGCGCATAGCCCTCGCGCTCGAACAGCGCGATCAGCGCAACAATGGCATCCGTCTCCGTCACTGGCCCTGCCCAATCCTTGTGTCGGCATGCTCTCTAGCAATGCCGGGCCGGGAAGGCGATTGTTTTTGGCGGGAAGGGTGAATGGGAGCGGGAAGGCTGTCATCCCGGACGCCGCAGGCGGTCCGGGATCGTGTGCAGGATGTGACGCTAATTCCCTCCCCCTTGCGGGGAGGGGTAGGGGTGGGGGTGGTTCGACTGGGTGAGCGGTCAGGTAAGAACGGCGCTGTATTGACCTCATGCTTCCATGATGAGGCGCAGTATCCCGACTTTCCGACCCCCACCCTCAATCCCTCCCCGCAAGGGAGAGGGAAGAGTGCGCGTCATTCCGCACGCGATCCCGGGTTCTGCTCCGCAGCCCCGGGATGACGATCAGCTAGAAGTAATCAGTTCTTCTCGGCCGTCGCGGCTTTGGTGGTCTTGGCCTTCGTCGTCTTGCGCTTGCTGTGATCGCTCGAGCGCTGGACGTACTTCACCTTCTTCGGCTCGGACTTGGCGGTTGCTCCGGACTCGCTCTCTTCGCCGACGAGGCTCGGGGGCAGGAAGTGGCGGGCAGCTTCCGTTACGACGCCGGCGACGGCGCCCGCGGCGGTCTGAGCCAGGTCGGGGGTCTGGGCGCTCGCGGCGGCAACGCCTGTCTTCTTGGCCGCGCGGGACTTGGTGAGGGCGGCTGCGGCCGCAGCCGCTCCGGCGATCAGGGCGTCCGCCAGAATCTCGCGGCCGAGAGACGAATTGAGCAGATCCATGAAGCCGGACTTCTTCACGGTTTTCGTCAGCTTCGAGCTCGAGCTCTTGCCCGAGGCCTTCTTCGCTTTACCGCTACTCTTCTTATCCTTGTCCTTCGGCATCTTCATCTCCTGATGGTCAAGCTTTCTGGACAACCCCGATGAAAGCATAGGGGTTCCCAAAAGGCCAAGGTTATCCGAAGTGACGGCTCAGGACGTCGCGGACGGCCTCGACGAGCTTGTCCTGGGACACGGAGAACTGCGCCGGGCGGGCGGCCTTCCATTCCTCGTTGGAAGCGATGGCCCCTGCTGCCTTGGCGCCTTCGATCAGGTCCTTGATCTCGACCTCGCCGCGCTCGCGCTCGTTCGAGCCCTGGATGACGACGCAGGGGCTCTGGCGCCGGTCGGCATATTTCATCTGCGCCTTCATGCCTGAGGAGCCGAGATAGAGCTCGGCCCGGATGCCCTCCTGGCGCAGGGTCGAGACCATGCGCTGGTAGGCAGCGATCTGGTCCTTGTCCATTACCAGCACCACCACGGGCCCGGGCTTCTCGGCTCCCGACACGATTGGGCTTTTCACCATCTGCAGAGCCGAGAGAAGGCGCGACACGCCGATGGAGAAGCCGGTCGCCGGAACGGGCTCGGAGCGGAAGCGGCCCACGAGGCCGTCATAGCGCCCACCGCCGCCGACCGAGCCGAAGCGGACGGGGCGTCCGTCCTCGTCCTGCACCTGGAAGGTCAGCTCGGCCTCGTAGACCGGGCCGGTGTAGTATTCGAGGCCGCGCACGACGGAGGGGTCGATCCGGATGCGATCCGGACCGTATCCTGCGCTGCAGAATAGGCGGTGCATGGTTTCAATTTCCGCAAGACCTTCGCCCAGCCGCTCGTTAGCGCCCAGGAACTGCAATCCCTCCCGGATATAGCCGTACATTTTCTCGACAGAGTCAGGATTGTCCTGAAGCCTAAATGCCTCAGGGTAATATGCGTCAGCCATACGCCCTGCGAACTCTAGAAAGCGTTTCAAATCATAGATTTGATTGCTGTTAAGGCCTGCCCCTTTAGTGAAATCTCCGCTTTCATCTTTACGGCCTTGGCCTAAAAGAAGTTCAACACCCTCAATTCCAAACTTATCTAGCTTGTCAATCGAGCGGAAAACATCGAGCCTTTGTCCTGCTTTGTCGTCACCGCCTAGGCCAATAGCTTCAAGCACGCCGTCTAAGATCTTGCGATTGTTGATCTTGATGATGTAATCGCCGCGCTTGAGCCCGAGCCGCTCCATCGTGTCGGCGGCCATCATGCAGATTTCCGCATCCGCGGCGACGGAGGCCGCACCCACCGTATCGGCGTCGAACTGCATGAACTGGCGGAAGCGGCCCGGTCCCGGCTTCTCGTTGCGGAACACCCAGCCGACGCGATAGCTGCGATAGGGCTTGGGCAGGGCATCGAAGTTCTCGGCCACGTAGCGGGCGAGCGGCGCGGTCAGGTCGTAGCGCAGGGACAGCCACTGCTCGTCGTCGTCCTGGAACGAGAATACGCCTTCGTTCGGGCGGTCCTGGTCGGGCAGGAACTTGCCCAGTGAGTCCGTGTATTCGACGAACGGCGTCTCGACGCCCTCGAAGCCGTAGAGCTCATAAGAGTCGCGGATCGCCGCGAGCATGCGCTCGGTGGCGGAAAGATCGGCGGGAGTGCGATCGGCAAAGCCGCGCGGCGCGCGGGCCTTGATCTTGTCGGCCTTGGACATGGTTCTTACAGCAGCCGTTGGATTGGGAAAACGTGCTGCGGTCCTACTCCCTGCGGCGGGGAGGGGCAAGGGTTGTCGCGATTTCCCGCAACCACAGCCGCCATCCCGGACGGCGAAGCCGATCCGGGATCGCTGGATGAGGGTGGCGCTGGAACTCTCCTCCCCCTTGTGGGGAGGAGTTGGAGGTGGGGGTGTGAGCGCTAGCCTATGACGCTCTGGCGCCGGCACCCCCACCCTGGCCCTCCCCACAGGGGGGAGGGAAACACGCGCTCCATCCTGCAAACGATCCCGGATCGGCTTGCGCCGTCCGGGACGACGTTGCTTGGAAAGGGCTTTTAAGCCACCGCCTTGATCACCTTGGTAAGCTTGTCGACGATCTCGCCGATCTGCTCTTCGGTGACGATCAGCGGCGGGGAGAGGGCGATGGTGTCGCCGGTGATGCGCACCATCAGGCCGAATTCCTGGAAGCCGCGGTCCATGGCCTCGAAGGCCCGCTTGCCGACGGCGTCGGGACGCGAGGCGAGGTCGATGGCGCCGACGAGGCCGATGGTGCGGATGTCGAGCACGTTCGGCAGGCCCTTCAGGGAATGGATCGCATCGGCCCAGACCGGCTCCAGGGTTTTGGCCCGCTCGAACAGCTTCTCGTCGCGGTAGATGTCCTGGCTTGCGAGCGCCGCCGCGCAGGCGAGCGGGTGGCCGGAATAGGTGTAGCCGTGAAAGAGCTCGATCACGTGCTCGGGGCCGTTCATGAAGGCATCGTAGAGGCCCTCGCGCACCAGCACGCCGCCCATGGGCACGGTGCCGGAATTCACGCCCTTCGCGAAGGTGATCATGTCCGGAACGACGCCGTAGCGCTCGGCGGCAAAGGCGGTGCCGAGGCGGCCGAAGCCGGTGATGACCTCATCGAAGATGAGCAGAATGTTGTGCTTGTCGCAGAGCTGGCGCAGGCGCTGGAGATAGCCCTTCGGCGGCGCAAGAACGCCCGTGGATCCGGACATGGGCTCGACGATCACGGCGGCGATGGTGGAGGCGTCGTGGAGCGTGACGATGCGCTCCAGCTCGTCGGCGAGATGCGCGCCCCATTCCGGCTCGCCGCGGGAGAAGGCCTGTTCGGCGCGGTTATAGGTGTGGGGCAGATGGTCGACGCCCGCCAGCAATGAGCCGAAGAACTGGCGGTTCTTGACGATGCCGCCCACCGAGATGCCGCCGAAGCCGACGCCGTGATAGCCGCGCTCGCGGCCGATCAGGCGCGTCTTGCTGCCCTGGCCCTTCACGTTCCAATAGGCCAGCGCCACCTTGAGGGCCGTATCCACGGCCTCGGAGCCCGAGTTGCAGAAGAAGACGTGGTTCAGGTCGCCCGGGGCGAGCTGGGCGAGGCGCGAGGCGAGGGTGAAGCCGCCCGCATGGCCGAACTGGAACGCCGGCGAATAGTCGAGCTCCTGCGCCTGGGCCTGGATGGCGGCCGTGATCTCGTCCCGGTTGTGGCCCGCATTGCAGCACCACAGGCCGGCGGCGCCGTCGATCACCTCGCGGCCGTCCGGGGTGTAGTAGTACATGCCCTTGGCGCGGGCGATCATCCGGGGGTGCTGCTTGAACGAGCGGTTCGCCGTGAACGGAAGCCACCAGGCCTCCAGATCGTTGGGCGCGGAAAGATCGTTGGCGGCTCTGGACGTCTGGGCAGTCATGGCAATCCCCAGTATTGGCTGTCGGTGCGGACCCTAGCAGCGCTTATCCGTGGTCGCAAAAGAACTTTTTGCACGATGCGCTAGCCGGTCATCGCGCGGGCCTCGTAGCCGGCGGCATCCAGCACCTGGGCCACCTCGACGCTCTGGGCGCAGGTGGTGACATGAACGCGTCCGTGTTCCAGGTCCACCTCGACCGTGGCGGCGGGATCCAGGCGCCGGATCGCCTTGGTGACCGAGGCGACGCAGCCGTCGCAGGTCATGCCATCGACCTGCATCAGCAGGTCCTTACGGGGTTCTTCCATCGAAAATGCCTTTCCGTTCAAGGGAGCACGGGCCGAAGCTGTGGCCGGGGAACGCCGGACGGCGAGAAAATGTCCATTGCGGGAATGCGAAACTTGCAGGGCGATTCGCGCTGATTCAATGTCTGTTAACAAACTGATTCGCGCATATTCGCCGAGCCAGGGGGAGCGGGGGCACCCATGGTGACGACCAACAACAAGATTCCAGTCTCGAGAGACAGGAAGGCGACATTGTTCGCCTTCGCACCGGCCGTCCTGACGGCGGCCGCACCGACCTATCTTCCAATCGATGCCGGCCTCGTCATGCCGTTGCTCGGCTTGCTGTCTTTGACCGTCGTCTTCGGTCTTGCCGTCCTGTGGCGGCAGTCGGAAGCGGGGCGGCAGATCCTCTCAGCGCAGCTGCCCGGGACGGCAGCGAACCAGGCGACTCCGCTGATCCTGCGCAAGCCCGTGCGGGCGGAGGGACCGGCTAGCCTCCTGCGGGACCTCGCCAGGACCGCCGGGGAACAGGATGGCGTCGGGACCGGCGCTTCGACGGTGTTTGGACCGAGGCTCGCCCTTGTGCACCAGGTGCCGCCGGCACGCTTTCCCGAGCCGTCCCTGCTGCCGTCGATGCGCCGGCCCTCGGCCGAGGAGGCCGGCTGCGTGCGTCTCGTTCTCCAGGCCTTCGAGGCCGACCGGATCGAACTGCATCTCCAACCCATCGTCTCGCTGCCGCACACCAAGATCCGCTTCTACGAGGCCCTGGCCCGGCTGCGTCTCGCGGACGGGACCCTGCTCGGGCCCTCGGAGTTCCTGCACATCCTTGAATGTGCGGGCCGCGCATCGGCTTTCGACCGGCGGATCGTGACCCGCGCCATGGCGCTGGCGCGCCATCTCGTGGAGCGGGGCAGCGAGGCCATCGTCGGCGTGAACCTCACCGCTCAATCCATCGCCGAGCCAGGCTTCCTGTGGTCGCTCGCAGGCCTGATCGATGCCGATCCGGACATTCTCGGCAAGATCGTCCTGGAGCTTCCCCAGCACAGCTGGCGGCATCTCGATGCCGATCACCGGGCGGCCCTTGCGGCCCTGCGCGAGCGGGGCGTGCCGTTCTCCCTCGACCGCGCCGCCGATCTGCGCTTCGACGCCGAGGCGCTGGCGGATCTCGGCCTGCGCTTCATGAAGCTGCCCGCCGATCTCATGATCGAGGCCGCCGAGCGGGCGGACGGGCGTTATGCCGGTCCGGAACTCGACGTGCGCGACTTTGCCTCGACCCTGCGGCGTCAGGGCATTCGGCTGATCGCCGAACGGGTCGATCGCGACGAGATGGTGCCGGCCCTCTGCGATCTCGGCGTGCCGCTCGCGCAGGGCTTCGTCTTCGCCGCTCCGCGCCCTGTCAGGCCGGAGATTTTCGGCGAGCTGCCGCAGCCCTTCAGCCTGGACGAGGAACCGATGCGGCTGCGCCGCGCCGGTTGACTTAAGGAGCGCAAGGGCCTACCCGCCCGGGTTCAAAAAAGTGAGAACCCATGACCGCTTTGTCCCGCCCCGTTCACGTCGAGGGCCTGCAATCTCTCGCCGAACGCTACGATCTTGTCCTCTGCGACGTCTGGGGCGTGCTGCACAACGGCGTCAAAGCCTATGAGGCGGCAAGCGACACCCTGACCCGCTTCCGCGCCAAGGGCGGGCAGGTGGTCCTCGTCTCCAACGCGCCGCGCCCCGGCGCTTCGGTCGGAACGCAGCTCGACGGTTTCGGTGTGCCGCGCTCGGCCTATGATGCCATCGTCACCTCCGGCGACCTGACCCGGCTCGCCATCGAGGAGCGCATCCGGCAGATCGTCCATCACATCGGCCCGCCCCGCGACATGCCGATCTACGATGGGCTCGACGTGCGCTTCGGCTCGATTGACGAGGCCGATTACGTGGTCTGCTCCGGCTTCGACGACGACGAGAACGAGACCGTCGAGAATTACCGGGCGCGGCTCGAGGCCATGCGCCGGCGCAATCTCCTGATGGTCTGCGCCAATCCCGACCTCATCGTCGAGCGCGGCCACATGATCCTGCCCTGCGCCGGCACTATCGGTCTCGCCTACGAGGAGATGGGCGGCGAGGTTCTCTATGCGGGAAAGCCGCATGCCCCGGTCTATGACAGGGCGCTTGCGGTAGCCGCCGACATCGCAGGCCATCCGATCCCGAAGGACAGGGTGCTCGCCGTCGGCGATGCGATCCGTACCGATATCGCCGGCGCCGCGGGCTACGGCATCGATTCCCTGATGATCGCACGCGGCATCCATTCCGAGGAGCTGGGTCTGCACAAGGGCGATCTCGTCTCGGACAACGTGCAGGATTGGGTCGACCGTCAGCCGGTCCGGCCGACGGCTTTTACGGAAGTGCTGTCCTGGTAGGGCGTGGCTAGACCCCCTCGTGTCATCACCGGCCTCGTGCCGGTGATCCCGATGCGAGAGGCGCGGCGCTCTTCGAGTCGGGATGGCCGGCACAAGGCCGGCCATGACGTGAGAGGCTGTTGTCGTCGCCCGAGAATGATGTTGGAGCGGGTCGCTGACGCCGCCTCCCTTGACCCAGGGGTCGGATTTCGACAGGGTCCCGCCCGCACCCTATCCGCAAAGATGAGTCCCGAGGTTTCTCCCACGATGCACCCACCGTTCGCGATCTGCCGCGATGGCGAGCCCGTGCCCGAGAGCCTCGAGGGAGCGCTCGCCGCCATCGGCAATTTCGACGGCGTGCATCGCGGGCATCAGCATCTTCTCAAGATGACACTGGACTCGGGCCGTCCGGCCGCCGTCGTCACGTTCGAGCCGCATCCGCGCACCTTCTTCCAGCCCGACAGGCCGCTGTTCCGCCTCACGCCGGAGCCCGTCAAGCTCAAGATCTTCTCGCGGCTTGGGCTTGCGGGCGTTTTCCAGCGCCGGTTCAACGGCAGCCTCGCCGCGCTGACGGCTGCCGGCTTCGTGGACCTGCTGGCACATGATCTGCGCCTCTCCGGCGTGGTGATCGGCCACGACTTCCATTTCGGCCGCAGCCGCGAGGGCAATCCGGCCCGCATGGCCGAGCTCTGCCGCGAGCGGGGGCTCGACTGCCTCGTTGCGCCGGCCATCGTCGAGGGAACGGAGCCGGTGTCTTCGAGCGCGATCCGGTCGGCCCTGGAGGCGGGCGACATCGCCGCGGCCAACCGGCTTCTCGGCTTTCGCTGGTTCGTGCAGGCGGAAGTCCGCCATGGCGACAAGCGCGGCCGGGTGCTCGGCTATCCCACGGCCAATATGCGCTTAGCCAGCGATTGCCGTCTCCGGCACGGCATCTACGCGGTCAGGGCGTCCGTGGGCGGCAGGCCGGTCGACGGCGTCGCGAATTTCGGCCGGCGGCCCACCTTCGACAACGGCGCGCCGCTGCTCGAAGTGCATCTCTTCGACTTCGCCGGCGATCTCTACGGGCAGACATTGGATGTGGAATTCATCGGCTGGATCCGCGGCGAGGAACGCTTCGACAGCGTCGAGGCACTGATCGCGCAGATGGATCGAGACTCGGTCAAGGCGAAGAGGATGCTTGCCGAAGATAAGACGGTTTCGATGATCGGCTGATCCCCTCAGGTGTCATCCCGGACGAAGCGCAGCGAAGATCCGGGGTCGCTTTTAGAATAAAGCGCTGTCATTCCGGGGCCGCGCAGCGGAGCCCGGGATCCATAACCACCGCCGATGTAGAATTAGAAAGGCGGGGGCTGCTGCGTCTTTCCCCCAAATGCCGTGTTTATAGATCCCCGCCTTCACGGGGATGACAGTGCTGAGGTTTCGGCGCCTCGTCCTGAAGACGATCCCGGATCTCGCTTCGCTCGTCCGGGATGACACCCTTTTCACGCCACCGGCTTCAGCGCCCGTGCGGCCATGGCGTAGCCGCCCATGGCGCCGTCGACGAAATGGATGTGGTCGGCCCGGGTGGGCGAGGGCACGAAGCAGGTCATGAGGGCGGCGTCCTGCCGGTGCAGTCCGGAGCGCGCGATCCCTTTCTGCTCAGCGTCCTGCACCAGCGCCTCCAGCCGGTCGGCGAGGGCGGGAGTGCAGTCGAGCGTCATGCGCAGGCCATCGTCGAATTTGCGGAAGTCGGTGTTCTGGACGAGCTGGTGCCGGTAGCGGGCCGGATCGAACCGGCCGACCGTCAGGCCGAACCGGAAGACCAGGAAGGCGACGACGCGCATGAACGCCATCTCCGCGAGCCTACCGAGACCCGGCCCGTTCTTCCGGACGGTCTTGGCCTCGATGGCGAAGCCCTTGAACGGCGAGGGCACGGGCGGCCCGTCATCAGGGACGGGGCGCCCGGCTTCATGACCTTCAGCCAGGGCCAGAACCTGGTTGACGAGGGCGTTGAAGGCCTCTGAGTTGGCTTCGGCGTTGGGCAGGATGATCAGGGACAGAATGACCCCTCGCTGCGGCGTGATTTCGTCGAAGCGGCAGGTGAGGCCGGAGAGGTCGGGCAGGGTCCCCGGCGGCGCCGGCGGGATGGCGAAGGCGCCTTCCTTCATCCGCCGCTCTGCATAGGCGAGGCCGCCGCCGGAGAACATGGCGTAGGACACGTCCGGCGAGGCGGCGAAGCGGGCGATGCGCACATCGTGGCCCTGCGCCCGGATCTCGGAGACCGGAATGAGCGCAACGCGCAGCTCGAAGTCGAACGAGTCCCGCACCCAGGCCGCTACCGCCGCGAGGACCTCCCGCGCCACATCGGATTGCGAGGCCGGCAGGGCGAAGCTCGCCCCATCCCCGCCGAACACGAAGGGAAACTCGCTCGTGCCGAGCGTGTTGGAAACGGCCGCGATGACGGAGGCCGCCGCCGTGTTGACCTCCTTATAACGCCCTTCGGCGATGGCGGCGGTCGAGCGCACGATGTCGCTCAAGCCCAGCACCCAATCGTCCGGAGCGGGCATGTAGAGCTCGGGATCGGTCAGCTGGGAAAAATGATCGAAGACGGGCAGGCGGTCGTAAAAGTCCGCTTCCTCCCTGCTGCCCGTCTCGGGTCTCTTGGCGTCCATGGTGCGGCTTCAGCCTACCGCTTCACCCTCCGGCGCCCCTCGTCCCAACTCGTCCGGCAGCGGATCGCCCTCGGCGACGAAGCGCAGGGAGACGGAGTTCATGCAGTAGCGCTCGCCGGTCGGGGGCGGGCCGTCGTTGAACACATGGCCGAGATGGCCATCGCAGCGGGCGCAGCGGATCTCAATGCGCACCATGCCGTAGCTGGTGTCGCGCACGAAGGCGATATGATCGCGGTCGATGGGGTCGAAGAAGCTCGGCCAGCCGGTGCCGGACTCGAACTTGGTGCCCGCATTGAACAGGGGCAGCCCGCAGAGGCGGCAGCAATAGGTGCCCTTCTCCTTGGCCTCGTTGAAGATGCCGCAGAACGGCCGCTCCGTGCCGTGCTCGAGCAGTACGCGGCGCTCCTCGTCGTCGAGATTGGCGACGAGGGCGTGCAGTTGCTCGGGGCTTGGCGGGTTGAGGTCGAAACCGGCTTTCGAGCGCCGCTTGTCGTCCACGGGGGAGGGGGCCATGGGTCTTCCTCTTAAATGTTTGAGGAACCTCTACACCGGAATCGCATCCAGCGTCTTCGGCTCCTCGATCACGTGCCCGTTATGGGCCGCTCTGAACGCGGCGGAAGCCTCGTAAGCCTTCCGGCGCAGACGCATGATCACGCCCAGGGGTCGATGCGCGGCAAGGCCATGCCAGGGACTGAAGGACAGGCCTTCGTCGATGGCGGCAACTTTGTCCTCGCTCCATGCCTCCTGAGGCGCAATCGTGATGCGACCCACGGAAATATAGGGACTCTCCTCCTCAGGCCACAAGACGGAGGCATCCTCTACCGGCATGGTTTCGAGATCGGTGCAGAGCTGGACCCGGATCTCCCATTCGCCCCCGTGCCGGTGAAAGAAATCGACCACCGCCTCGCGGATGCCGTCGGGCTTGCCCTTCAGGTCGAGGGGCGCGTCCTTGAGCTCCTTCAACTCCAAGCTCACCGGAGCGACCGAGACCTTCGCGATGTAATCGCCATAGCGGATGGGAGCCTGGGAAAAGAAGGTCTCGCCAAGGATATGCGTTTCCGGGTGCCCGCCCAGCGCCTTCAGCTTCGCGCTCTCTCCGCCGAAGGCCTCTATCAGGCTCTCCAGGCCGCGGGAGACCGTCGAGACGACCTTCTTGGTGCGATCGAGCCGGTCGGTGGTCTTTTCGAGAAGCTTCAGGTTCTGCGCGAAGGTTTTGGGGCTCGACTGGAAGGCAGGCCCGTTCACCAGCACGAAATCCTGGGTCGTGGCGCCCTCCGAGCCGGGCAGGCGCTCACCTTCGACGTCGGAGACCTTGATCGACACGCCGCGCGGGGTGGAAATGCTGTCGTCGAGAATGTCGCCGGGCGTCGTGGAGAGCCTCATGACGACCGGATACGTGCCTGGCCTCGCGAAGAGCCCCTGGGCCAGAACCGGCGGCAGGCCAGGGGGGACATGGAGCTTGCCTTTGAGAACGCCGTGGCTCTTGGCGTGGACGCTGCGCACGGCGTGGCCGTAATCCTCAAACGTCTTCTCCCGGACCTTGCGCATGGAATCGAGGATGCTCGCCCCGATCTCCGCCTCCTGCGGATGGAGCGTCTCGACCGAGGGATCGTAGCGGACGGGCGAGGGGGGCGGCAGGCGATCGGCTTCGGACAAGGGGGGCTCCATGGTGAAAGGTCGCGCCCTGTTCGGGCATCCGGGCAAAGCCTGATCCCGGCAATGGTTCCGCCGGGCCGCAGAGGTCCCGGGCCCGCAAAACTCTCTCGCGTCTGTGCTTTATTATCCGGCCATGCGCTGCTAAAAGGCTCCTCATGCCCATGGTTTCTCAGGATCTGCCGGCGGCCCGCATAGGCGCTGCGCGAATTATCGGCCCGGCTTTCGCATGACCTGCGAAGGTCCGGGATCCTAGCCGTTCGCCCCTGACAGAAGCCGATGCGCCCGCCTGACTTGCGGGCCACACAAGACCGATTGACCGTGATGACCGATAAGCTTGAGAGCGCCGCCCGCGACTATTCCGAAACCCTGTTCCTACCCCAGACCGAGTTCCCCATGCGGGCCGGCCTGCCGCAGCGCGAGCCGCAGCTCCTGCAGCGCTGGAACGAGAACCAACTCTACGAACGCCTGCGCGAGGTCCAGAAGGGCCGTCCGCGCTTCGTGCTGCACGACGGCCCTCCCTATGCCAACGGCAACATCCATATCGGCCATGCGCTCAACAAAATCCTGAAGGACATGGTCGTCCGCTCGCAGGGCATGCTCGGCTTCGATTCCAACTACGTGCCGGGCTGGGACTGCCACGGCCTGCCGATCGAGTGGAAGATCGAGGAGGAATATCGCGCCAAGGGCAAGAACAAGGACGATGTGAACATCGTCGAGTTCCGCCGCGAGTGCCGCGCCTTCGCCGAGAAGTGGATCGACGTGCAGCGCGAGGAGTTCAAGCGCCTCGGCGTCGAGGGCGACTGGACGAACCCGTACCAGACCATGTCCTACGACGCGGAAGCGCAGATCGCCCGCGAGATCATGAAGTTCGCCGTGAGCGACCAGCTCTATCGCGGCTCGAAGCCGGTCATGTGGTCGTCGGTCGAGAAGACCGCGCTCGCCGAAGCGGAGGTCGAATATCACGAGAAGACCTCGCCCACGATCTGGGTGAAGTTCAAGATCACCAACACGCTGGACGGCGATCTCGACGGCGCGTCGGTGGTCATCTGGACGACGACGCCTTGGACGATCCCGGCCAACCGCGCCATCGCCTATGGCGAAAACATCGCCTACGGCCTCTATGAGGTTACGGAGGCCGCCGAAGACAACTGGGCCAAGGTGGGCGACCGGTTCGTTCTTGCCGACAAGCTCGCGGCCGACGTGTTCGCGGCGGCGCGCGTCGCCGAGTACGAGCGCGTGAAGGACGTGCTGCCGGTGATGCTCGAGCGCTGCGCGCATCCGTTCCGCGGGCTCGAGGGCGCCAACGGCTATTGGGATTTCGGCGTGCCGGTGCTGCCCGCCGATTACGTGACCGACGATGCGGGCACGGGCTTCGTGCACACCGCTCCCGGCCATGGCGCGGACGACTACAACACCTACGTGAAGCACCGCGACGTGTTCGCCGCCTGCGGCACCAAAGAGGTGCCGCATACGGTCTCGCCTGACTCATCGTATTTCCCCGACGTGCCGTTCTTCGCGGGCGAGCGCATCTATGACGACAAGGGCAAGGATGCGGGCGCCAACGAGGCGGTGATCAGGAAGCTCGTCGAGGTCGGCGCGCTCATCGCGCGCGGGCGCCTGAAGCACCAATATCCGCATTCGTGGCGCTCGAAGGGTCCGCTGATCTTCCGCAACACGCCGCAATGGTTCATCTCCATGGACAAGCCGCTCGACGACAAGGGTGACACCCTCCGTCAGCGCGCGCTCCATGGCATCAAGACCGTCGAGTGGGTGCCGGAGACCGGTGAGAACCGCATCACCGGCATGATCGAGAACCGCCCCGACTGGGTGGTCTCGCGCCAGCGCGCCTGGGGCGTGCCGATCGCCGTCTTCGTGAAGAAGGGCACCAACGAGATCCTCAAGGACGAACGCGTCAACGACGCCATCGCCGACGCCTTCGAGAAGGAGGGCGCGGATGCATGGTATGCGGATGACGGATCGCGTTTCCTGAAGGCCAGCGGCTACGACCTGAACGATTTCGACAAGATCAACGACATCCTCGACGTGTGGTTCGATTCCGGCTGCACTCACGCCTTCGCGCTCGAGAAGCGCGAGGACCTGAAGGTGAAGCGCAAGGTGGATGGTGGGCCTGATCAGGTCATGTACCTCGAGGGCTCGGACCAGCATCGCGGCTGGTTCCACTCGTCGCTGCTCGAGAGCTGCGGCACACGCGGCCGCGCGCCTTACGACATCGTCCTGACCCACGGCTTCGTCCTCGACGAGAAGGGCCAGAAGATGTCGAAGTCGCTCGGCAACGTGGTCGCGCCGCAGAAGGTGATCCAGGATTCCGGCGCCGACATCCTGCGCCTGTGGGTGGCGGCCTCCGACTACTCCGACGATCTGCGCATCGGCCCGGAAATTCTGAAGACCTTCGTCGAGACCTATCGCAAGCTACGCAACACGATCCGCTGGATGCTGGGCTCGCTCGCGCATTTCCGCGAAGTCGACAAGGTTGCGGTGAGCGAGATGCCGGAGCTCGAGCGCTTCGTTCTCCATCGCCTCGCCGAGCTCGACGGCGAGATGCGCGAGGCTTACAGCACCTTCGACTACAAGCGGGTGATCGCGCTTCTGAACTCGTTCATGACCACGGACCTGTCGGCCTTCTATTTCGACATCCGCAAGGACGCGCTCTATTGCGACCCGATCTCGGGCAAGGTGCGCAAGAGCGCGCTCACCGTGATCGATCAGGTCTTCCGCTGTGTGGCGACTTGGATCGCTCCGATCCTCGCCTTCACGGCGGAGGAAGCCTGGCTCGCGCGCTATCCGGAGGCCGAGTCCGTGCACCTCGAAACCTTCCCGCAAGTGCCGTCGGAATGGCGCGACGCGGCGCTGGCCGAGCGCTGGGCGAAGGTGCGCCGCGTGCGCCGTGTCGTCACCGGCGCGCTCGAGATCGAGCGTGCGCAAAAGCGCATCGGTGCGAGCCTGGAGGCCGCGCCTGTGGTGCACATCGCCGACGAGAGCCTGTTCAAGGCCGTCGACGGTCTCGACCTCGCCGAGATCTGCATCACCTCCGGCATCCGGGTGGTGCAGGGCGAGGGCCCGGCCGATGCCTTCCGTCTCGACGATGTGAAGGGCGTGGCGGTCGTGCCAGCTCTGGCGACGGGGCGTAAATGCGCTCGCTCCTGGAAGGTGACGCCTGATGTCGGCGCCGACCCCGACTACCCGGACGTGACGCCCCGCGACGCGGCGGCGCTGCGCGAATGGGATCAGCTCAGGGCGGCCGCCGAATGAGCAAGCCAGACGAAACCGGCGCACCGCTGACCGATGCAGCGGCGCAGCGCCCGCGTGCCGCGAGCCGGCCGCGCGGCGCGAGGGGCAGGGCACGTCCTGCCGCGAAGGGCTTCTCCATGGCTGCGATCCTGGGCTTCTCCACGGCCTTGATCACCCTCGTCCTCGATCAGGTCACGAAGCTCTACACGTTGTTCGTCTACGACCTGCCGGTGAAGGAGCCGGTGGAGTTCGCCCCCTTCATCAACCTCATCGTGGTCTGGAACCGGGGCATTTCCTATGGCCTGTTCCAGCAGAATTCCGAGCTCGGGCGCTGGGGGTTGATCGTCATCTCGATCCTCGCCGCCATCGGCCTGTCGGTCTGGATCCGCCGCACCAATGCCAAGCTTCTGGCGGTCTCACTCGGCCTGATCGTGGGCGGGGCCGTCGGCAATGTGATCGACCGGCTGGCCTATGGCGCCGTGTTCGATTTCATCCAGTTCCACATAGGCTCTTGGTCCTGGTACGTCTTCAATGTGGCCGATGCCGCTATCGTTGCGGGGGTGGTCGGTTTGCTCTATGACTCCTTCGTCCTGGAAGGGCGGCGGGCAAAATAACGATATTTTATGGCGCCTGCTGCCATATGTTCGCCAGAATGAGCGATCAGGCCTTCCGGCCACAATGAGAAACGAATGGTGGGTGCCATGAAGGGAATGAGAATCATAGGCCATGCGGGGGCCTTGGCGCTTATGGTCGCCGCCACCGGCGCATCGGCGCAGGAAGGCGAAGCGGTTAAGAGCATCCTCGGCGCCATCGGCATCATTCCCAAGGAAAAGGCTCCCATCACCTACAATGAGCGTGCTCCGCTCGTCCTTCCGCCCAAGATGGACCTGCCGGCTCCGGCCGCGGGCGGCGGCGCCGAGGCACGCAACGGCAACTGGCCCAAGGATCCGGACGTGGCCGCCCGGCGCAAGGCCGCAGCAGAGGCCCGCACGCCCTATACCAGCTCCGAGCTCTACAAGAATACCGAAGGCCATCGCCTCTCCATCGAGGAAATGCGTGCCGGCCGCAACCCGAACAACATCGTGACGACCGCCCCGACCAAGGTCGACCGTCAGGCCGAAATCAGCCGCATGTCGCCCGACGAGCTGCGCGCCTTTTCCAAGGATGAGAAGCCGGAGCTGCAGGGCAACGGCCTCGACCGCCGCTATCTCAGCGACCCTCCGGGCGATCTGCTCAAGGCCCAGGGCGGGCGCCGCCTCAAGGCTTCCTCCGATCCGGCCCCGATGGGCGATCCCGACAGCCCGTCGGCCTATCTCCGCCAGCAACAGAGCAGGCAGTAGACCTTGTCTCTTCCCAATTCCTTCAGGCGAACGGGTTCACCCGCTTCGCCTGAAAACGTTATGGGGGCTGTGAAAAGCCAAGCCTGGGCCGCCTGTCTGCGCGGATTACCCATACCGGAAAAGATGCGCTGCTCCGCTTGCCTAGCCGCCTAATTTGACTATCCCCGTAGGAGCCATCCTGCGAAATGATTTGTTGTCGCCAAGGTTGAAACGTCATGGACACTGCTTCAAAGCCCCTACTTCGCGCCGACGCCGCCTCCTTCGGGCGAACGGAGGGCAGCGGTCCGAGCCTGTCGTCCTTCACCCTCGACAACGGTCTTGACGTCGTCGTCATTCCCGATCGCCGCGTTCCCGTCGTCACTCACATGGTCTGGTATCGCAACGGTTCGGCAGACGATCCGCTCGGGCAATCGGGCATCGCGCATTTTCTCGAGCATCTGATGTTCAAGGGCACGGAGAAGCACCCGGCAGGCGAGTTCTCGAAGGTGGTCTCGGGCCTCGGCGGTCAGGAGAACGCCTTCACCTCGTTCGACTACACGGCCTATTTCCAGCGCGTCGCGCGCGAGAATCTCAAGACGATGATGGAGTTCGAGGCCGACCGCATGACGAACCTCCTGCTGGAGGAAGCCGTCATCGCTCCCGAGCGCGATGTGGTGCTTGAAGAGCGCCGCATGCGCGTCGAGACGGATCCGTCGGCACAGCTCTCGGAGGCGATGGCGGCTTCGCTCTTCGTGCATCATCCTTACGGCATTCCGATCATCGGCTGGATGCACGAGATCGAAACATTGAATCGCGACAACGCGCTCGACTACTACCGTCGCTTCTACACGCCCGAGAACGGCATTTTGGTGGTCGCCGGCGACGTGACCGAGGATGAGGTGCGCCGCCTCGCCGATGCCACCTACGGCCGCATCGCGCCGCAGGGCAAGCGCCCGGTGCGCCAGCGTCCGCGCGAGCCGGAGCCGGTGGCGGCACGTCACATCACGGTGGCCGATCCCAAGGTCGAGCAGCCGACCCTGCAGCGGCTCTATCTCGTGCCGTCCTGCCGCACGGCCTCGCAGCGCGATTGCTATTCGCTCGAGCTTCTCGCCGAGGTGATCGGCGGCGGGCCGACATCCTATCTCTACCGCAAGCTCGTCATGGAGCGCGGCATCGCGGTGAATGCCGGCGCCTGGTACATGTCATCCGCCATGGAAGACACGCGATTCTGCGTCTATGCGGTTCCGGCCGAGGGCGTCTCGCTGCAGGCCCTGGAAGAGGCGGTGGATCAGGTGCTCAGGACCGCACCCGCCGAGGCGCTGGATGCGGATTCCATCGAGCGCGCCAAGACGCGCCTCGTCGCCGAGACGATCTATTCCACCGACAGCCAATCCTCGCTCGCCCGCATCTACGGCTCGGCGCTCGCCATCGGCGAGACCATCGAGGAAGTGCGCCGCTGGCCCATCGAGATCGAGACCGTCATGAAGGACGATCTCGCCTCCGCGGCCGAGCGCTATCTCACCCCCCGCCGTTCCGTGACGGGCTATCTGCAGAAGTCGGCTTCCTGATCGCCTGCACAAGAACTGAGGTCACCATGACAGCTTCTGTCGAAACCCTGTCTTCGTCGCCCACGATTGTGAAGGCGCTGACATCTCCGGGCGGTGTCGAGGCGTGGCACGTCGAATCCGACGTGGTGCCGCTGATCGCCGTCTCCTTCATCTTCGAAGGCGGATCCGCGCACGATCCCGAGGACAAGCCGGGCGTGGCGCAGATGCTCGCCCGCCTGCTCGACGAAGGCGCGGGCGACTACGATTCCGATGCGTTCCAGGAGCGTCTCGCTGCGCGCGCCATCGAGCTCTCCTTCAACGCTGGCAACGATGCGCTCGGCGGTTCGCTGAAGACCCTTGTGAAGCATGCGGACGAGGCTTTCGAGCTGCTGCGTCTTGCGCTCGCCGAGCCGCGCTTAGATCAGGATGCCATCGAGCGCGTGCGCGCGCAGACCATCGCGGGCCTGAAATACCAGCAGAACGATCCCGGCGTCATGGCGACGCGCCGCTTCTTCGAGGAAGGCTTCGCCGGCCATCCTTATGGCCGTCCGACGTCGGGCACGCCCGAGAGCGTGGCGGCGATCACGCGCGACGATCTCGTCGCCATGCATCGGGCGATCATCGCCCGCGGTCGCGTCAAGATCGCGGTCGTCGGCGCCATCGGCAGCGACAATCTCGCCAACCTGCTCGACAAGGTGTTCGGCGGCCTGCCGGAGGCGAAGCCTCTCAGCGTCATCGAGCACGCGACGCTGCAGAAGCTCGGTTCGCGCATCGTGGTCGACCTCGACGTGCCGCAATCGGTCATTCGCTTCGGCATGAACGGCCTCGCCTGGCGCGATCCCAGCTTCATCCCGGCCTATGTGCTCAACCACATCCTCGGCGGCGGCGCCTTCACGTCGCGCCTGTTCCAGGAAGTGCGCGAGAAGCGCGGTCTCGCCTACAGCGTCGGCACGTCGCTGGTGAGCTATCGCTCGGCCGCCATGACCTGGGGCTATACGGCGACGAAGAACGAGCGCGTCGTCGAGGCGCTCGACGTGATCGCCGACGAGATGGCGAAGCTGACGAGCGAAGGTCCGTCCGACGAAGAGCTGCAGAAGGCCAAGGATTACCTCATCGGCTCCTATGCGCTGGGCTTCGACACATCGACCAAGATCGCCCACACGCTCGCGCAGATCGCCTTCGAGGGTCTCGGCATAGACTATATAGGCCGCCGCAACGGCCTCGTCGCCGCCGTCACCCAAGCCGATATCCGCAGGGCCGCCGAGCGCGTCTTCGGCGATGGACAGATGTTGACGGTGATCGCGGGACGGCCGACGGGAGTGTGATCGTCGGCGGCTGTGATGGCTGGAACGCCTCATGCACGACTGGGGATGTCATTCTCAACCCTAGCCTCCGCCGCCTCTCTGCCCTAATCTTTCGCTCCCGCTTTGAACGAGTCGGAGTACGCATATGGCCCTGCAGCAATCGATCGATCTTGCCCTTGACGCCAATATCGGGGCAGGCGGCCTGTCTCAGGTGGCGGTCGACGATGCGTTGGGGCTTGTCGGCGAGGCCATGAAGCGGCTTGCCGAGGACGATGCTTCGGGCCGGCTGCCGCTGCTGCACATGCCGCGCACCACGGACGATCTGGAGAGCATCCGCGAAGCGGCCGCCTTCCTGCGCAACGATGCGACCGATGTGGTCGTCCTCGGCGTCGGCGGGTCGAGTCTCGGCGGGCAGACGCTGGCGCAGCTGAAGGATTATGCGGTGCCCGGCACCGGTCGCTTCGCCGAGAGCCCGCGCATCCACTTCCTCGACAATCTCGACCCCATCACCTTCGACCGCATCTTGCACAAGCTGCCGCTCTCCTCGACCAAGTTCGTGTCGATCTCGAAATCCGGCGGCACGGGCGAAACCCTGATGCAGACCATCGCGGTGCTCACCGCCCTGGAAAAGGCCGGTCTGCGCTCTCACCCCAACGACCTGTTCCTCGGCATTTCCGAGCCGCGCAGGGACGGGGTCAAGAATGCGCTGCGCGATCTTCTGGAGCCCGAGGGTGTGCGCTTCCTGGAGCACCATACGGGCATCGGCGGGCGCTATTCGGTTCTGACCAATGTGGGCCTTCTGCCGGCGGCTGCGCTCGGCCTCGACGTTCAGGCCATCCGGCAGGGCGCCGCGGATGCCTATGAGCCCTTCCGCAACGGCGCTGCGGCCAAGGATGCGCCGGCGGCTTTGGGCGCTGCGCTCAACATCGCGGCGGCGAAGGCCGGCAAGGGCATCGCCGTGACGATGGCCTATGCCGACAGGCTCGAACGCTTCACCCGCTGGTGGGTGCAGCTCTGGGCCGAGAGCGTGGGCAAGGACGGCAAGGGCACGCAGCCCGTCGCCGCCATTGGGCCCGTGGACCAGCACAGCCAGCAGCAGCTCTATCTCGCCGGCCCCAACGACAAGCTCTTCACCGTGCTGACCACCGGCGTTGCCGGCAAGGGCCCTGTCATGGATGCGGCCCTGGCCAAGCGCTCGGGCCAGGCGGGCTTTGCCGGCAAGACCATCGGCGACCTTGTCGCCGCCCAGGGCCGCGCCATGGCCGACACATTCGCCAAGAACAGCCGCCCGACCCGGCAGATCCACATCGAGACCCTGAACGAGCGCGCGCTCGGCGAGCTTCTCATGCATTTCATGCTGGAGACGATCCTGGCCGGCTACGCCATGGGCGTCGACCCGTTCGACCAGCCCGCCGTGGAAGAGGCGAAGATCCTGGCGAAGGAATATCTGGAGCAGAGTTGAGCCGAGGTGTCGTTTCGGACGGCGCAGGCGATCCGGGATGCTTGGACGGATAAAGCACTGTCATCCCGGGGCCGCGTAGCGGAGCCCGGGATCCATAAGCGCTGACGATGCAGAACGATGCGCGACGTGGATCGCCTCGTCCTGAGACGTCGTGGTTCTGGATCCCCGCCTGCGCGGGGATGACAGTGTCGAGGTGCCCGCGCTTTATTCTGCACCCGATCCCGGATCCGCTTCTCCGTCCGGGATGACGATGGAAGAGAGCAGGGGAATAACGTCGCGCGTTCTGGTTTCCGCCGCCTTCAGCCCCTATCTTCTCCTCTCCGAATCTGAAGGTCCGACGTTCTCATGCATGTCCGCCGCCTCGATCCCATCCTCGTCGACCGCATCGCTGCGGGCGAGGTCGTCGAGCGTCCGGCGGCCGCCGTGAAGGAACTGGTCGAGAACGCCGTCGATGCGGGCGCGACGTCCATCGAGATCGCCGTGGAAGCGGGCGGGCGGCGACTGATCCGCATCGTCGACGACGGCCGGGGCATGACGCCTGAGGATCTGGAACTCGCAGTCGAGCGCCACGCCACCTCCAAGCTGCCCGATGGCGACCTGTTTTCGATCAACACCCTCGGCTTTCGCGGCGAGGCCCTGCCGTCCATCGGCGCGGTGGCGCGTCTCTCCATCGTTACCCGTACGGCGGAGGCCGAGACCGGTTCCTCCATCGTCGTTGAGGCGGGCGTGAAAGGCCCCGTGCGCCCCGCGCCTGCGCCGAAGGGCACCCGCGTCGAGGTGACCGATCTCTTTGCCGCGACGCCGGCGCGTCTGAAGTTCCTGAAGAGCGACCGCTCGGAGGCGCAAGCCGTGGCGGAGATCGTCAAGCGGCTTGCCATCGCGCACCCCACCATCCGCTTCACCCTGTCGGGCGAGCACATCACCGCTTTTACCTATCCGCCGGAGGAGCGCGGCGAGCACGGCTTCCTGCGCCGACTCTCGCGGGTGCTCGGCGCGGAGTTCCACGAGAACGCCATGAGCATCGGCGTCGAGCGCGAGGGCGTGCGGCTCACCGGCTTTGCGAGTCTCCCGACCTATCATCGCGGCACCGGAACCTCGATCCATTTCGTCGTCAACGGGCGGCCTGTGCGCGACAAGCTGCTGCTCGGCGCGGTGCGCGGCGCCTACGCGGATGTGATGGCCTCCGACCGGCATCCGGTGCTCGCCATCATGATCGATCTCGATCCGCGTGCGGTGGATGTGAATGTGCATCCCGCCAAGACAGAAGTGCGTTTCCGCGATCCCGCTTTCGTGCGCGGCTTCGTGGTCGGTGCGCTGAAGGAGGCGATCACGCGCTATGCCTTCCGCGCGTCGTCGACCGGCGGCACGCGCACGCTCGAGAGCCTGCGTCCGCAAGGCGCGATGCCGCTGCGCCCAGCCTATCCGCACCGCACGCACGCGATCCGTCCCACCAGCGCCTTCGCCAATTGGCAGTCGCCGCTCGATGCACAGGAACGATCCTATGCATCGGGCCTCGCGGAGAGGCAGGGAAGCCTCTCCGATCTTGCGGCACCGTCCGCCGACAGCCGTGCCAGCTTGCATGATGCCGAGCCGGAAACGGATGAGGCGCCGCTCGGCGCTGCCCGTGCGCAGCTGCACGGCACCTATATCGTCGCGCAGACGCTGGACGGAATCGTCATCGTCGATCAACACGCGGCCCATGAGCGCCTAGTCTACGAGCGCCTGAAGCGCGAGCGCGCCGCCTCCGGCATCGGGCGGCAATTGCTGCTGATTCCGGAAGTGGTCGATCTCGATCCCGTCGATGCGGATCGCGTGCTCGCCGAGGCTTCCGCTCTTGAAAGCCTCGGCCTCGTCGTGGAGCCATTCGGCCATGGTGCGCTGCTGGTGCGCGAGGTGCCGTCCGCGCTCGCGAGCGGGCGCATCAAGGCGCTGGTGCAGGATGTGGCCGATGCCTTGGCCGAATGGGGGCAGGGCGCTTCGAACCCGCTCGAGGAGCGGCTCGATGCCGTGCTCTCCCGCATGTCCTGCCACGGTTCGATCCGCGCGGGGCGGCGTATGCGGCCGGAGGAGATGAACGCGCTTCTGCGAGAGATGGAAGCGACGCCGCTCTCGGGCCAGTGCAACCATGGCAGGCCCACTTACGTCGAGCTCAAGCTGACGGATATCGAGCGGCTGTTCGGGCGGCGCTAACTCTAGAGCCGAGATTAGGCGGTCTGATAAATCTTGAGGCGCTTGCGGGCCGGAGCTGCCGCAAGATGGGTGGGCATGGCAGCCTGCTCGAGGCAGACCTCGAACGGCGACAACTCGGGCGCCGCCAGCGCCTGCGCGGCTTCCGTCTCGTCAAGGCTGAAGGCGATGCCGGCATAGCCGTCCTTGCGCCAGCACACCCGCGCCCTGCGGACCTGCAG
Source organism: Microvirga ossetica (assembly GCF_002741015.1). Taxonomy (NCBI): domain Bacteria; kingdom Pseudomonadati; phylum Pseudomonadota; class Alphaproteobacteria; order Hyphomicrobiales; family Methylobacteriaceae; genus Microvirga; species Microvirga ossetica. The sequence goes on along the minus strand of NZ_CP016616.1, from coordinate 1,431,177 downwards.
GTCGTGAGCCGCGATGAACAGCTCGAAAGTCTCGGGCAGATCCATCTGCGGCTTCAGCGCGATCCTGGCACCCCCGGTCGAGATGTCCTTCACCGTGCAGGGGATCATCGCCTCCGGGCCCAGCAGGATCTGCGCCGGATGATGGGCAGAAAAGCGCCTGGCTTGCCGGCGGTTGTCGTAGGCGAGGCTCGAAACCATGGACGCGACCCGGGTTACAATGGTCAATGAAGCTGAGCATTAACTCTTTATTAACCGGCTTCTCAAGTCCCTCCGAAGGGGTATCTCCGAAAGTCTAAGGCTGATTTCACTTCCGCGAAATCAGCCTTCCTGTCCGGCTCGTCGCATTTTTTGACGGCGAACCGGATCCGCTTCGTCGAAAACGCTCTTGGGATCGTCGACGTCAGCGCGAAGGTCCCTTCCGCTCCGCCGAGGAGGCCCAGATGTTGAGGTTTCCCTCGCCGGCGAACCTGTCGATTTCGGCAAGCTCCTCCGGCGTGAACGAGAGGTTTTTGATCGCGCCGATGCAATCGACGACCTGTTCGGGCCGGCTGGCGCCGATCAGCGCCGAGGTCACGCGCCCGCCGCGCAGCACCCAGGCGAGAGCCATCTGCGCCAGCGTCTGCCCGCGCCGTTCGGCGATGCCGTTGAGGCCACGGATGCGCGCGAGGTTGTCCTCGCTGAGGAAGCTCGTGCGCAGGGACTTGCCCTGGGCGGCGCGGCTCTCGTCGGGAATGCCGTTTAAGTATTTCGTCGTCAGCATGCCCTGCGCCAGCGGCGAGAACACGATGGAGCCGAGGCCCAGATCGGCGAGCGTGTCGAGCAAGCCATCCTCCTCGACCCAACGGTTGAGCATGGAATAGCTCGGCTGGTGGATGATGCAGGGTGTTCCGAGCTCGCGCAGGATGGCAACCGCCTCGCGGGTGCGCTGGCTGTTGTAGGAGGACAGACCCACATAGAGCGCCTTGCCCTGCCGCACCGCCGAATCGAGCGCCAGCATGGTTTCTTCCAGCGGCGTGTTCGGATCGAAGCGGTGGGAGTAGAAGATGTCGACGTAATCGAGCCCCATGCGCTTGAGGCTCTGGTCGAGGCTGGAGAGCAGATATTTGCGGCTGCCCCACTCGCCGTAAGGCCCCGGCCACATGCGGTAGCCGGCCTTGGTGGAGATCACCAGCTCGTCGCGCAGGTCGTGGAAATCGTTGCGCAGGATCTCGCCGAACAGCGTCTCGGCGGAGCCGGGAGGCGGGCCGTAATTGTTGGCGAGGTCGAAATGCGTGACGCCGAGGTCGAACGCCGTGCGGCAGATCTCGCGCGCGGTCGCCGCCGACTTGTCCTCGCCGAAATTGTGCCAGAGCCCGAGCGAGATCGCCGGCAGCATCAGGCCGCTGCGGCCGCACCGGTTGTAGAGCATCTCGTCATAGCGATTCTCGGCGGGCAGATAGGCCATCGTTTCCTCCAGGATTTTCAGATCCGGTCGATCAAGCAAAGCGCGTAATGACGCCGATGCCAAGTCCTTCGAATGCATCCATGGCCATCAGCGCCGCGGGCGCCTCGTCGAGGCTCAGATGCTTGCCGACGAGCTTTTGCGGCGCGAGCCTGCCGGTGCGGATCATTTCCATCATGTCTCCATAGCGGAAGGCCTGCATGCCGTGGCTGCCGTAGATCTCGAGCTCATGCGCGATGACCTGCGCCATCGGCACCGGGGCGCGGGCATGATCGCCTACCATCAGGCCGACCTGCACATGGCGCCCGCGCCGGCGCAGGTTAGCGACTGAGTTGAAGCAAGTCACGGGGCTGCCGAGCGCGTCGATGGAGACATGGGCACCGCCCCCGGTGATCTCCTTGACAGTGCCGACCACATCGGGAACCTCGCGTGCATTGACGGTCGCCACTGCGCCCATCTCGCGCGCGAAGGCGAGCTTTTCTTCCGTCAGGTCGACGGCGATCACGTTCGCACCCATGGCGGTCGCGATCATGATGGCCGAGAGCCCGACACCGCCGCAGCCATGGACCGCGACCCACTCGCCGGGCTTCACGCGGCCCTGATCGACGATGGCGCGGAAGGAGGTGACAAAGCGGCAGCCGAGGCTCGCAGCGGTGACAAAATCGAGTTCCTCGGGCAGCGCAACGAGGTTCGTGTCGGCGTAGTCCACCGCCACATATTCCGCGAACGAGCCCCAGGCCGTGAAGCCGGGCTGGAACTGCTGCTCGCAGACCTGATGATTGCCGGAATGGCATTCATGGCAATGTCCGCATCCGCCGACGAACGGCACCGTGACGCGGTCGCCCTTCTTCCAGCGTGTGACGTGCTTTCCGGTCGCAAGCACGGTGCCCGCGAGCTCGTGGCCCGGCACATGCGGCAGCACCACATCAGGGTCGTGCCCCATCCAGCCATGCCAGTCGCTCCGGCACAAACCCGTCGCCTCGACCTTGATCACCACGCCTTCTACCGAGGGCGTCGGATCCGGCACGTTCTGCACGCGCGGCGGCTGGCCGAACTGCTCGAAGAGAACCGCTTTCATGATGGCCTTTCCCCCGGGAAGACGGGTATCGAGGCGGTATAGCGCTTGGCTGAGGGCAGAGCAAATGCGGGGGGACGTTGGCGGCTTTCGTCGTGCTCTTCGGTTCCCGCTGTCATCCCGCGCAGGCGGGGATCGATAAACACGACGGTTCAGGAAAGAGTGAGCAGCGTTACGCCGCATCCTGCGTCGTCAGCGGTTATGGATCCCGGGCTCCGCTTTAGCGGCCCCGGGATGACAGTGCGGGAACGTGAGAAGCGCCGCTCAGATGACGAAGAAGTCGCTGTAAGTCAGCTTGAGGTTCTTGTTGAGCGTGGCGATCTTCACCTGCGCTTTCGAGCCCACGCCATCCTGATCGTAGTAAAGCGCGCCCGTCTTGTTGTCGTAGACGATGCGGTCTTCCTTGTCCTTGGCAGATGTGCCCTTCACGAACATATCGGACTTGAACTTCATCGGCTTGGAGGGCGCGCCCTTGCCGAGCTTGGTGAAGATGGCGTTCTCCAGCCAGATCGCGTCATACTTGGGATTGAAGTCATAGATCCGGTCGACATTGGTGCTCTTGTTCGTCTTGGTGTCGAACACGAAAACGTCTCGGCCTGTGCCGGATCCGCCATAGAGCCGATCGTTGCCGGTTCCGCCATGAATCGTGTCGCTTCCGCCATCGCCGTAAATGCGGTCATCGCCGGAGAATGCCTTGATCAGGTCGTTTCCGCTCAAGCCCTTGAGGGTATTCGTCCCCGCATGCCCGATGATCTCGTTATCGATGTTGGAACCGGTGAGATGAGCTGAGATCTTCGACGAGATGCCTTCGAGCCGGAGCACTTCGATCTGCGCGTCCAAGGCCAATGTGTGGGAAGAACCGACGATCACCGTATCCCGGCCCTCATTGGCGGCCTCCTCGAACACATCGCCGGCCTTGATGGAGTAGGTGTCGTTGCCGCCCCGACCCTTCAGGATCGCGGAACCATTGCCGATGAGAATATCGTCGAAGGACGAGCCAAGCAGGCCTTCGATGGAGACATAAGTATCGCCTGCCGCATCGCCGCCGGTGCCGTTCGAAAGGCTTGCCGTCACGCCGGCCTTTGCATTCACGAAGGAGACGACATCGATGCCTGCGCCGCCATCGATCCTGTCCGCGCCCGCACTCCCATCGAAGGTATCGTTGAAGGCCGTGCCGATGTAGTGATCGCTGCCTGCGGTCCCTTTCAGAAAAACCGCTTCGCTGCGTGCATCGACGATCTGAATCCCGTTCGAGAGATGCGCCGCGAGGCGCCCATCAGCCAATACGGATAATCCCTGAAGCGAGAACTCGCCTTCTGCGGCTGGCCTGCTCACGAGCAGCTTGTCGCTCACGCGTTCTCCCGTTGCCGTAAAGGTCGCTAATCGGACCTCCGACCTGCTCGGGAAAGTGCCTGTGACGACTTGAGCAGCAAGGGCGAATCCGCCGCCGGGAAGGGCGACAACATCCGGCGTGCCGACGGCGGCAGCCTCTGCGACGCTTGTGTAGAATGCGAGAGGCTCACTTCTGATGGGTGTCCCGTCCACGCTGTAGATTTGGAATCTCACTGTCACGACCGGCTCAGATTGCGATCCGTCAATTGCGCCGCTCTCGGCCCACGTCACGACGAATCCGCCGCCTTCAAGGGCGGTCACCTCAAGCGACTTCATTCCCGGCGGGGCGACGATCGGAACGGAGATTTCTTTTAAGACAGTGGGGCCGCCGGCAGCCGCGGGATCGAGGATGTAGATCTTGTTTTCGCTTCCGCTCGTACGGACCGCAGCGGCCACTTTGCCATTTGCGAGAGCTGCAAGATCGATGTGGGACTCGAAGTCGGAGTAACGGTCGGACGGAAGCGTCGACCCGAGGCTCAACGGCGACGAGAGGGATCCATCGGCCTCCAGGATACGCAAAAACGCCTGGCCACCCTCACTGCGATAGGTGGCGACGACACGCCCGTCGGTAAGCGCAAGAGCATCGTCGGCCTTGAAGATTCCCCCCTGGCTCTGGCTGTCGCCGTAGAGTCCTGCAACAGGCTTAAGATCTCCAGCCGACCGCAAATCGCTGCCATAGATTCCGAGCCATGACAGGAACTGTCCGCCTAGTTCGCTGACGGCCAGCGACCAGGTAAGAGCAATGCGTCCATCTGGAAGTTCCACCGCAAATGGATTGGATGAATGTCTCGCCAAGTAGTCCGCAGGAAACTGACTGTAGGCCGGCGTTTCGAGGACCTTTTCCTCCTTCAGCGAGCCATCGGCATCGTAGATCCAGGCTTTGAGAGCGACGTCTTCCGAGGGCGTCCCGACCTTGCCGACCACCAGGAAGGTGCCGTTCCTGAGCGCGGCCATATGGGAGTCGGAGATGCCTGCGGGAAGATCGATCCGGGAGCCCCAGAGAAACGGCGCAGACATGACAACCTCTATCGCAAATCGGAACGCTAGCGCGGAGGCGAAATGTTATTCAGAAATGACGATAGGACAACCTTCTTTTTGTTAGGAGGACATTGCCGGTCACCCCTTAAACCGCCCGAACACCACCTTCGTCTCCCCATAATCCCGCCGCTCGATCTCCTCGAAGCGCTCGGGCAGCGTGACCTCGACGCCCTGCGCCTCTTCCACGATCACGAGCGCGTCGGGCACGAGCCAGCCGCCCTCGGCGCAGGAGCGCAGGGCTTTTGGGGCGAGGTCCTTGCCGTAGGGCGGGTCGCAGAACACGAGGGAGAAGGGGGCGTTGGGTGCGGCCTCGCCCATGCGGGTGGCGTCGCGGCGGAAGAGGCGTGTGGCGCCGCCGGCGCCGAGCGCTTCCACGTTCTCGCGGATGATGCCGCGGGACTGCGCGCCGTCGTCGACGAAGAGCGCGAAGGCGGCGCCGCGCGAGAGCGCTTCCAGCCCCAGGGCGCCGGTGCCGGCGAAGAGGTCGAGCACGCGTGCGCCCTCGATAGGGTCGTCATAGCCGTGCTGGAGAATGTTGAAGAGTGTCTCGCGCAGGCGGTCCGAGGTCGGGCGGATCGCGTCCGAGCTCGGCCCCTTGAGCGAGCGGCCGCGCCAGCGCCCGCCCACGATTCTCATGATCTGAACCTCACTGAGAGAATCTTGCAAAGCTTACATTAAGCCTCATCCTGAGGAGGTCGCACAGTGACCGTCTCGAAGGAGGATCCAGTGCTCTCTGGAAGCTCCTTCGAGACGCAGACTTACGTCTGCTCCTCAGGATGAGGTCGGTATTTGTTCATGGGGTTCTACCGGCGACCGCGCGGGCCGCCCTTGGAACCGCCGCCTTTGAAGCCGCCCTTCGAGGCACCGCCCTTGGATGCGCCCCTGGGGCCGCTCTTGAAGCCGCCGCCGGCACCGCCTCTCGGCCCGCTGCGCGACGGTCCATCGCCGCGCGGAGGTCCACGACGCGGCCGGTCGTCGTCGCCGCGGGCGCGGAACGGGCGCTCGCCCTGCGGCTTGCGCGGACGGTCGTCGCCTCCCTCGCGGGAGCGGAACGGGCGTTCGCCCTGGCGAGCGCGCGGACGATCCTCGGCTCCCTCGGAGCGCGCACGGAAGGGCCGGTCGCCGGCTGGGCGACGCGGGCGGTCGTCGTCACGGCGCGGGCGGGCTTCGGCGTCGCGGTCGCGACGGGGCGGCGCATCGCGGTCGTCACGGCGGCGCGGGCGATCCTCGCCACGGGCCGCGCCACGGCCTCGGCTCGGAGCAGGCGCTTCCTCTTCCTGCGGCTGGCGCACGAGGCGCTCCACCACGACCTTGCGCCCTTCCGCCGATGCGATCGCGCCGACACGCTCGCGCTGACGCTCTCCGGCAGCGGCGCGGGCCTCGCGCGGATCGGCGCCGCGGCGGGGCATTTTCTTGCGCGGCGCATCCTCGTCGGTCTCGCCGGCGCGCCACACGCTCCGTTTCGGATCGAGGCGGGAGGGGCGCTTCTGCGGCTCCTCCTCGTCGCGGCCGCGGCGCTCGCCGTCGCGGGCGCGGAACGGCCGCTCGTCGTCGTCGCGACGGCGGCGCGGGCGCTCCTGGTCGCGGTCGCGGCTGACGCGGGCCGGACGCTCGCTGCGTTCTTCGCGGTCCTGGCGGTCATTCTTCTTCGTGGAGCCGAAGGGCGCGATGGGCTCACGCACCGGGCTTTCGAAATCGACGCCGGCCTCGATCGCGAGCGCTTCGCCGAGCTGGTCCCTCAGCACCTTCGTGCGCACTTCCTCCACGAGCCCGTCTTCAAGGTCGCCGAGCTGGAACGGGCCGAAGGACATGCGGATCAGGCGGTTCACCTGAACGCCCATATGCTCGAGGATGCGCTTGATCTCGCGGTTCTTGCCCTCGCGCAGGCCCATCGTGATCCAGGCGTTGTCGCCCTGCACGCGATCGAGGCGCGCCTCGATCGGGCCGTAATCGATGCCGTCGATGGAGATGCCGTCACGCAGGCGGTCGAGATCGGCCTGGTTGATCTCGCCATGGGCGCGCACCTTGTAGCGGCGCAGCCAGCCGGTGTCCGGATGGGCGATGACGCGGGCGAGCCCCCCGTCATTGGTGAGCAGCAGCAGGCCTTCGGTGTTGATGTCGAGCCGGCCAACCGCCACCACACGGGGCAGATCCTCGGGCAGGTTGTCGAAGACCGTGGGACGGCCTTCAGGGTCGCGGGCCGTGGTCACGAGGCCGCGCGGCTTGTGATAGAGCCACAGGCGCGTGCGCTCCTTGGCGGGGAGGGGCTCGCCATCGACGGTGATCCTGTCGGCGGCGGTCACGTTGATGGCGGGGCTTTCCAGCACCTGGCCGTTGAGGGTCACGCGGCCCTCCGCGATCATCGCCTCCGCATCGCGGCGGGAAGCGATGCCGGCGCGGGCGATCACCTTGGCGATGCGGTCCTCGACCGGTTCCTGCGGCTCGGCCGGGACGGCAGGGCGCTCCTCGCGGGCGCGATGGGGCTTCTCGCCGTCACGGTCGAAGCGGCGCGGACGCTCGTCTCCGGCACGGCCGCGGAAGGGGCGGTCGCCTTCGTCGCGGCGCGGACGGAAAGGCTTGTCCCCGGTGCTGCGGGCGCGGAACGGCTTGTCGCCTCCCTCGCCACGGTGGCGGAAGGGCTTCTTGTCGCCGCTCTCGAAGCGGCGGGGACGCTCGTCGTTGTCGCGGCTGCGGAAAGGCTTGTCGCCGGCCTCGCGGGGCTTGCGCGGGCGGTCGTCGCCGCCGCGGGCGCGGAAGGGGCGTTCGCCGCCCTCGCGGGATTTGCGGAAGGGCCGGTCACCGGAAGTGCGGCCGCGGTCGGAGCGTCCTGGAGGACGGCCCCTGCGATTATCGTCGTTGCTGTCGGTCATGGGAGCCTGATAGCAGAGGAGTGTTGGAGAAGCGAGAGATAAGGAACAAACGCGCTTGACGGACAACGCCGGTTCAAACCCATTCGATCCTCAAGGGAGAGATCCCATGAGCGTGGCCTTCGACGAGGCCCGCGCATCCGCCGCGCGCGGTGAGGTGCCGGTGGGTGCCGTCATCGTCAAGGATGGGGGCATCGTCGCCTGTGCCGGCAACCGCCCGCGGGAGCTGCGCGACCCCTCGGCCCATGCGGAAATGCTCGCCATTCGCCAGGCTTGTGAGGCGCTCGACGACGAGCGGCTGTCAGGCTGCGATCTCTACGTGACGCTGGAGCCCTGCACCATGTGCGCGGCCGCCATCTCCTTCGCCCGCATCCGGCGCGTGTACTATGCAGCTTATGACCCGAAGGGCGGCGCGGTCGACAACGGCGTGCGCTTCTTCGACCAGCCGACCTGCCACCACACGCCGGAGGTCTATGGCGGCCTTCGGGAGAGCGAGGCGGCGGCCTTGCTGCGGGAGTTTTTCGAAGGTCGGCGCTAGAGCGCCTAACCCTTCAAAAACCCCTGCAGCGCCTCGAGCGTCGCGCTCGGGTTCTCCTCGGCCACGAAATGGCCTGAGGTCACGCCGATCCCGGTGGCCTCGGGGGCGAAGCTCCGGTGCCAGATCTCGAGCGGCTGCTTGCGGTCGCCGACGGGGCCGCTGACGAGGTAATAGTCGCTCCAGATCACGTAGGTCGGGCACTGGATCGTCTTGCCGGCGGCGAGATCGGCTTCGTCGGCCTCGATGTCCCGGGTCGCGCCGGCCCGGTAATCCTCGCAGAAGGCGTGGATGCGGGCGGGCTCGTTGCAGCTCTGCCAAAGGGCATGGAGCGCACGGTGATCGAAAGCGCTGAGATCGCCGGCGGCGGACCATTGCCGCATCAAGCCCTCGAAATAGGGGATCGGATCGCGCCCGATCTCCTCCTCCGGCTTCGGATAGGCCTGAGACAGGTAGCCCCAATGCACCTCCGGAATCGTACCCGCCCGCATCTGCCCCCACACGTGATAGGTCGGCAGGATGTCGAGGAGGGCGAGCCGCTCGACGCGGCCCGGATGGTCGAGTGCGAGCCGATACGCCACGCGGGCGCCGCGATCATGCCCGACGACGGCGAAATGCACATGGCCGAGCGCTTCCATGACCTGGATCACGTCGCGGCCCATGGCGCGCTTGGAATAGGTCTCGTGCTTCGGATCGCCCTTCGGCGCGGACGACCAGCCATAGCCGCGCAGATCCATGCAGACGACGCGATGGGTCTCGGCCAGCGTCGGCGCGAGGTGGTGCCACATGGCATGGGTCTGCGGAAACCCATGCAGAAGAACCAACGGCTTGCCGGTTCCTTTCGAACGGGCAAAGACACGCCCGACCTCCGTGTCGATCCAGTGGCTTTCGAAACCGGGAAAGAGATCGTCGCTCATGGCGCGCCGCTCGCAGGTTGCAATGAGAAGGCTCTCAGAAAGCTAGCGTCCTTGCAACGGAAGTGAAATGCGCGGATTGGGAGAAAAGAGAGTACAACGGAAAATAGTGCAACTTCCGTAACGTCATCACTCTCTTGACGTAGGGCGTCTCAGGCCCGCTCGCGCTCCACGGCGCGCCAGCCGATGTCCCGGCGGCAGAAGCCCTCGGACCAATCGATCGCATCGACGGCTTTGTAGGCTTTCTCCTTCGCCTCCGAGATCGTGCGTCCGAGCGCGGTGACGTTGAGCACGCGCCCGCCATTGGCGAGGATCCTGTCGCCGTCCTGCTTCGTGCCGGCATGGAAGACGATGACGTCGGCCATTGCTTCCGCCCTGTCGATGTCCTTGATCTCCGATCCCTTCTCGACCGCGCCGGGATAGCCCTTCGCCGCCATGACAACGGTGAGCGCTGACGCGTCCGACCATTGCAGGGAGATGCTGTCGAGAACGCCGTCGCAGGCGGCGAGCAGCGCGATGACGAGATCGGATTTCAGGCGCGGCAGCAGCACCTGCGTTTCCGGATCGCCGAGGCGGGCGTTGTATTCGATGAGCTGCGGCCCGTCCTTGGTGAGCATCAGGCCCGCATAGAGAATGCCGGTATAGGGCGTGCCGCGCGCGCGCATGCCGGCGAGCGTCGGTTCGATGATCTCACGCATGGCGCGGGCCTGGAGTTCGGGCGTCAACACGGCGGCGGGCGAATAGGCGCCCATGCCGCCGGTGTTCGGACCCTCGTCGCCGTCGAAGACGCGCTTGTGGTCCTGCGCCGTGCCGAAGGGAATCGCGTGCGTGCCGTCGCACAGTGCGAAGAAGCTCGCTTCCTCGCCTTCGAGAAAGGCCTCGATCACCACCTCAGCGCCGGCGGCACCCAGTCCGCCACCGATCATCATGTCGATGGCGCTCTCCGCATCCTCGAAGGAGGTGGCGACCACCACGCCCTTGCCGGCGGCAAGCCCATCCGCCTTCACGACGATCGGCACGCCGTAATTGCGCACATAGATCTTGGCTACCTCTGCATCGGTGAAGCGGCGGTAGGCGGCGGTGGGAATGCCGAACTCGGCGCAGAGATCCTTGGTGAAGGCCTTCGAGCCTTCGAGCTGCGCTGCGGCCTTGCTCGGTCCGAAGGCCTTGACGCCGGCCGCCTTCAGATCGTCGACGAGGCCGACGACGAGGGGGGCTTCAGGGCCGACCACGACGAAATCGATCTTCATCACCCGGCAGAAATCGATCACCGCTCGGTGATCCGTCACGTCGAGCGCCACATTGGTGCCGTGCTGCGCGGTGCCGGGATTGCCGGGAGCGATGAGAAGCTCGTCGCAGAGCGCGCTCGCCGAGAGGCTGCGGGCCAGAGCATGTTCCCGTCCGCCGGACCCGATGAGAAGAATGTTCATGGCCTCAGCCCTCCGTGAAGTGCTTGGGCTATTAAAGGTAGATCGCGCCTTCGCCTACCCGGAAACTGCATGGCTCCTGAACGTCTGGCCTATCGAACTCTGCTCTCATCCTGAGAGTCTGCTTATAAATCAATATCCGTAGGCGACTAGGTGCCGGCGCGTTCTCCCTCCCCCTTGAGGGGAGGGATTAAGGGTGGGGGTGCCGGCGCCAGAGCGTCATAGGTATCGCTCACACCCCCACCTCCAACTCCGCCCCACAAGGGGGAGGAGGGCCCAGGGATCGGACAGCATGATGGGCCGGACTGTCAGGCCGGCGCGGCGAAATGCATAGGGGATAGCTTGCCATTGTGAACGGCCTGTTGCGCCGCCGCCCTTGGCAGGTCCAGGGCGGGCGGATTAGGTTCGCGTCATGTTCGCTCAGAAAGCTCCCTCGAATGCCCAGGAATGGTCGGTCTCCGATCTCGCGGGCGCTCTCAAGCGCACCCTGGAGGATGCGTTCGGCCATGTGCGCCTGCGGGGTGAGGTGTCGGGCTATCGTGGGCCGCATTCGTCGGGCCACGCCTATTTCTGCCTGAAGGACCAGAACGCCCGTATCGATGCGGTGATCTGGAAGGGCTCCTTCGCCAAGCTGAAGATCCGCCCCGAGGAGGGGATGGAGGTCATCGCCACCGGGCGCATCAGCACCTTTCCGGGCTCGTCCAAGTACCAGATCGTCGTCGAGACGCTCGAGCCCGCCGGAATCGGTGCGCTCATGGCGCTTCTCGAGGAGCGCCGCCGCAAGCTCCAGGCGGAAGGGCTGTTCGCCGCCGAGCGCAAGCGCCGCCTGCCGTTCCTGCCGCGGGTGATCGGCGTCGTCACCTCGCCGACGGGCGCGGTGATCCGCGACATCCTCCATCGCCTCGAGGACCGCTTCCCGCGCCGGGTGCTGGTCTGGCCCGTGCGCGTGCAGGGCGAAACCAGCGCGGCGGAGGTCGCCGCCGCCATCCGCGGCTTCAACGCGCTGGAGCCGGGCGGCCCGATTCCACGGCCCGATGTGCTCATCGTCGCCCGCGGCGGCGGGTCCATCGAGGACCTTTGGGGCTTCAACGAGGAGATCGTGGTGCGCGCCGCGGCCGAGAGCGCGATCCCGCTCGTCTCGGCGGTGGGCCACGAAACCGACACCACGCTCATCGACTACGCCGCCGACATGCGCGCCCCGACCCCGACCGGCGCCGCCGAAATGGTGGTGCCGGTGCGGGTCGAGCTCATGGCGGCGATCAACGACCTCGCGCGCCGCCATGTCGAGGCTGCCCTTCGCCTGGTGGAGCGGCGCCGTTCGGACCTGCGCGCCACGGCCCGCGCGCTGCCGAGCCCCGACGCCCTGATCTCGCCCAAGCGCCAGCGCCTCGATCTCGCGGCCACGCGCCTCTATCCCGCGCTCGCCCGCAACGCCCGCGGCCATGAGGAGCGGCTTCTCAAGGTGGCGCGCCAGCTCGCCCATGTGTCGCCGGTGGCCAATGTCGCCCGCATGCGCGCAAGGCTCGATGCGGTTGGCCCGCGCCCCTACAACGCCGTCTGCCGCTCCATCCTGCTGCGTGAGGAAAGCCTGAAGCAGATCGCCCGTCGCCTCGTGGTGTCCCGCGAGACGCTGCTGCGGGCCGAGCGCACGCGGCTCGCCCAGGCGCACGAGCTCACCCAGCGGGTCGCCGAGCGCCTCGGCCCCGCCCTGCAGGGCCAGTTCGCGCGCAAGGCCGACCGTCTGGAATCGGTGACGAAGCTCTTCGACAGCCTGAACTACAAATCGGTGCTCAAGCGCGGCTTCGCCCTCGTCCGCGATGCGGACGGGCAACCGCTGAACTCGGCCGATGCCGTTCTGGACGGCCAAGCTCTCGTGCTCGAATTCGCCGACGGCAAGGCCGATGCCACCGGCGGGCGGATCGGGACCCGGCCACGGCCGGCGGCGAAGCCGAAGCTGGCTGTGGCGGACGAGCAGGGAGCGCTTTTCTAGCGTATCGTGCGGACCCAGAGGGCCGCGTCCAAAGATGCGCTCTTCAAAGATGCTCTAACGCCGTGTTGGAAATCCTGGCCGACCTCCCTTATGTGAGAGACAGCGCAACGCATTCCATTCGATGTCACCCATGTTGAACAAGATCGAACGCAGCGGCGGCGAGGCCGTCGTGCAATATCTCGACAGCAACCTTCGGGTCCTGAAGCCAGGGGCCTATGTGCGCTGCGCGATCACGGGCACCGAAATTCCCCTCGACGAGCTGAAGTACTGGAGCGTCGAGCGGCAGGAGGCCTATTCCTCGCCCGAGGCCGTGATGATGCGCATCGCCAGACAGGCCATGTCCCACCCATAGAGGTCAGGCGACCCGCAGCCGCCGCTCGTTGATGTGGCGCAGGATCAGGTTGCGAAACCCTGTCTCGTTCTCGATCCGCAGCCGCACCGGCAGCACGGTCAGGTTCGGCCAGGGCTCCGCGTCCTTCACGGCGGCGATCCGTGCAAAATCCTTTTCCGTGGTGATCGGCAGAAGGCCGCGTGTCTCGGAATCCTGCCGCAGGGCCGCCAGCTCGGATGCGGTATAGGGATGATGATCGGGAAAGGGTCGCGCGACCTCCACGGTGGCGCCGCAGGCTTTCAGGGTCTCGAAGAACTTTTCGGGCCGGCCGATCCCCGCAAAGGCCAGAACCTTCCGGCCTTCCAAGGCCCGTGCGGCTTCGGTCGGTCCAAGCCATGCCTGGAACACGCGCTTGCCGCGCCGCTCGGCTTCTTCGGTGACCTCCTGCCCGGGCCCGCCCTCTCCGATCACGAGCACCGCATCGACGGCGGGCCATTGCACATCCATCGGCGCGCGCAGCGGACCGGCAGGCAGGGACAGGCCGTTGCCGATGCCGGTGGCACCATCCACGACGGCGACGGCGCAATCCTTGATCAGCGAAGGGTTCTGGAGACCGTCATCCATGATGACGACGGTCGCGCCCATCTCGTAGGAGAGCCGGGCTCCAGCCGGGCGGTCGCGGGAGATGATGGTCCGGGCAGTCTTCGAGAGAAGAATGGGCTCGTCGCCCACATCGGACGCGGTGTGCTTCAGCCGCACCTGCACCGGCCCGCGCAGGCGCCCGCCATAGCCGCGCGACAGGAAAGCGGGGCTCTCGCCCGCCGCATCGAGCATCCTGGCGACGGCAAGCGCGGTCGGCGTCTTGCCGGCGCCGCCCATGGTGAAGTTGCCGATGCAGATGACGGGAAGGTCCGCCTTCTCGCCGCGCCGCCGCATCCGTTGTGCGGCGATGGAGGTGTAGAGGATGCCGGCCGGGCGCAGCAGATGCGCCTGCAGCGAGGGAGAGGATTGCCACCAGAAGCGCGGCGCGCGCATCAGCGCCGCGCCCCCAGCTTGGCTTGAACGATGAACGGGTCGACGGATTGCATGGTGCGGTCCACCGCGCCGCCGAGGGCCTGCACCGCCTCGCCGGCCGCACGCGCCATGTCGCGGGTGAGCGCCGTGTTGCTCAGCAATTCGCTGACCGCCCGCGCGAGCGTGGCGCTGTCCTTCACCATCGCGGCGCCGCGCGCCCGGTCGAGGGCCTCGTAGATCTCCGTGGCGGTGTGGACATGAGGCCCGTGCAGGATGGCCGCGCCGAGCTTCGCCGGCTCGATGGGATTGTGCCCGCCGATCGGAACCAGCGTGCCGCCCATCAGCACGATGGGCGAGAGCCGGTAGAAGAGCCCCATCTCGCCCACGGTATCGACCACATAGACATCGGTCGCGCGGTCGGGGTGGATACCCTCCGAACGCCGGCCCGACCTCAGGCCGGCCTGCCCGGCGATAGCCGCAACCTCCGGCCCGCGATGGGGATGCCGGGGCGCGATGATGGTGAGCAGATTCGGATGGCGCTTCGCCAGGGCGCGGTGCACGGCGACGATCGCGGTTTCCTCGCCGGGATGCGTGCTCGCTGCAAGCCAGACCGGCCGGCCGGCGATCAGGCCGGAGAGCTGGGCCACGACCCGCGGGTCTGCCGGCGGAGGTGCCGCATCGAACTTGATGTTGCCGGTGACGATGACGCGGGGCGCGCCGAGCCGGGCGAGGCGCGCGGCATCCTCGGAGGTCTGGGCGAGGCACAGGGCGAAGCGTTCGAGCAGGCCCCCGATGATGCGGGGCATCTTCTGCCAGCGCTGGTACGACCGGTCCGACATGCGCCCGTTGACCATCACGAGAGGGATATCACGCTCGCTCAGCGCCATGATCGTGTTCGGCCAGATTTCGGATTCCGCAATGAGGGCCACGTCGGGCTGCCAGTGGTCGAGGAAACGCCTTATATAACGTGGCACGTCGAGCGGGACAAACTGATGCACGGCTCCCGGCGGCAGGCGCCGGGCGATCAGGGAGGCGGAGGTCCGGGTGCCGGAGGTGACCAGCACAGCGAGGCCCCGCTGGGCCATGCGTTCCACCACCGGCAGAAGGGAGAGGGTCTCGCCGATGCTGGCGCCATGGACCCAGATCAGGTGGCCCTTGGGCCGCTGCCGGCTCGGATAGCCCTGCCGCTCGCCGAGGCGCGTCTTGTCCTCACGCCCTTTGCGCTGGCGCCAGTAGAGGAGGCCCAGAACTGCAGGCTCCATCGCCGAGACGACGAGGCGGTACGTTCTGAAAAGGATCGGGAAGCTCATGCGCGGGAATCCCTCATGAGCACCTGGTGAGGCTTGGTGCCTGGATCCTTGGCGCCTGGATCCTTGGATCCCACAAGCGCATAGGCGCGCTCGTGCACCCGGTCGAGCTCCCGCTCGACGGTTCTGCGCAGACGCTCCATGGCCTCGTCGCCCGCCTCGCGCGGCACGTGAACCGGATCGCCGAGCACGATCGCGCCCCGGCCGAAGGGGAGGCCGATGCTCGCCTTGTCCCAGCTGTCGAAATCGATGCGGCGGCTCGTGACCACCGCGACCGGCACGATCGGCCGTCCGGACAATTGTGCGAGCGTGACGATGCCCTGGCCGCAGACCCGCGCGATCTTCGGAATGTCGGCGGTCATCACCACCATTTCCCCGTCGCTCAGCGCCTTGAGCATCGCGCGCAGCGCCTGAACGCCGCCCTTCTTCCGGATATCGCGGCCGCGGGCGCCCGAGCCGCGGATGGCGCGAACACCGAGATGCCGCAGGGCGATGGCGTTGAACTCTCCGTCGCCCGAGCGAGAGACGAGGCTTGCCGCCCGGTCCTGCGGCCGCTTGGCGAAATGAATCATGAAGTGCTGCCCGTGCCACATGGCGGCGATCACGGGCATTTCGATCCGGTCATAGGCATCCGCCGGTTCCATGACGAACCGGTTCGTGCGCTGCACGAGCTTCAGGTAACCCGCGACGAGAAAGCCGAGGGTTTCCTGAACCGGCCGCGAGCGGGTGATGCGCTTGACGAGATCCATCGCGATCCCGGAATCAGCCGTTCTGCGGGTCGAGCAGGCGGTGAAGGTGCACGACGAAGTAGCGCATCTGCGCATTGTCCACCGTCGCTTGCGCCTTGGCCTTCCACGCCGCATGGGCGGCGGCATAGTTCGGGTAGATTCCGACGATATCGAGCTTGGAAAGATCCTTGAAGTCGACGGATTCGAGGCTGTTAAGCTCGCCGCCGAAAACCAGATGCAGGAGTTGCTTGCCAGGCATGTCGGTCATGATGGTGGGACTCTTCTGACGAGGGTTGTAAGGATAGAGGCTTGCGTGGAGCCAGCGCCGTTCAGGCTCTCATGGCTCCAATAGCACGAGGATGCAACCGTGACGAAACGGCAATCATCTCGACGTGCGAGGGAACGGGCCTGTTATAGACGGGGGTCGAACCGTCGAGACCCGTCAGCAGAGCTCCCGCCTCATGCAGCATGAGGTCGGCTGCCGCAATATCCCAGTCTTGAGCGTTGGCCGAGACGAGGCCGATATCGATGGAGCCTTCGGCCACCCGCGCCAGCCTGAGCGCCAGGGACGGCACCTTGGGCAGGCGCTCGATCTGCCCGAAGCTCCGCTCGAGGCGGTCGACGAGAGGCTTCGGACCGGCAACCTTGGCTGCAGGGAGAGCGTCGGCCGTGGAGACCTGCATCCTCTCGCCGTTGCACCATGCCCCGTCGCCGAGCCTCGCCTCGTAGAGGCGGTCGTGGATAGGGGCATAAAGGACGCCGAGAACTGGCCTGCCGTCCCTGACCAGGGCGATGGAAATCGCCCAGTCGGGATGACCCGAGGCGAAGGCCCGGGTGCCGTCGATGGGATCGACGATCCAGACATGGCTCTGCCCGAGGCGGGCCGGATCGTCCGCCGTCTCCTCGGAAAGCCAGCCGGCCTGGGGAAGCAGTTCGGCGAGATGGCCTTTCAGGAAAGTATCGAGGGCGATGTCGGCCTCGGTCACCGGGGAACTCTGTCCCTTGTACCAGAGCTTGGCGGCCGTCTGGGCGCCGGCGCGGAAATAGGGCAGTGCCAGATCACCCGCCCGGCGGGCTGCATCGCACACGGCTGGGGCGAGGGACGGCAATGAGGGTGTTGCGGGGGACAGCATCGGACCTGAGATAGGGGCGATGCCACGGAGATACCATAGCTCTCCGAAGCCGATCCTGCCTTTTCGGCAGGGGCGGGTGCGGTATTTTGGGACGGCGTCGGACGGCCGAGATCAGAGCAGGCAATCGAGGATCATCGCCGCGAACAGGATCAGCCCCGCATCCCGGTTGGAACGGAAGAGGCGCAGGGCTCCCGCGCCGTCCTCCCGGTCGATGCGGGCCACCTGCCAGCCCAGGTGAAGGGCGAAAGCGCTCAAACCCATAAAGGACGGCACGCCCGCACCGGCCAGGAACAGGGAGGCGGTGATGAGGACGATGGCGATGGCATAGCAGATGCCGACGCCGAGCCTCACGTTCTCGCCGAAGAAGCGGGCCGAGGACTTGATCCCGACGATCTCGTCATCCTCGATATCCTGCAGGGCATAGATGGTGTCGTAGCCCACCACCCAGGCGATGCTGCCGGCATAGAGAAGCAGCGGTGCCAGGCTCAGCGAGCCGAAGACGGCTGCCCAACCCATCAGAGCGCCCCAGGCGAAGGCGAGGCCGAGCACGATCTGCGGCATCCAGAAGAAGCGCTTCATGAAGGGATAGAGCGCGACCACGCCGAGCGAGGCGAAGCCCGTGGCGATGGCGAAGGCGTTGAACTGCAAGAGGACCAGGAGGCCGACGAGGCCCTGAAGCGCGAGGAAGGCGAGGGCGCCTTTGAGCGTGACCTGTCCCGAGGGGAGCGGGCGCTGGCGGGTGCGTTCGACCTTGGTGTCGAGATCCCGGTCGACGATGTCGTTATAGGTGCATCCGGCCCCGCGCATGGCGACGGCGCCGATCAGGAAGAGAAGGCAGTGGAGCGGATCGGGCCAGGGCTGCCCCGCCGCGACGGCCGCGAGCGCCGCCGACCACCAGCAAGGCAGGAGGAGCAGCCACCAGCCGATGGGCCGCTCGATGCGGGCGAGGCGCAGATAGGGCTTAAGGCCCGCGGGCGCCCATCGTTCGGCCCAATGGCCCTTGACGGAATCGGGCAGGGAAGGCGCGTTGGGGCGCTCCATGGTTGATTAATGATCCGGCTTAGAGAGCGCCCTTCGGAACGCTCAGGGTCCCGGTCAGCCCGCCGCCCATCTTGCTGGCCGGGCCGCCTTGCTGCTGCTGGCCCTGCTTGGCCCGCTTCTCCATCTCGGCCATCTTCGCGGCGGCGCCGCAGGCCTGGCCCTTGAATTGCTGGGAGCGCTTGTGATCTTCGGCAAAGCTCTGGATGAGCTGATCGGGAACCTGGCACCAGTCCTTGTTGGCGGTCATCCACTTTTCGCCGGTCGTGCCGTTGGACACGAGCTTGGTGAAGATGGTGCAGGCCGCGCGCGGATCGATCTGCTTGTTCTTGCCGCCATTGGTAAGCTTGTTGACCTGCTGGATCAGGCCCTGCCGCTCCTGCAGGATCTTCTGCCCTTCCTGGCAGCCGCTCGCCTGCGCGAAGGCCGGGGCGGTCGCAAACAAAAAGCCGGTCGCGGCCAATGCAGCCAGAAGATGCGAACGGGTATGCATCATTGCGAAAATTCCCTCGAAAAAGCTCGTGACGTCTCGCGCGCCTGCGTTCTGTTAACAGGTGAGGGCCATCGAGGCCAAGAGGCGAATGGTCGCCTTAGCCTCAAACGGTGCCATTTGGCACCTGAATTTCACGTTACCAAGCCGACATTCCCCACTCCCTTGGCGGTTGAGAACTTGTTAAGGCTGGAGCCGTTCAGCGCAGGTTGCCATGGCCGAATACGATTTCAATGCCCCCCGCCTCTTCATCGATGCGCCCCTCAAGGAGGGGGAGAAGGTCGCCCTCGACCGGGGGCAGGCCAATTACCTCCTGAACGTCCTGCGCCTGAAGGCCGGCGAGACGGTCCTGGTGTTCAACGGCCGGGACGGCGAGTGGCGCGCGGAGGTGTCGGTGGAGGGCCGTAAGGCCGCCGATCTCCTCTGCCGCGAGCGGATCCGTGAGCAGGACCGGGCACCCGACATCGTCTATGCCTTCGCCCCGCTCAAGCATGCCCGCCTCGACTACATGGTCCAGAAGGCGGTGGAGATGGGAGCGGGCGTTCTCCAACCCGTCCTGACCCGCCGGACCCAGGCCACCCGGGTCAACCTCGAGCGCATGCGCAGCAACGCTGTCGAGGCCGCCGAGCAATGCGGGATCCTGTCCATCCCGGAGGTGCGCGAAGAGAAGAATTTGGAACGTTTTCTCAAGGACTTGGAGCCCGAGCGCCTGGTCGTGTTCTGCGATGAGGATGCGCCCGTTTCCAATCCTGTGGAGGCTCTTGCCAAGCTTGGGAACAAAGGATCCAGGCTTGTCGTTATCGTGGGACCCGAAGGAGGGTTCACCGATCAGGAGAGAGTGCTTGTCGCCGCCCGCGAAAGATGTGTTTGCGTGTCGCTGGGTCCACGAATCCTGCGAGCTGACACAGCCGCTGTGGCCGCACTGGCCGTCGTTCAGTCCGTGCTCGGCGATTGGAACTGACCTCACCGCTCGACAACGACTTAAGCCTATCTGCCTGTAGCTTCAAAAGCTTAGCAATTTCGCGCCGATTCGCCCCATTCTGGCCCCATTGAGCCGGAGTTTGGACGCCTCGCCGCAGGCCGATCCGCATGTGCGAAGGTCATTTCTAAAATAAGAACAGAGGACGTGAAATGAGCTGGGACTTCAAGTTCGGCATCGAGGAAGAGTACTTCGTTAACGATGCGCCGAAACGGGATATCGCCAAGGGAAAGATCAGGGAGTTCTTCACCTCCTGCCGGGAGAACATCTCCGGCGATATCCAGCCCGAGATGCTCGAGCCGCAGATCGAGATCGCGACCACGCCTTCCTTGGAATTCTCAGAGGCCCGCACGCAGCTTTCCACCCTGCGCTCGTCCGTCGGAGCCGTGGCGCGCGATTTCAACCTTTCCATCATGGCCTCAGGCACCCACCCTCTGGCCGTCTGGTCGCGGGTGCGCCCCACCGCTCAGCCGCGCTACGGCAAGGTCATGCATGACCTGCAGATGCTCGGTAGCCGTAATGTGCTTTGCGGCATGCATGTCCATGTGGAGGTGCCGGATCTCGGCATGCGCGTCGACATCATGAACCGCATCCAGCCCTATCTGCCGCTGCTTCTGGCGCTCTCCACCTCCTCGCCCTTCTGGCAGGCGCAGCGCACGGGCCTTCTCGGCTATCGGCTTGCCGCCTACCGCGAGCTGCCGCGCACCGGGTTCCCGGACCTGTTCGAGAACGAGCAGGATTACCAGCGCTATATCGATACCCTCGTGGTTGCCCGCGCCATCGAGAATTCCAGCTACGTCTGGTGGGTGATCCGGCCGTCCCTGAAGCATCCGACCCTTGAGCTTCGCGTTGCCGACAGCTGCACCAGGCTCGACGATACCATCGCCATCGCCGCGCTCTATCGCTGCCTCGTGCGGCGCCTGAGCCTGAACACCTCGCTCAATGCCGGACAGACCGGCGCCTCGCGCGCCATCAACGACGAGAACGGCTGGCGGGCGCAGCGCTACGGCATCCATGGCAGCTTCGTCGACGAGAAGACACGCACCGCCAAGCCCGTGCGGGAGCTTCTCGAGGAAACCCTGGATCTCGTGGCCGAGGACGCAAAGGTACTCGGCTGCCAGCGCGAGCTCGATCTCGCCCGCTGGATCGTTGCGCGCGGCACCAGTGCCGACCAGCAGCTGACGCTCTATACTGAGGCGGTCGGCCGCGGACTGTCGAACCGGGATGCGCTGGCCGGCGTCGTCGACTGGCTGAGCGCCGAGACGGTGGGAGAAACGGCGATCCGGCATTGACGAGGGCTGCAAGCCTCCGTCGTTTTATGCCGTCATCCCGCATTGCAGCTTGGCGCTAAGCCCCTTATTGAGTCCCGATCCTTAAGTCGGCGCGCCTTGAACGCGCTTTTTTGATGAGGTGAGGCATGGCGCGGGACGTATCCGATACGACCCCCCTCGGTGCACGGTCGGAACTCGTGGAATGGATCGCCTCCGGCGAGAAGCCACGCGAGACATGGCGGCTCGGCACCGAGCACGAGAAGATTCCATTCCACAGGGCGGATTCCTCCCCCGTTCCCTATGAAGGCGGCCGGGGAATCCGCGCCCTGCTGGAGGGCATGCAGGAGCGGACCGGCTGGGAGCCGATCATCGAGGGCGACCACCCCATCGGTCTCGCCGATGAGGCCGGCGGCGGAGCGATTTCGCTCGAGCCGGGCGGGCAGTTCGAGCTGTCGGGTGCGCCGCTGCGGACCTTGCACGAGACCGCCCGCGAAACGGCGCAGCATCTGGCCGACGCGAAGGCGGTCGGCGAGAGCCTCGGCATCGGCTTTCTCACTCTCGGCATGAGCCCTCTCTGGTCGCGGGCCGAGACGCCGGTGATGCCGAAAGCCCGCTACCGCATCATGACCGACTACATGCCGAAAGTCGGCTCGCTCGGCCTCGACATGATGTACCGCACGTCGACCGTGCAGGTGAACATGGACTACGCGTCGGAAGCCGACATGGTGAAGAAACTGCGCGTGTCCTTGGCGCTGCAGCCCGTTGCCACCGCGATCTTCGCCAATTCGCCCTTCACCGAAGGCAAGCCGAACGGCTACCTGTCCATGCGGTCGAACATCTGGCTCGACACGGACAAGGACCGCACGGGCATGATGGCCTTCGCTTTCGAGGACGGCTTCGGCTACGAGCGTTACGTCGACTGGGCGCTCGACGTGCCGATGTATTTCGTCAAGCGCGATGCGACCTATCACGATGTCGCTGGCGCGTCGTTCCGCGATCTCTTCGCGGGCAGGCTCGCGCAATTGCCGGGCGAGCGCGCGACGCGCTCCGACTGGGCGAATCACGTCTCGACCCTTTTTCCGGAAGTGCGCCTCAAGCGCTATCTCGAGATGCGCGGCGCGGACGTGGGCAATGCCGAACATATCGTGGCTCTCTCCGCCTTCTGGACCGGACTTCTCTATGACGAGACGTCTCTCGACGGTGCCTGGGAACTGGTGAAATCCTGGAGCGCCGAGGATCGCGAGCAGCTGCGTGCCGACGTGCCGAAGCAGGCGCTGAAGGCGCGCATCGCCGGACGCTCCGTGCAGGATGTGGCGCGGGATGCGCTGGCGCTCTCTCGCGCCGGCCTGCAGCGCCGGGGCTACCGCGACGATTCAGGTCGCGACGAGACGCGGCATCTCACCTATGCGGAGGAGATCGTCACGTCCGGCCGCACGCAGGCGGAGCGTCTGCTGGAGCTTTATCACGGTCGGTGGAATGGCTCGGTCATACCGGCCTTCAAGGAATGCGTGTTCTGATCCAAGCCGCTCTTTCCCTCTCCTTCGCGGGGAAGGTTAGGAGTAGTGCGACTGGGTGAGCCACCTTCCACATGTCATGGCCGGCCTTGTGCCGGCCATCTCGATTAAGAGAAGCGCGGTACTTCACACAATCGGGATCACCGGCACGAGGCCGGTGATGACGTGATAGGACGAAGGTCGACGATCCTATCGAGCGCACAGCGTTCCGACTTTGCCATCCCAAAAGTCCCGCTCAGGCGGCCTGGGCCGTCGAGACGCGGTTGCGTCCGTCCTGCTTCGCCCGGTAGAGGGCCTCATCAGCCAGCGTGATCAGGTTCTCCGGGCCCATGCGGGAGCGGTCGAGGCTCGGGATGCGGGTGGCGCTGCCGATGCTGACCGTCAGGATCCGCGAAGAAATGCTGGCCTCGTGCCGCACCCGGAGCGCCTCGACCTGCGCGCGGATCTTTTCGGCCACCTCGGCAGCGCCCGCGTCGTCAGTGTCCGGCAGAAGAACCGCAATTTCTTCGCCGCCATAACGGGCCACCAGGTCCCGCGGCCTGCAGGCCACCCCGGACAGTGCCTTTGCGATTATGCGCAGGCATTCGTCGCCGGCCTGGTGACCGTAGATGTCGTTATAGGCCTTGAACTGGTCCACATCGACCAACAGAAGCGAGACGGGCGATTTCTCGCGTGCTGCCCGGAGCCATTCGATCTCGAGCTGCCGGTCGAACATCCGGCGATTGGCGAGGCCGGTCAGGCCGTCGGTCGTCGCAAGAACGGCAAGCTCGACCTCCGCTTCCTCCCGGCGTTGAAGGGCGCCAGCAAGGCTCCAGCCCAGCGACCCGATGATCATGACGAGAAGGGCGATGCTGACGACGCGGAACATGAAATCCTCGTTCCAGCTCGCCAGCGCTTCGTCCCGCCCGACCGAGGACAGGACGCCGATGGGAAAGACGTGGTTGCGCTGATGGCCGCCCACGCGGGTAATCCCGTCGATGGGAGACACATACTCGTAAGGCCCCGGGCCTCTTCTCTCCTTGAACTGTGGGTGGTCGGAGATGTCCGCCCCGATCGAGCGTTCGATATAGGGATAGCGCGCCAGGATCGTGCCGTTCTTGTGAATGAGCGTGATCGAGCCCTGGGACCCGACATCGAACCGCCCGAAGAAGTTCGCGAAATAGCGCGGCGGAACGCTCGCCTGAACGACTCCGTCGAAGCTGCCATCCGGCTTGTTGATGCGCCGGGAGAGGGTGAGGACCCAGTCTCCTCCGAGCGGATCGCGGTTCAGCGGTCCGAAAAACCAGCCGCTGCTCGAAGACGACAGATGGTGCTGGAAGAAGGCCAAGTCCTTTCCGTTCACCCGGCCGCGATGGCCGGGGAGGGAACTGCTCAGCAGCGTCCCGTCCTCGCCATAAACCGTTAGGGACTTGATGCGCTGCAGGGATTGGACGCGCTCCACGAGAAACGTATCCAGCCGCTGGAGGGCGTTTTGCCCGATACCGCCTGTCTCGACCCGGTCCACCACATCGACCAGAAGGGAATCGGCGAGTTCGAAGGTGTCCTGCGCGTGCTGGGTCAGGGATTTTGCGAGGTTTAACGCCTCGGCGCTGATCCGAGCGATCTCCTGTTCCCGCTCGCCCCAGTCGCGCCATCCCTCCAGGCCGAGGATGATGAGGCAGACCACGATCACGAAAGCTTTCAGTCCCCTTGCGGAGGATCTGGGCCTTATGTGTGAAAGCGTGGTCATCGGCCCTACCATATCTGCCGAAGCTAGCTCGAAGCTAACTTGAGGCCGAGGATCCCGGACACGATCAACCCGATGCAGACAAGGCGCATCGCCGTCGCCGGCTCGCTGAAAAGGTAGATCCCCAGCAAGGCGGTGCCGACGGTGCCGATCCCCGTCCAGACGGCGTAGCCCGTGCCGACCGGCAGGGTCTTCAGCGCCAAGCCGAGCAGCACCACGCTGATCACCATGCTGAGGGCGGTCAGAGCGGAAGGAACGAGGCGGGTGAAGCCGTCGGTGTATTTCAGGCCTATGGCCCAACCGATTTCGAACAGGCCGGCGAGGCCAAGCAAAGTCCATGCCATGACAGGACCTCCGTCATTGGCAGGGCCGTCCCTACCGGATTTAGGAAGGTGCGAGGTCGTCCTCACCTCTCCAAATATAGAGGGACCGGAATACCTTCTCAATAGAAACAAGCGCGGCTAAAGGTCTGCCGGCAAAGCTTAGTTACCGATTTCCTCCGTCTGCGGCTCGGGTGACCGGCCGAGCGAGGCGAGCGGGTTGAAGGGGGCGTAGATCTGATGCTTCCAGCTATCGCCGCAATTGATGCAGATCGATCGCATCATGTGATTGCTCTGCTCCAAGCGCTTGAGCAACTTCTCCTGGCGGGCCTGCGCCTCGTTGGCCACGGCATCGTATCCCGACGGGCGGACCTTCAGCTGGAGGGCTTTGCCCTCCGGTTCGCTCTGGGCAAGGACCGGCCCGGCGAGAAAGAGGGCGCCGAGGGTCAAGACGAGGCGGGTCATTCGGGATCCGGCAGCTGATTTGCGCATCTCCCGACTGGACCGCAGGAGACAGTGTTTCGTCAAGGCTCGATCGCCCGGCTGAGACCTTTGGCAGCGGCCGCCATCCGTCCGATTCGGGATGCGCAAAAAATCCCCCTGAAGGCGGGCTTCAGGGGATCGAGGGATTAAAGAAGCCCTATCCGGTCAGATCTGGCGAACGGCGCCCTTGGCGGCGCTGGTGGCCAGCATAGCATAGGCTTTCAATGCTGCGGAGACCTTGCGCTTGCGGGGTGCGGCCGGCTGCCAGCCCTTGGCCTGCTGCTCGGTGCGGCGGCGCTCGAGTTCGGCATCGGCTACCGCGAGGTGAATGCTGCGGTTCGGAATGTCGATCTCGATCCGGTCGCCGTCCTGCACGAGGCCGATGGTGCCGCCCTCGGCCGCTTCCGGCGAGGCGTGGCCGATGGAGAGGCCCGAGGTGCCTCCCGAAAAGCGCCCGTCGGTGATGAGGGCGCAGGCCTTGCCGAGGCCCTTCGACTTCAGGTAGCTCGTCGGATAGAGCATCTCCTGCATGCCGGGGCCGCCGCGCGGGCCCTCGTAGCGGATGACGACCACATCACCCGCCTTGACCTTGCCGTTGAGGATGCCGCTGACGGCGTCGTCCTGGCTCTCGAAGACGACGGCCGGGCCGGAGAACACCAGGATGCTCTCGTCGACGCCGGCCGTCTTCACGATGCAGCCGTCGAGCGCGAGGTTGCCGGACAGCACGGCGAGGCCGCCATCCTTCGAGAAGGCATGCTCCGCATCGCGGATGGTGCCCGCGGCGCGGTCGGTGTCGACGCTGTCGTAGCGGCTCGCCTGGCTGAAGGCGACTTGCGTCGGCACACCCCCGGGAGCGGCGCGGAAGAAATCGTGCACCGCGTGGGAGTTGGTCCGCCGCACGTCCCAGCGGTCGAGCGCCGTCTTCATGGTCTCGGCATGGACGGTCGGCACCGAGGTGTCGAGAAGGCCAGCGCGGTCGAGCTCGCCCAGGATGCCCATGATGCCGCCGGCGCGGTGCACGTCTTCCATGTGCACGTTGGCAACGGCGGGCGCGACCTTGCAGAGCACCGGCACGCGGCGCGACAGGCGGTCGATGTCCTCCATGGTGAAGGGCACCTCCGCCTCATGGGCGGCGGCGAGCAGGTGCAGCACCGTATTGCTCGAACCGCCCATGGCGATGTCGAGGGTCATGGCGTTCTCGAAGGCCGCGAAGGAGGCGATGGAGCGCGGCAACGCGTTCGCATCGTCCTGCTCGTAATAGCGGCGGGCGAGATCGACGATCAGGTGGCCGGCTTCCACGAAGAGGCGGCGGCGGTCGGCATGGGTGGCGAGCGTCGAGCCGTTGCCGGGGAGCGACAGGCCGAGCGCCTCGGTGAGGCAGTTCATGGAATTAGCGGTGAACATGCCGGAGCACGAGCCGCAGGTGGGGCAGGCGGAGCGCTCGATGACCTTGATGTCCTCGTCCGCGATCTTGTCGTCGGCGGCGGCGACCATGGCGTCCACCAGGTCGAGCTTCTTGGTCACGCCGTTGAGCACGACCTTGCCCGCTTCCATCGGACCACCGGACACGAAGACGACAGGGATGTTGAGGCGCATCGCCGCCATCAGCATGCCGGGCGTGATCTTATCGCAATTGGAGATGCAGACCATGGCGTCGGCGCAATGGGCATTGACCATGTACTCGACCGAGTCCGCGATCAGCTCCCGCGAGGGCAGGGAATAGAGCATGCCGTCGTGGCCCATGGCGATGCCGTCGTCGACCGCGATGGTGTTGAATTCCTTGGCGACGCCGCCGGCCTTCTCGATCTCCCGCGCCACCAGCTGGCCCAGATCCTTGAGGTGGACATGGCCCGGCACGAACTGGGTGAAGGAGTTCACCACCGCGATGATCGGCTTGCCGAAATCGGAATCCTTCATGCCCGTGGCCCGCCAGAGGCCGCGGGCCCCGGCCATGTTGCGGCCATGGGTGGTGGTGCGAGAACGGTAGGCTGGCATGGTTTCCCCTTAAGTTTGGGGCCTTGTTCAACTGAAATTGCGCGAGTTGCAAGAAAAAATGCCATTCCTTGTGGTCGCGCCTGCATTGCCGCAATGGAATTGCTGAGGGCTGGAGGCCCAACCCGGAAACACCAGACTGAAACGCCTTGAGCCTGAAGAACGTTGTCTTGCTCAAGCAACCCGAAAGAAGGCAGGACCGCGACATGCTGACGAAGGACGAACTGGATGCCCCGGCCCATCTGCAATACGAGCCCATCGGCACGGCCGGCCAGGGCCACCCGAGCGATGTGAGGGAATTCGCCACCCTCCGCGAGGCCGTCCACTGGGCCATGAACAACGAGCCGCCGGCGGGCATGGAAGCCGTCATCCGGGCCGCCTCCGGCGCGGTGCTCGGGCCGCGGCATCTGGAGGAGATCTGGTCGAGCGTGCAGGGGCCCTAAATCCACCCTAGGCTCAGGGCCCCGACCGCGAGATAGCGCCCGGTCTTGGCGAGCGCGACCAGCGGAACGAACACCCGCAGGGGCTCCCGCAGCACGCCTGCGACGATGGTCAGCGGATCGCCGATGACCGGCAACCAGCTCAACAGCAGGGTCCAGCGCCCGTAGCGATGATACCAGGCCTCGGCCCGCGCCATCTGCTCCCGCTTGACCGGGAACCAGCGGCGGCCCTCGAAATGGGCGAAGAAGCGGCCGAGGAACCAGTTGACGATCGAGCCGAGGATATTGCCGCCGCTCGCCACCAGAATGAGCAGCCACCAGGGATAATGCTCCGCCACCAGCATGGCGAAGAGCACGGCTTCCGACTGGAAGGGAAAGATCGTGGCCGAGAGGAAGGCTGCGGCGAAGAGGCCGGCATATTCGGCAAGATGCGGCATGAGGCGGGGCGATCACACGAAACGGGAAAGGCCGGGGAGGGGCTTACGGCCTGCGCAACCCCTACCACGGTTCCATGCATCTGCCGAGCCGGCCGCCAGGGAGGCCGGCGCGCCTCAGGCAAGTTTCACGTCATGCGTTCGCTGAACGAGCCGTGCTGCGCCTTGGGATTGAGCCGCGCGAAGTCGTCTCCCCTGATGTGGACCAGCGTGGCATGGTCCCCGCCTTCGAAATAGACGTCCTGCTGCCCGTCCATGCTGTTCTCGATGATGACTTCGAGGCCGTAGCAGGAGCCAATGGGCGGAATGGCGCCGCGATCGCAATCGCGGAACACGCCCACGATCTCGTCCTCCGAGGCGAGACGCAGCTCCTGGCCCAGCTCCGTCTTGAGATCGGACAGGCGCAGGTGATGCGAGGCCGGCATTACGGCGAGCATGTAATGCTGGCCGTCGCTGAGCATGACGCCCTTCGCCAGGCGGTCACGCGGAATGTGCCCGGCCTGGGCATTGCCGAGCGACGTCATCGCGCGCTCGTGCGGGATCAGATCGTAGGGAATGCCTTTGTCGGCCATGTAGCGTTGCAGGGTCGGCGCAATGGTCATGACGGCCTCCTGTCGGACGAATGGTCCGCGTATCGGGAGGGCGGCTGACTGACAAAACCGTCGCTTCGGGATGCGCGGCTGTGAAGAATGACGAATGGTACACCCCGGATGGTTTGGCTTCAATCGACGGAAGCCTTCCAGGGCTCGAATACTTGCACAGTTGGGCGAGGGTCATTACGAACGCTCGGCCAGCTTTCCTTAGGCCGCAGGAAGACCTTCCTTGGACCAATTCGACGTTGTGGTGATCGGCGCCGGGGGCGCCGGGATGATGTGTGCGGCGGAGGCCGGGCGGCGCGGGCGGTCCGTGCTGATCGTCGACCATGCGGCCAAGCCGGGCGAGAAGATCCGCATCTCCGGCGGCGGGCGCTGCAACTTCACCAACCTCAACGCATCGCCGGCGAACTACATCTCGCAGAATCCCGGTTTCGCCATCTCGGCCCTGCGCCGCTACACGCAAGCCGACTTCGTCGCGCTCGTGGAGCGCTATGGCATCGCCTATCATGAGAAGACTCTGGGTCAGCTCTTCTGCGATGGCTCGTCACGCCAGATCGTCGATCTGCTGCTCAGCGAGATGCGGCAGGCGAATGTGGAGCTTCGCCTCGCCACTTCCGTTCTCTCCGTGGAGAAAGTTTCTGACGGCTTCGCGCTGACGCTGTCCCAGGGTGCGGTGCGCTGCCGCTCGCTCGTCGTGGCATCGGGCGGCAAGTCGATCCCGAAGATGGGCGCCACCGGCTTCGGCTACGATCTCGCGCAGCAATTCGGGTTGAAGATCGTCGAGACGCGGCCTGCTCTCGTGCCGCTGACGCTCGAGCCGAGCATGCTGGAGCGACTGTCGCCGCTCGCCGGCGTGTCCGTCGATGCGGTGGCGTCGTGCGGCAAGACCCGGTTCGCGGAAGCGCTGCTCTTCACCCATCGTGGATTGAGCGGTCCGTCGATCCTGCAGATCTCGTCCTATTGGCGCGAGGGCGACGAGATCCTGCTGTCTCTATTGCCGGGCGTGGACCTGTTCGAGGGATTGCGGAAGGCCCGGGCCGAGAATGGGCGTCAGGCGCTGCAGACGGCCCTCTCCGCTTTCCTCCCCAAGCGGCTGGCGCAGCTGATCGCCGAGACGGAGAAGGGGCCCGCCAATCTCGCGGATTATTCCGACAAGCGCCTTCGCGCCATCGAGGAGGCGGTGAACCGCTGGCGCTTCAAACCGGCCGGATCGGAAGGCTATAGGACGGCCGAGGTGACGCTCGGCGGCGTCGATACCAGCGAGCTCGATTCCCGCACCATGGAAGCGAAAGCCGTGCCTGGCCTCTACTTCATCGGTGAGGTCGTGGACGTGACCGGCTGGCTCGGGGGCTACAATTTTCAGTGGGCGTGGTCGTCCGGCTGGTGCGCCGGACAGGTGGTGTGATGGACGCGCAGGCGGTTCTTTGCAGTCTATTCCTAAGAGCCCATGTGCGCGAAGTCACTTTGCTCTCCCGATAGGAAGGTTTTCAACTATCGGTTCCTTGAGATGTCGCCCTCGTTGATCGATATGAAGTTTCAAACGAGACCTGCAACGGTCCACTCAGTCAGTGGGGCATAGTGGAATATCTCATGACGAAAACGATCTACCTTCTACCCGTGACGCTTGCGCTTGGACTCTCCATGACCCCGGCAGCCGACGCCTTGCCGCTGGACAACGGCCTGTCTTTCAACGGCCGTAACGTGAACGGTCGCAATATAAACGGTCTGTCCTTCAATGGCGGAAACATGAATGGGCTTTCCTTCAACGGCACCGAGCTTGACGGCGATGTATCCGAGACGGCCGGCTTGGCGATGACCATCATCCTGAAGGATGGCGAGGAGGTCACTCTTCGCTGAGCTGGGGGACTCCTGCCGCCCATGGCGGGAGTTCATCAATGTTTGGCAATGCTCCTCGCCAGGCTTTCGGTGCATGTGCGAAAAGTCACATCGCATTGCCTTCGGGAAGCTTTTCGACTTCAGAGTTATTGAGCTTCCTCAGGCCGCTGCTGATATAATATTTTATAACAAGATCCGATAAGAGACATTTCCATCAGCCGGGGCAGAGAGGAGTATCCAAGATGAAGATTCTCTACGTCCTGCCTCTTCTCGCGGTATCGGCACTTCATGTCGTTCCGCAGGCCAATGCCGCGACCTTGGACAACGGCCGCAACATCAACGGCGTTGACCTCAACGGCCGGAATATCAATGGCCGCAATGTCAACGGTCTCGCTACGAATGGCCTTTCGACGAACGGTCTCTCGACGAACGGCGTCGACAGGGAAGAGGCCATCGGCCATGCCACGTCCGTCATCCTGAAGGGTGGCGAGCGCGTCAGCCGGCAATAACAGGAAGGGAGGACCTTCGCCCTTGAAGGGCGAAGGTCTGCCGCCATCGCCATGCTTTTTCATCACCTAATCATTGCACTCGCCGCGGCGTCGAGCCTTCTGACGACCGATGCGGCGCAGGCGGCGAAGGGTCGCCTCGATGTCGATGGAGGCGAGTTTCGCCTCCATCTCGACGACGGCCGCGTGCTTCAGCGCGAAGCCCTGGTCGGAGCGCGCGTGGTCATTCACAATGGCGCCGAGACGATCCGGCTTCTGATCGATGCGGTCGTGGAGGACAAGACGTCCTCGGGCAAGACGTCCTCGGGCAAGCCGCTCGTGCTTTATCGGCTCCTGGTCGAAGACGCGTCGGGGCGGGTGCAGGAAGCATGCCAGCCCGATGCGCGCGGGCGCCGGCTGGGAATGCCGCTTCTCAAGGAGACCGGCATCACCGTCACCTGTACCAGCGGAGCGGAAGGCAAGTGCATTCTGATGGGCTACAAGCCCTGGGAAGAGAGCGCGGACGTGCCGATGCGCGATCTTCATGCCGCCTGCATCCATATGGTGCGGGCCGATTATGGCGGTGACGATCGCGCCACCACCCGCGACGGCACGATCATCGACGTCTATGACCGCTTCGGCATCCAGCAGCCCGACGCCGTCGACCCGATGCCCTTCGAGGCGGCCTGGGGAAAGGACGGCGCCATCTGCATCGCGCATCCGCGCATCGCACAGAACGTGACGCTCGCCGAACTGGAAAGCCGCCATCGGCGACTCCGCAACCATCTGGGGCCGGAAGCCTGCACGGAGGAGGCGATGCGCAATCATCCGGAGGCCCTTCTCTTCAACCGTTCGGCTGTGACTGCGCCCTGATGGGCCTTGCGCGGCGGGCGTGCTATGCTCCCGCGTCGGGTCTCATCATCGGGAGGGTCTCATGCAGTCGGGCATGCTCCTCATCTGGATCGGAGCGCTGCTCATCATCGGCGGGATCGTGCTCGCGGCAGGCAAGGTTCTCTGGAAGGGGCGTCTCAGCGACCCGCACCGGGTCGGCTCCGGCGTGACGCTCGAGCCGCAGGGGAGGGCACAGGCCCTCCACCCGAAGCACCATTGGCCCAGCATCGCGCTTGTGGCTTTGGGTCTCATCCTTCTGCTGGCGGAAACCGCCGTCTGAGGCGCTGCGAGGCTTGAAACCGGATGCGACGGGGCCAGTTCATGGCTCATGCGCCGCCTGAGCCTGTGGCCATGCTCACCCTCAACTTGGAGATCTCCCATGCAGCAGCGTCAGCTCGGTCCGTTGCAAGTGTCCGCCATCGGCCTCGGCTGCATGGGCATGTCGGAGTTCTACGGCAGCGGCGACGAAGTGGAATCCATCGCCACGATCCATCGCGCGATCGAGCTCGGCGTGACCCTTCTCGACACGGCCGACATGTACGGCGTCGGCCGCAACGAGGAACTCGTCGGCCGTGCCATTGCGGATCGGCGCGACAAGGTCGTGCTCGCCACGAAATTCGGCAATGTGCGCGGGCCGAATGGCGAGCGCCTCGGTATCAGCGGCAAGCCGGATTACGTGCGCCAGGCCTGCGAAGCGAGCCTGAAGCGGCTCAAGGTCGACGCGATCGATCTCTACTACCAGCACCGGGTCGATCCGGAGACGCCGATCGAGGATACGGTCGGCGCCATGGCTGACCTCGTGCGCCAGGGCAAGGTGCGCCATCTCGGTCTCTCCGAGGCGGGACCGCAGACCATCCGCCGTGCGCACACGGTTCATCCCATCGCCGCGCTCCAGACCGAGTACTCGCTCTGGAGCCGCGACCCGGAGGACGAGATCCTTGCCACCGTGCGCGAACTCGGCATCGGCTTCGTGCCTTATTCACCGTTGGGGCGCGGCTTTCTCACGGGGCAGATCAAGAGCATCGACGACCTCGCAGACGACGATTTCCGCCGCATGTCGCCACGCTTTCAAGGAGAAAACTTCCAGAGGAATCTCGATCTCGTGCGCGAGATCGAGACGATGGCGCGCGAGAAGGGCTGCTCGACATCGCAGCTCGCGCTCGCCTGGGTGCTGGCGCAGGGCAACGACATCGTGCCGATCCCCGGCACCAAGCGCCGGCGTTACCTCGAGGAGAACGCGCGCGCGCTCGACGTGGCGCTGACGAAGGACGATCTCGCGCGGATCGACGGCATCATTCCACCGGGCTCCGCCGCCGGAACGCGCTATCACGAAGCGGGGATGAAGATGCTCGGGCTTTGAATCTCACGCCGCCGAGGACGTATTGAACGGGAGAGATTCGAGCGCTCCCGCCTCGTCGATACGACGAATCAAGTCGTCCACTTCCTCTTCCGTCTGGTAGATGCCGAAGCCGAGGCGCAGGCGTTGGCCGCGCACATCGGTGACCACGCGCAGTTCCTTCAGATCGTTGTGGATCGCCTGCGCCTGCGGCGTCTCGAAGGTGAGGAAGTTGCCGCGCCGCATCTCCTCCGCCGGCACTACCAGGGAAGTGTGCTCGAACAGGGCGGAGCTGGCGATGCGGTGCAGGAAATGCTGCTGCAAGGCCCTGGCATGGGCATGAATGATGCCGGGTGTAATGCCCTCATCCGCCAGCCAGCGCATGACGGCGTTGAAGCGGTAGAGACCGGACGGATCGAAGGTCGCGCCCATGAAGCGCCAGCCGTCGTCGCTGTAGCCGACCTGGCCGTCCTGCGCGCCGGCGAGGTGGCCGAAGGCCGCGTACCAGCCGGTGTCGCGCGGGCGCAGGCCCCATCCGGGCGGGCAGTGCATGAAGCACGCGCCTTCGCCTGCCATGGCATATTTGTAGCCGCCGGCGATGTAGAACACGCGGTCGGCAACGCTTCCCAGATCGGTCGGCCGCGCCATGAAGCCGTGATAGCCGTCGATCACGATCATCGCACCGTCGCGGTTGCATTCCGCGAGATAGCGCCCGTCCAGTGCGAAGCCCGAATTGAAGAAGACCTGACTCACGAAGACGAGGTCGAAACCCTCCTGCGCGGCAGAGTAGAAGCGGTCCTCGAAGGTCACGAAGGGCGCGGCGGGCACGCGGGTGACCTCGACGAGCCGTTCCTCCTCCAGGCGCGCGATCTGGCGGGTGAAGGAATGGAACTCGCCGTCGGAGGTCAGGATGCGGATCGGGCGATCCGCCGGGAAGCATGAAAGAAGGCGCTTCAGGAATTCGTGTGTGTTCGGTGCGACCGCGATGGTCGACGGGTCCGACAGGTTGAGATGTTCCGCCACATGCCCGCGGAACTCGTCGAGCACCGGTCCCAGCACGTGCTCCCATTTGTCGTCCATGAGCCGGGCGGCATCGTCCCACGCCTGTGCTTGAGCCTCGCGCGTCACGTCGGGCCAGGGATGGTGGCTGTGGGCGGCGAAATGCAGGCGGTCCGGTTCGGTGTTGAGGAAGCGGGAGAACTGAGAACGAAGATCAAGCATACTGCATCTCCCGCACGATCAAAGCTTGCCGCGTACGGACCAGAGTTCCGGGAAGAAGTATTTTTCAAGCGCCTTGCGCAGGTAGCTGACGCCGCTGCTGCCGCCGGTGCCGCTGCGCATGCCGATGATGCGCTCCACCGTCTTCA
Organism: Microvirga ossetica; assembly: GCF_002741015.1. Taxonomy (NCBI): domain Bacteria; kingdom Pseudomonadati; phylum Pseudomonadota; class Alphaproteobacteria; order Hyphomicrobiales; family Methylobacteriaceae; genus Microvirga; species Microvirga ossetica. Next base: position 1,396,787 of record NZ_CP016616.1, on the reverse strand, counting down.
TGTGCCGGAAGCGCCATTGCTGGAAGGCGTCCTCCAGATCGACCAGTTCCTCGGCGAGTTCGTAGAGCTCGAAATGCTCGCCCGAATGACGGTAGATCTCCTCCCACACCGCCTCGACGCCGGGATGCGCCGTGTAGGGCTGTGTCACGTCGCGCTCGAGCACCTCCTTCGGGACCCCATAGCCGCGCCGGGCTAGCAGGCGTAAGGATTCGTCGTAGAGGCTCGGCGCGCGATAGGCCGCCTCCATCTGCTCCGCGAGGTCGCTGCGGTGCCGGTGCGGCGCCATTTTGACGGCATCCTTCGCCCCGAGCTTGAACTCCACGAGGCGGTATTGCCAGGACTGGAAGCCGGAGGACTTGCCGAGCGCCGGCCGGAAGCTCAGGTAGTCGGACGGGGTCATGGTGGAGAGCACGGTCCAGGCCTGGATCAGCTGCTCCTGGATCCGGTTGATCCGGGCGGTGCACTTGAAGGCGGGCTGGAGCTCGTCGGCCCGGATATGGACGAGCGCCGTGTCGAGCTCCCGGTTCAAGAGCTTCAGCCAGAGCTCCATCACCTGGTGGATGGTGATGAAGAGAAGCTCGTCGTGCTCGGTCGTGAGAGGCGACTGGGCGGAGAGGAGGGTATCGAGCCGGAGATAGTCGCCGTAGCTCATGCCCTCGGAGAAATCCGTATGAATACCATCCGTCGCAGCCGACAAGTCTCTCTCCCTGATCTCGTCTCCGCTTCAAGCGGATTGTCGTCTTGCCCCTGGGGCGTTCGACGAAAGTAGGACATTGCGCCGAGCTTGTCACGCCGCATAGCCGGAATTGGCTTTCGGTTTCCAAAGAGCTAGTTTCCGCCCCACATCGAACCGAGATCTGGAGAGACCTTCGCATGACCGACACGCTTCCCGACCGCCTGTCCTCGAACCCGAACAGCCCCTATTACAACGAGGAGTTGCTCGCGAAGGGGATCGGCATCCGCTTCAACGGGGCCGAGAAGACCAATGTGGACGAGTATTGCGTCAGCGAGGGCTGGGTCCGCGTGACGGCGGGCAGTGCAAAGGACCGCTTCGGCAATCCCATGACCATCAAGCTCAAGGGCAAGGTCGAGCCCTATCTTCAGACAGGGGAATAAGTCTGTCGATAGACGCCGCTCTTGCCGTTGAGGCAGGGGTGGACGCCCTCTGCTCTGCGCCCCAAGATCAGGATGGAGCTTGTCAAGCGAGGCCCGAGGTCCTCGGGAAAGGCTTGTCCTGAATGATTTTCAAGCGCTGGACGATATTCGCGGCGGCATGCCTGCTTGCTGGGCCTGCTCTTGCCCATGGTTGGTATCCGTTCTGGTGCTGTGACGATCATGACTGCCGCGAACTCGTCGAAGGCCGCGGCGAGACTGTGACCGAGACTGCCGAGGGCTGGCGGCTCTGGGACGGGCGCCTGATCGAGCGGGAATTCGCCAAGATGTCGCCGGATGCGAGGTTCCACATTTGCGAAGAGCCGACGACGCGCGCCATCATCTGCTTCTTCGCTCCGCAGGGATCGTCCTGAACGGCAATGCTGCTGCCCCAAAAAGAAAGCGCCCGCTTTTCAGGGGGCGCTTTAAGGGTCCGACCCGTAGGGGCAAATAATGGGTCGGTGGCCCTATCTATTTGTGTAGTAATATGTCTTAAATGTGGCGTTTGGTGACATATCTGAGGCGTGTCAATATGGAATATGCGATACTCTGACGCCGCAGACGGTTCATTTAAGAACTATTTGGCCTTGCGATACGGTAAAATATGATTTATGCCGAATTAACCGTAGGGGCAAATACGGTCCAAAGGGTCGCGAACACAGTCGAATAAGGACTGGGCGCGACCCTTTTTCTATTTATTGCTATGGCTTCTCTTTATTGCTATGGCTTCTCTTTATTGCTAAGGGATGGCCGCCCGTGGGAATTCAATCCATCGCTGCCGTGACCTCCTTCACCGCCTCCCACGGAGCCGACGGCCGACACCGGTCGCGTGATCGGAGACAAGGCAGGGATCCGGTCACCTGCAGCACCGGCCGGACGGATTAAATCACCGCCGTCTCCGCGGGGGACGGCGAAATTGACGCATCGGGCGATTGTACCTACAGGATAGCCCGAAACGTCCTTCCTCCGAGCCTCTCATGACTGCTAACTTCACGCTCCGCGACGAAATCCGCGATTACTGGTCCGCGCGTGCCGCAACCTTCGACGAGCAGGTCGGGCACGAGATCTTCTCGGAGGAGGAGCGCGAGGCCTGGCGGGATCTTTTCCGGCGCCATCTCGGCCCCGGCAAGGGCCGCAGGGCGCTCGATCTCGCCAGCGGCACGGGCGTGATCTCGCATCTGCTGCACGGCCTCGGTTTCGACGTCACCGGTCTCGACTGGTCGGAGCCGATGCTGCGCCAGGCGCGGGCGAAGGCCGCGCGGCGCGGCGCGGATATCCGCTTCGTCATGGGCGATGCCGAGCGCACGCTGGAACAGCCCGAAAGCTACGACGTCCTCGTCACGCGCCATCTGGTCTGGACGCTGGTCGATCCGAAAACTGCGTTCCGGGAATGGCATTCCCTGCTCAAGCCGGGCGGGCGCCTGCTCGTCGTCGATGGCGATTTCGTGTCGGACACGCTCGTCAAACGCGTGATCCGTGTCATTGAGAAACTGGTGCCGGGATTGTCCGGAGCGCCACATGCTCCCAACGCCATGCGCGAGACCCATGAACGCATTCTCGAGCGCGTCTATTTCTCCAAGGGCGCGCGGGCCGAGGCCGTGACGGCCCTGCTGCGCGAGGCGGGCTTCGCCGAGGTCGCGATCGACCGCGACCTCAAGGCGATCCATCGCCAGCAGGCCAGGAACCTGCCGCTGCTCAAGGGGCTCGAGCGCGCGACACAACATCGTTACGCCGTCGTCGCCGTCAAGGCATCCGCCTGAAAAGCCATGGCCTGATGCGCGCGATCGTGTTCTCCTGATCGGCATGAGGATCAGCCGCATCGGAGAAGGCAGATGGAACGGGGCCGCTTCCGTACACTCGTCCTTGGTATCCTGCTGATGGCGACGATGCCTGCAGCGACGGCCGAGGAGAACTTCGCCATCGCGACGCCGGAGGGCCTGCCGCCCATCGGCAAATGGATGCTGACGGCGCAGAGCGTGCCGTCGGACTGGCTCGGCGAGATCTATCACGGCAAGAACCTGCGCGAGCCCATCAACGTCATCATTGTCGACGAGGGCGCGACGAGTCCCGACGAGGCGAAGACGAGGCTCATCGCCGCCGCCACGCACGCGGGCTACCCGATCCGCTTCGGTCACTCGGCGGGCTATCAGGGCTTCATTGGCGACAAGCCCCATCCGCAGCTCCCGCAGGGGCGGGACGATGCCTTCTCCAACGACATCTTCGAGCTCAGCAACAATCACGGCCGCATCTTCGGGCCATTTCAGCTCGCGAAGGGTTATCTCTTCACCGCCGCCTTCAGCCGCGAGGAGGTCGACCCCATCCGCGATCCTCCGCATCAGTATGGCTCGTTCAACCGCGCCCGGGACGACTTCACGCAGAGGCTCGATCTGCACACCGATTTCAAGGTGGGCGCCTTCGTCAATCTCGGCAACGCGCTGATCGGCGACCCGAAGCTGACGACCGGCGACCACGACGGAATCGCCGTCGTCGTGCGGGCGGGCCCGTGAAACGAAGCGTTTCTCCCTCTCCCATTTGGGAGAAGGTCGGGGTGAGGGAAGGCCAGTGCCGGATGATGTGCTGAGCGAATGTGTTGCAGCGGTAACGACAGCGCTGGGCTGGTCGAATGCCCCGCCCTCTCCCACCCGGGAGAGGGGAAATGTGGAGCACTTTCTAGGAGGACTACCCTGCCAAAAATCCCGCCAGCGCTCGCGGGTCCACGTTGCCGCCGCTGAGGATGATGCCGACGCGCTTGTCCTTGCAGGGAACGATGCCGTGGAGGGCCGCCGCCGCCGCGAGGCAGCCGGTGGGCTCCACCACGATCTTCATGCGCTCGACGAAGAAGCGCATGCTGTCCACGAGCTGCGCATCCGAGACGGTGAGGATGTCGTCGACGAGCGCGCGCATGATGGGAAAGGTCTTGGCTCCGACATAGGTCGTCTGCGCCCCGTCCGCGATGGTGGCGGGAACGGGGATCCGCACGATGGACCCGGTGCGGAATGATTGCTGCGCATCGTTGCCCGCTTCCGGCTCCACGCCGTAGATGCGGCAATCGGGCGAGAGCGCTTTGGAAGCAAGCGCCGAGCCCGCGAGCAGCCCGCCGCCGCCGACGCAGACGAGCAGCATGTCGAGGGGGCCGACCTCCTCGATCAGCTCCTTGGCGGCGGTGCCCTGTCCGGCGATGATGTCCGCGTGGTCGTAGGGCGGGATGAGGGTGAGCCCGCGCTCCTGGGACAGCTTGAGCCCGATGGCCTCGCGGTCCTCCTTGTAGCGGTCGTAGAGAACGACCTCGCCGCCATAGCCCTTGGTTCCCGCGACCTTCATCGCGGGGGCGTCCTGCGGCATGATGATGACGGTCGGGACCTGCTGCAGCTGCCCGGCATAGGCGATGGCCTGGGCGTGATTGCCGGAGGAAAACGCCACGACGCCGAGCCGCTTCGCCTCGGGGGAGAGCCGGGCGATGGCGTTGTAGGCACCGCGGAATTTGAAGGCGCCGCCGCGCTGAAGGTTCTCGGCCTTGAAGAACAGGGTGCCGCCCGTGCGCGCGTCGGCGGTGCGGGAGGTGAGCACCGGCGTGCGATGGGCGATGCCGTCGATGCGCTCGGCCGCCGCAGCGACATCCTCGTAGGTCGGCAGCTGCGATGCGGCCTCGGGTGGGGTCTGCAGGGTCATCGGTCACTCGCGCCGTTCGAGCCTCGGGAGACCCGCGCGCTTTTTTAAGCGCAGGGTCGAGCGTCAGGCCTGTCCATAGCAATACGAGGCATTCCTTGTCACATCCTTTCGACGACGATCGCCGCGTGACATGGCGAGAAGCACACCTGCGGAACAGCGGTCCATCCCAGCCGTTCATGCTTATCGGCTCTGCATGAGGAGGACTCCCATGGAATTGTGGCAGATGGTGGTGGCGGACCACGGGAATATCGAGGAGCTCTGCCGCGAGGTGCTGCGCGCCACGGGCACCGGCCCCAACAGCCGCGCCGAGCTTTTTGCCGACCTGCAGGACGAGCTGGAACGGCACATCGCCGCGCAGCAGAGCGTGATCTATCCTGCCCTGTCCGGGCATGAGCGGATGGCCTCCTATGTTGCCGATCTCGAGCGCAAGCAGGATGAGATCCTGCGCGAGCTCGACAGGCTCGCCGCTCGCCCCGACAAGGACAGCCACGATTGGGCGGCGGACTTCAAGGACCTGACCGGCTCCATCCGGCATGCGTTCACGCTCGAGGAAAACGGCGTGATGATCGTCGCCCGCAGCGCCTTCTCGCCGGCCGAGCTCAAGCATCTGTGGCGACGCTACGAGCGCGAGCGGATCGCATCCTACGAAGCGGATCGCTGGCACCTGCCTCAATCCGCGATGCCGAGCCGCTACGGCCTTCCGACGGGAACCGTGTTCGGGGCTCTCGCAGGTCTTGCCGCCATCGGCGCCGGCGCGCTCCTGTGGAATGCGACCCGGTCGCGCCGTCCCGGCCCGCGCCATCGGCGGCCTCCGCCGCCATCGTCCTGGCACCCCGAGTCGCGCTTTCCGCTCTATGGCGAGCCGGATGACGATTTCGAGCGCCGTGCTTCCTCTCACGCGCGAACCTATCGGACGACCGGAAAGGGCGAGGCGAGGCCCCGGCCGGCCCCTGGGCCAGCCGGCCCGCCGCACGAGCAGAGACCTGAACCGGGCGACGATGCGCTGCTCCATGGTGCCGGTGCGTCCACGCCGGCGGCCGGCGGCAGCCCTTCGGACGACAACTGGTTCTCCTCGGCCAATCCGCCGCGCGCGCCATCGGGCGTTTCGACGCCATTGCAGCCCGGCGGAACGCTGCCATCTGGCAGCCCTGCCGCGTCCCCCGTCGGCGGCGCTCAAACGGCCGGCACAGGTTCCGGCCAGACGAAGCAGGACGGTCAGTAGGCCTTCCCCTACGGACGATTCCTGCTTTTGGCGACGTACCAGAAGGCGACGACCGCCAGGATCGCCAGGATGGCGATCCACCAGAGCACCCCGCTGTCAGTCGTGCCAGCAGCCGGCGCGCCCTCGGCGGGTGGACCGGCCTGAGCCAGCGCTGTCGATACGGAAAAAACCAGCGGAGCAAGACGGGCGACAATGTTGCGCATCTCAACCTCCTTCACATGCGAGGTAGGGTGCAGGCTATCACGGAAACGCATGCTTTGGTGGCCGGCTGAGAGGAAATGTTCCAGACCTCAGACACGCTGGGGGAGGTCGCAAGCTCGTCATGTCTCCTTCACGTTCGTTCCCCAGCGCCTGTGCAGGACGCGCTCCCAGGGCGAGAACAGCAGGCGGTCGACGAGAAGCCCGATCACGACGATGACGATCATGATGCCGATGACCTGGTCCATGGCATTCAGCTCGCGCCCGTAATGCAGCAGGTGGCCGAGGCCGAAGCCGGTGAGGATCGTGACGTAGATCTCCGCCGCCATGAGCGAGCGCCAGGCGAAGGCCCAGCCCTGCTTCATGCCGCTGACCAGGAAGGGCAGCGAGGCCGGCAGGATCACGCGCGTCCATTTGTGGAAGCCTTCCGAACCCATGGTCCGCGCCGCGCGGGCATAGATCGGCGGAATGTTGCGTGCGCCATGGTCGGTGGCGATGATCACGGACCACACGGTACCCATGATGACGACGAACAGCATCGCGCCCTCGGTCTGGCCGAACCAGATCAGCGCCAGCGGTACCCAGCACACGCTCGGCAGGGTCTGGAAGCCGAGCGCGAGCGCGCCGATCGTATCCTCGAAGACCTGTGACGTGCTGGTCAAAAGGCCGAGCGGCAGGCCGATGATCACGCCGGCGGCGTAGCCGAGCAGGAGGCGTTTGAGCGTGACCCAGGTGGATTCTAGCAATGTGCCATCGAGCAATGCGGCCCAGATGTATTCCGCGACGAAGATCGGCGAGGGCAGCAGCACCGGGGACCAGCGGCCGCTGCGCACGGCAAGCTCCCACAGGCCGATCAGCACCGCGAAGAAGAAGAGGGCGACGGCCATGCGCTTCATTCGGAGGCCGCCTTCTTCATATTGCCCTTGAGCGCCGCGGCAATCTGCGATGCATAGCCGGCAAGCTCGGCGCTGTTGATGTCGCGCGGTCGCGCCAAGGGAATGTCGAAGATCTGCGCGATGCGTCCCGGAGACGGCGACATGAGCACCACGCGATCGCCGAGACACACCGCCTCGCGCACGTTATGCGTGACGAAGACGATGGTCTTGCGGCTTTCCATCCAGATCTGCTGGATGTCGTCGTAGAGCTGATCGCGGGTGAGCGCATCGAGCGCAGCGAAGGGCTCGTCCATCAGCAGCACCTGCGGATCGGGGGCGAGCGCGCGCGCCAGCGCGACACGCTGCTTCATGCCACCCGAGAGCTCATGCACATAAGCATGCTTGAACTTCTCGAGCCCCACGAGCTTGAGGAAATGGTTGGCGATGTCCTTGCGCTCGGCATTCCTCAGATCCGGCCGCAATCTGAGCCCGAACATCACGTTGCCGAAGGCGTCGAGCCACGGAAACAGCGCCGATTCCTGGAACATGACGAGCCGCTGCCGCCCGGGCCCTTCCACGAGCTTGCCGTCGGCGAGCACGCGGCCGGAATCCGGCATGGTCAGACCTGCCATGATGTCGAGCAGGGTGGACTTCCCGCATCCGCTCGGCCCGAGCAGACAGACGAATTCACCCTCGTCGATGGCAAGGAAGACATTGTCGAGGGCGTGGACGTGCGTCCGCGACGGGGTGAACCACTTGGACACCCCGTCGACGAGGAGCTTGGCGGAGACATCGGCGACGAAATCGGAACGCGCCGCCTCCATCAAGGCGCCTCGATCAGGCGGGACAGATCGGGCGTATCGCGCAAAAAGCCGACCTGCTGCGCGCTGGTCACGAAGGATTGAAAGGCCTCCCGCGTCGTATCCGACGTGATGACCATGCGGCTCCAGGCCCGCGCCACCAGCTCCGGCGACATGTCGAGACGGAAAGAGGCCTGCAGCTCGTCGCGAGCAAGCCGTTGCGCTTCTTCCGGGTTCTTCCGGATCCACTCGGTCAGCTCGCGATGGGCCGCCACGAAACGCTTGGCGAGATCGCGGTTCTTGGCCAGGAAGCCGGCGCTCGACACCAGAATGGTCGTGATGGCTTCCTTCTCCTCCACCAGGATCTTGCCGCCGGATTCCGATTCCAGCCGCGAGACCCAGGGCTCCACAGTCCAGACCGCGTCGAGCTGCTTGCTCTGGAACAGGGAGAGCTGATCGGGATTGCTGGTCGGTACCACCTGCGCATCGCCGCCCGTCTGCGTGATGCGCAACCCGCCTGCCACCAGCCAGGCCCGAGCGGCCACATCCTGCGTGTTGCCGAATTGCGGCGTGGCGATCCGCTTGCCCCTGAAATCGGCCGGCTTCGACAGGGTGGAATCGCCCTGGACGACCAGCGCGGAGCCACCGTTCACCGCACCGGCCACCACGCGCACCTCCGCGCCACGCGAGCGCGCATAGGCGTTGAGCGCGGGATTGGGACCGACATAGGTCAGGTCGAGCGAATTGGCGAAGATCGCCTCCATCGCGCTCGGACCGGCATTGTAGGCATACCATTCGATCTTCACGCCCGGTCCTAGCCGCTCCCCGAACCAGCTGCGCCCCTGCCGCTCGAAGCCGCGCGCGACGAGGGCCTGCACATGGGTGATGTTGGGAAAATGCCCGACCCGAACGGTCGTGCTTTGCTGGGCGAAAGCCGGAGCATGAGCGCCGACGAGCGACAATGTCGCCAGGATAAGAAGTCGCCATCCGTGCCGCATAGGAGGACCTCCATGACCTGAATCAAGGCTAGAGGGACCTTCCGGAAGGTCAATGAGGGACAATGCGCCGAGGGCGAAGCTTTACGTCCTGTTCGAGGAAAAGGTTCCTCAAAGGCGTTCGCCTTTGCGAAAAACCTTTGTTTTCCGCCGAAAAATCGATCCCGAGCCGCATTTCTTAACCCGCCGGTAACCATGTTGGGCGCCGAATGAGATTTATTCCGTAGCGTAGCAAACCGCGACTGCCTCCGCGGCCCCCGCATTCCAGCCAGGATTGCGGCCCCTTAGGCCATCTGCCGGCGATGCCGTCGCAACGATAGATTTGAAGGGTGAGGAGAACCGGGAATGGCGAAAGTTCTTGTCGTGACGTCGGGCAAAGGGGGCGTCGGAAAGACGACTTCGACAGCGGCCCTGGGCGCGGCGCTCGCGCAGACGGGCAAAAAAGTGGCTGTGGTCGATTTCGATGTCGGTCTGCGCAATCTCGATCTGATCATGGGCGCGGAGCGCCGCGTGGTGTTCGACCTGATTAACGTGGTCAAGGGCGATGCGAAGCTCGAGCAGGCTCTGATCCGCGACAAGCGCCTCGAGTCCCTGTACCTGCTGCCGGCCTCGCAGACCCGGGACAAGGACAACCTCACGGAAGAGGGCGTCGAGCGCGTCATCAATGGCTTGCGCGAAAAGTTCGACTGGGTCATCTGCGACAGCCCGGCCGGCATCGAGCGCGGCGCCACGCTCGCCATGCGCCACGCGGATGTCGCCGTCGTCGTCACGAACCCGGAAGTCTCCTCGATCCGCGATTCCGACCGCATCATCGGCCTGCTCGATTCCAAGACCGAGAAGGCGGAGAAGGGCGAGCAGGTGGAAAAGCATCTCCTGCTCACGCGCTACGACACGGCGCGCGCGCAGCGCGGGGAAATCCTGAAAGTGGAGGACGTGCTCGATATCCTCTCCATCCCGCTTCTCGCCATCATTCCGGAGAGCACCGAGGTGCTGCGCTCCTCCAATCTCGGCGCACCGGTGACGCTCGGCAGCCCGAACTCCGCGCCAGCCCGCGCTTATCTCGACGCAGTGCGCAAGCTGACGGGCGAGACCGTGGTCGAGGTGCAGAAGCAGCGCGGTCTGTTCAGCAAACTTTTCGCACGGAGGGCCGCATGAGCCTTTTCAACTTCTTCAAACGCAACACATCCGCGCCGGTCGCCCGCGAGCGGCTTCAGGTCCTGCTCGCCCACGAGCGCACCATCGTCGGCGGCGGCGGCGAATCCGATCTTGTCGCGATCCTGCGCGAGGAGATCATGGCGGTCATCGCCAAGCATATGTCGGTGCCGCAGGACAACGTGCAGATCAAGATGGATCGCGGCGCCTCCGTCTCGACGCTGGAGGTCGACATCGAGATCCCGACCCCCATCGCAGCCGGCATGCGCCCGGCCGCGTGATGCTCAAGGAATGTCGAGGCGGCCCGCTGTCCCACCGATGGCGGGCCGCCTCGCGTTTGTCAGGCGAGAGGCGGCACGGTTTCCCGCGCGCGAAGACGCTCTAGTTTAACCGGGCGATCCTGATCCCGCATGCAGGGAGACGCCCCATGAACGACGCAGCCTGGCCCGAACTATCCTATCCCGAATGGCGTGACACCGCCGCGACCCTGCAGCTCTGGACGCAGATCGTCGGCAAGGTCAGGCTCGCGCTTTCGCCCTGGCTCAATCACGGCTGGCAGGTGCCGCTCTATGTCACCGCACGCGGCCTCGGCACATCGCCGATCCCGGTCGGGAACGAGATCCTGGAGATCGAGTTCGACTTCATCGCGCATCGTCTGCACATGCGCACCAGCCGCGGGGACGAGCGGGATCTCGAGCTGCAGCCGCAGAGCGTCGCGGATTTCTATGCCCGCGTCATCGGCCTTCTGAACGATCTTCGCATCCCGGTCTCGATCAACACGATGCCGAACGAGGTGCCCGATCCGATACCCTTCTCGGAGGACCGCGTGCATGCCTCCTACGACGCCGACGCTGCACATCGCTTCTGGCGCGCGCTCGTGCAGGCGGATCGGGTGTTCAAGCTGTTTCGCAGCGGCTTTTTGGGCAAGTCGTCGCCGGTGCATTTCTTCTGGGGCAGTTTCGATCTCGCGGTCACGCGTTTTTCCGGACGGCCCGCGCCGCTGCATCCCGGCGGCGTGCCGGGCCTGCCGGACGACGTGACCCGCGAGGCCTATTCGCACGAGGTGTCGAGCGCGGGCTTCTGGCCCGGCAGCGAAGCGTTTCCGCGAGCCGCCTTCTATTCATATGCCTATCCCGAGCCGCCGGGCTTTCGCGAGGCCTCCGTGACGCAGGGTGCGACTTTCGACGCGACCTTAGGTGAGTTCATCTTGCCCTACGAGACCGTGCGTCTCGCGGCGGATCCCGACGCGCTGCTGCTCGATTTTCTCGTCACCACCTACGCGGCCGCAGCCGATGCGGGCGACTGGGACCGTGCGGCGCTCGAATGCGAGATCGGTGCGCCGGCGCAGGTGCGGAGTCTCTGAATTGATACTTCCGTAAGGTGATGATATTGCGCAGGCCGTTGCGCCCGCTATAACAGGCCATCGTCAGAATCTTCGCCGATGCACAGACAACGACAAACTTTGCCACGTCTGCGCCACATCCACAGTCTAGCCCTATGCAGACGTTCCGCGTTCAACGTTAGAACAACGTGAGAGGGGCCCATGCAGGTTGGCGATCTTTCCCGCACCCACGTGCCTTGCGAAAGGCGCGATAATCCCGCTCTCCAGACAATGCGCCTCCTCCTGGTCGGAGGCCTCATCGCCGGCGGATCGCTGGCCCTGGGGCTGACCGGAGGCGCAGGCTCCCCAACGGAAGGGTTGGTCGCCATAGCTCCGCCGACCCCGGCGCCCGTCGAGATCCGAAACCCTGCGGCGCCGGTTCAAACCGCTCCCATCCGGGTAGCCGATACGCGTCCGTCGGTACCCGTCGCCGTCTCGATGGTTCAGCCGGATACCGCGCCGCGACCCGTGGCGGAGCCGAAGGACACGGCCCGCGCGCCGGCCGAACCTCCGAGCATTCCAGCTCTCGTTTTGCCCGCGGCTCCTCAACCCCTCGCCACTCTGAAGCCGGTTGAGGCAGCGGTCGCCAAGGTTTCCGCGCCGGTTCCGGCCCGCGGCAACGACATGAACCTGACGGGCGCGGTGGCCCCGCCCGCGAAAGCCGCCCAACCCGTGAAGGTCGCATCGGCGGTGGCTTCCTCCGGAGCTTCCGATGCCAGCCTTGTGGATCTCAACAAGGGCTCCCTCGAAGACCTGAACACGCTGGACGGGGCCGGATCGCTCGGCAAGGCCATCATCCGGGGCCGTCCCTATGCCTCCGTGGACGATCTGGTGAAGAAACGCGTGCTGCGCCGCCCGGCTTTCGAGAAGATCAAGGATCAGGTCACGGTGCAGTAAGGACTCCCGTCGCTTGCCAGGCTGCGGCGAAGGGTGCTAAGCAAAGCGTATTCCAACAGGGGTGCTCCGTATTGCCGGGGCTGAGATGACGGCGCGAAGCCGTCGGACCCTCAAGCTGATCTGGGTAATGCCAGCGGAGCGAGGCGACGATGTTTTCCGGCGCACAAGTGTCTCTCTATCCGATGACCGACGATTTCGTCGACGTCATCCTCGGCGCCATCGGCGCGCTCGACCCCTACCGTCCGAACTTCCGGATCGAGACCGACGACATCTCGACCTTGCTGGTCGGTCCGCCCGATCAGCTCTTTCCGGCCATGCGCGATCTCTTTCTCGCCGCCTCGAAGCGCGGCGTGCATTGCGTGCTGGCGGCAACCGTCTCGCGCGGATGCCTGGGCGAGCCCGACGATCCGATCTGCACGCCGATTGCCGGCTCGAACCATGATCGCTCGCTCGATGAGCGCATCGCAGCCGCCTTGCAGCATGTGGAAGTCGCCGCAAAGACGGGGCAGGTCGTCGCCGCGCAGTTCTCGCTCTATCCGCTCGGCAGCGGTCACCACATGGACGAGATCTACGGCTGCATCGATTTTCTGAAAAAGTCCGGCGTCTTCGACCGCTCCAAAAACTTCTGCACGAAGCTGCGCGGCGATGCGGGTCCGGTCTTCGCGACCTTGAGCGAAGCCTTCCTGCGCTTCGGTGCACCGCAGGGCCATGTGGCGCTCGATCTCAAGGTCTCGGCGAACAGCCCGAGCGCGGTTTAATTTCTTCCCAAAAATTCTCATCCCCCACTCAAGGAGGTTGCCATGCCCGTGACACGAGGCTGGACGTTGAGGGAGATCCTGATCGTCACCGTGATCGGCGCGGTTTTTGCCGTGCTCTATCTCGGCTGGGTGCAGGTCTGGCTGATCGCGCAGGCGATGTTCGGCTCCGTGACGATGGATGTGGTGATGGGCTTCTGGTTCGTCGCCTCCATCGTCGCTGCCGCCATCATCCGCAAGCCCGGTGCGGCCTTCGCGGCCGAAGTGCTCGCTGCCGCCGTGCAGGTGCTGCTGGGAAGCCCCGCCGGGTTGCTGCTGATCGTCACCGGCATCGTCCAGGGCGCCGGTGCGGAGGCGGTCTTCGCGGCAACGCGCTGGCGCAACTATTCGCTGCCGGTGCTGATGGCGGCAGGCTTGGGAGCCGCGATCTTCTCGTTCGCCTATACCTGGATCCGCTTCGATTACGGTGCGCTGCAGCCGACGGTGCTGATCGCCATGTTCGTGCTGCGAGCTTTCAGCGGCGCGCTGCTCGGCGGCTGGCTCGGCCACGTCATCGTGCAGGCGCTCTACAGAACCGGTGCGCTCGCCGGTCTTGCGATCGATGTCGAGAAGCGCTCTGCTGCAGCCTGACCCGGCTCCGGCCGCGGCGGAGTGGAACGCGGTCGAGATCCGCTATCCCTTCGCGAAACGGGCGGCCGTCGGACCCGTCGATCTGACGATCCGCTCCGGCGAGCGCGTGCTGCTGCTCGGCCCATCGGGCTCGGGAAAGTCCACGCTGCTGCTCACGCTGACGGGCCTCATCCCCGACAGCATTCCGGCTGAGGTGGCGGGGCGCGTCAGCCTGTTCGGCGACGATGTCGGCACGCGAAAGCCCTGGGGCTGGGCGCCCCTCGTGGCGCAGTATTTCCAGGACGCGGATCAGACGCTCTGCGGCATGCGCGTCGAGGACGAACTCGCCTTCGCGCTCGAGAACCGCGCCTGGCCGCCGGAGCGCATCCTTGAAGCGGTCTCAGATGTCATGCGGCGTGTCGGCATTCCCGATGCGTGGCGCCGGCGCCGCTCGGCGCAGCTCTCGGGCGGCGAAAGGCAGCTTGTTGCGTTGGCGGCAACGCTGATCCAGGATACACCGCTCTTCGTCGCCGACGAGCCCACGGCACATCTCGCGCCCGAAGCGGCGCGACGTCTGCACGCGCTGCTCACGATACGCGACCGAGACCGCAGCGTTCTTATCGTCGATCACCGTCTCGATGGGCTGATCGAGTCCATCGACCGCATGATCGTGCTCGGCCGCGAGGGCACGATCGTTGCCGAGGGCGAGCCGCGCAAGATTTTTCGCGACAGCCGTGCGCTTCTCGAAGCGCACGGCATCTGGCGTCCGGCGGCGTGCGCGCTCGACGCGGCCTTGGCCGAAGCCGACCTTGCATCCCCCGCTGCGCCGCTTTCCGTCGCCGAGGCGCTGGCCCATCTCGATCCCGCGACGGCACCGCGACTATCGATCGACGCAGCCCGACCCGTCGTCGACTCCTACATTGCGTCCCGCCGTTCGCAGGACGATGCAGTCGCGATCCGCAACGCACCCGTTCTCGTGCGGCTGGAGCATGTCGACTGCGCGCCCTTCCTCGGGCCGACGGTTCTGCACGGCATCGATCTTTCCATCCACGAGGGCGAGATTCTCGGCGTGCTCGGCCGGAACGGCGCCGGCAAGTCGACACTCGGATTGTGCCTCGCCGGCCTCCTGCCGCCGAAGGCGGGACGACGGCACGGGCCGGCGGGCGGCTATGCCTTCCAGCGGCCGGAGAACCAGCTCGTCGCCGGCACCGTGCGCGAGGAGCTGGCGATGGCTCTGCCAGATCGCCTAAGCGCAGACGAGAAAGCCGCGCGCGTTGCGGCAGCGCTCGATTCCTGGGGCCTCGCGGCGCTTGCGGACAATCATCCGTTCGAGCTCTCGCAGGGCCAGAAGCGCAGGCTCGCGCTGGCCTCGCTCACCATCGCCGATCGCTGGCCGCTCCTCGTGCTCGACGAGCCGATGGCGGGTCTCGATGCGCATGGCGCCAAGCATCTGGCGGGGGAAATCCTCACGCTGCGCGACAAGTGCCGCACCGTCGCACTGATCACCCACGACATGGATCTCGCGCTCAGGCTCTGCGCCCGTTCCATCGTGGTGGGGGAGGGCGGCATTCTGGCGGAGGGACCGACCGCAGCTTTGATGAACGACCAGGCGCTTCTCGCCCGCGCCGGGTTGGCGGAGCCGTCCTGCGCCGACGCCATGCGATGGCTGGAGGCCACCGCATGCTGAAGGCGCTCAACCCTCTCAGCAAGCTTTTCGTCTGTTGCATCTGGCTTGTCGCCGCCGTGCTGATCTTCGATGCGCGCTTCCAGCTCGCCGCGATCCTCGTGCCGGCTCTTGCGCTTGTTGCGTTAAACCGCACATCGCCGTTCGTGCTGCTTGCGCTGACGGTGCCCTTCGCGCTCTTCGGCTTCGGCTTTCTCACCACGAGCCTGCTGTTTCGCCAGGAGAGCGATTTCGCCCTGCGCATGGCTGGCGAATCCCTTCTCGCATCGCCCGCCTTTTCCGCCGGCCTCACCCTGTTCCTGCGTGCGCTCGCCTGCGGCATGATCTCGCTGTTTTTCGCGCTCACCACCGATCCCGGCCTGTTCGTGCGCGCTCTGATGCAGCACGCAAAACTTCCGCCGCGCATCGGCTATTCGCTCTTCGCAGGCATGCAGCTCGTGCCCGATCTCGCAGGGGAGGCGCAGCAGATGCGCCTCGCCCGCGCCATGAAATCGGGGCGCCGCATCAGGCGCATTCCCGGTCCGGTCGAAGTAGCAGGCCTCGTGATCCCGCTTCTCGCCTACGCCATCCGCCGCGCCAGCCGCACGGCGATTGCGATGGAGGCGCGAGGCCTCGGACCGGACAATCCGCGCACGATCCTGAACGCGCCCGGCTTTCACAGGCGCGACGGCATCTTCGTGCTCGCGGCGCTGGCGATGCTGGGACTGTGCTGCCTTGTGGCGAGGCCCGTTTAGAGCAGAGGCCTCAGTGCGAGCTCCGTCCCGAGCAGCAGCAGGCACACCAGGAACCAGCGCCGGAAGGTGACCGGGCTCACCCGCTGGCGGATGGCCTGGCCGAGCCACATGCCGAGGAGGGCAGGGGCGATGGCAAGCGACGACAGGGCGAGCCCGTCGAGCTGGAATGCGCCGCGCCATGCGAGTCCTATTGCGAGTGCTACCGTCGAGACCGTGAACGACAGACCCAGGGCCTGGATCAGGTCGTCCTTGCGCAATCCGAGCGCCTGAAGATAGGGCACGGCGGGGATGACGAACACACCCGTGCCGCCGGTGACGAGGCCCGTCGTCAGGCCGATGGCGGGCGAGAGCCATGGCTCCAGCCGGGCCGGCACCGAGAGCTGCCGGGCGAGAAGGGTAAAGCCGGCATAGAGGAGCAGGGCGGCTCCGAGGGCGGCCGTGGTCCATCGGGTCTGTCCGTGCGCCAGAATGGACGAGCCTGCCACCGTGCCGAGGACGATGCCGGCCATCATTGGCCAGAGCCGGCGGATCAGCGCAGAAAAGCTCGGGCCGGAGAACAGCTGCCAGACATTGGTCACGAAGGACGGCACGATCAGCAGCGCCGCCGCCGCGACGGGCGACATGATCGCTCCCAGAAGGCCCATCGCCACCGTCGGCAGGCCCATGCCGGTCACGCCCTTCACGAGGCCGGCCAGGAGAAACGTTGCGGCGATAGGGAGAAGGTGCCACCAGGAGAGATCGGACATGCCGCATTTGTCCATGGGCAGGCGAGGGGCACAATGCGGATGTTCGAGAGGGAGCCTTCGGTTCAGCCGAAGGCTCGGGAGCAGGCTTGAAGCCCTGGACGGGGCCATGCTCTAATCCGCCGGCGGCCCGCCCTGACGAACCGGGGGCCAGGAGACCATCATGCGGCCAAGGCGGGGAACGGATGATGCAACCCACGAAGCGGAGTCGTTCATCGGCATTCCCAACCGGCCCCTGGAAGGTGACCTGATCGCCTCGCTGATGCGCCGTCACGAGGTGGCGGCGGAGCGGCTGATCGGGTGGCTGCGGGTGGCGATCGGCATCTGCGTCATCCTCACGGTTCTCGTCGCCGACAGGCTTCTCCTCCAATGGACGGGCGTGACCCTCGACCTGTTCCAGCACAACGCCTGGCTCGCCTCCCTCGGCTTTCTCGCAACCGGCGCAGCCAGCATCGCGCTCGCCGTTCCGCAGCGCTGGCGTCACGGCTTCTCCTATCTGTTCATGGTGCTGGATGTCGGGCTCGTCCTCGTCATCGCATATCTCGCCGTCCACGATCGCGGATTGCCCGGCAATGCCCTGCCGTCGGCCCCCATCGTCTGGGCGGCGCCGCTGATCCTCGCGGTCGGCGCCCTGCGCTACGACGTCAAGGTCCAGCTCTGCGCCATCGCCCTGCTGGCGCTCGGGCTCGTCGGGATCGCGGTTGCCCTCGACCATCGCCTCGTCCTCGAGCCCGGCACCGAAGAGGTGCCGTGGTACCGGCTGTTTTCGATGCCGGTCAACGTGATGCGTTTTTCGCTGATCCTTCTCGCCGGCGCGGCGACCGCCTTCGGCATCGTCCGCTCCCGGCGGCTGCTCACCTCCGCCGTCAAGGACGCGGTCGGCCGGGCCAGCCTCTCGCGCTTCCTGCCGGCGGAGATCGCGCCCCGGGTGGCGGCGGGCGACGCCGCCCTGCGCCGTGGACGCCGTCAGCGGGCTGTCATCGTCTTCGTCGACATCCGCGACTCCACCGGCATGGCCGAGGGCATGGATCCGGAGCGCCTGTCCCTGTTCTTCACGGCCTTCCGGACACGGATCCTCACCTGCGTGCGCCGGCATCACGGCTTCGTCGACAAGTTCATCGGCGACGGCGCGCTGATCCTGTTCGGGGTGCCGGACGAGGGCGGCGACGACGCCGTCCGCGCGCTCGCCTTCGCGCATGACCTCGCCCGCATCGTCGAGGACTGGAACGCGACGCGCGAACTGCCGCATACGGTGCGGATCGGGATCGGGATCCATGTCGGCGAGGTGTTCTGCGGCATCGTCGGCGACGACGAGCGGATGGAGTTCACGGTGCTCGGAGACGCCGTCAACGTCGCCTCGCGCCTGGAGCAGGCGACGAAGCGCTACGGCGAGATGATCCTGGCCTCCGGCGCGGCCGTGGAAGGCTCGTCAGATCGGAGCGCGTGGCGGGAGGTCGGGCGCGAGCCTTTGGCCGGGCGCAAGGAGTCGATCTCGATCTTCGCCCCGGTGCGGCTGCCACAGCCGGCGGCCGGTGACGCGGCAGCCCCTCCCGGCCATTTCTGACCGTCGCGCGACCGGAGGCAGATACCCCATTCACGGGAC
The DNA here is from genome assembly GCF_002741015.1 of Microvirga ossetica. Lineage (NCBI taxonomy): Bacteria > Pseudomonadati > Pseudomonadota > Alphaproteobacteria > Hyphomicrobiales > Methylobacteriaceae > Microvirga > Microvirga ossetica. The sequence goes on along the minus strand of NZ_CP016616.1, from coordinate 1,378,318 downwards.
GGCCTTGCCCCGCTACAAAAGGGTCCCTTCGCAGTTTGGATCCTCCCATGGCCGTCAGCGTTACCGACCGTTTCCTCCGCTACGTCGTCATCGACACCCAGTCCGACGCCAAGTCCCCGACCCAGCCCTCGACCGAGAAGCAAAAAAATCTCGGCCGCCTGCTGGTCGAGGAATTGCTCGAGATCGGCGTCTCCGACGCGCATCTCGACGAGCATGGCTATGTCTATGCGACTATCCCGTCGAACAGCCACAAGAACAATGTGCCCGTCATCTGCATCTGCGCCCATATGGATACGGCGCCGGACTTTTCCGGCACGGGCGTCAAGCCGCAGGTCGTCCGCAACTACCGGGGCGACGACATCGTGCTGCCGGGTGACAGGAGCCAGGTCATCCGGGTCGCCGATCACCCCGTGCTGAAGGACCTCGTCGGCCACGACATCGTCACCTCGGACGGCACCACGCTGCTCGGCGCCGACGACAAGGCGGGCATCGCCGAGATCATGGCGGCGGCCGAGTTCCTGATCAACAACCCGGACGTCAGGCACGGCACGATCCGCATCCTCTTCACCACCGACGAGGAGATCGGCCGCGGGGTCGACAAGGTCGATTTCCAGAAGCTCGGCGCCGATTTCGGCTACACGATGGACGGCGAGACCGCCGGCACGATCGAGGACGAGAGCTTCTCCGCCGATGCGGTCGAGATCGCGATCAAAGGCGTGGCGATCCATCCGGGCTTCGCCTACGGCAAGATGGAGAACGCCATCAGGATCGCCGGCGACATCGTTGCGAAGCTGCCGAAGGACATGGCGCCCGAAACGACGAAGGGCCGCGACGGCTTCATCCATCCGACCGGCATTTCCGGCGTGATGGAGAAGGCAAACTTGAGCTTCATCATCCGCGACTTCACGGAGGAGGGCCTCAAGACCAAGGAGGCGCTGCTGGAGACGATCACGAAAGAGGTGCTGGAGGCCTATCCGGGCTCGAGCTACACCTTCACGGTCAAGGAGCAGTACCGCAACATGAAGGTGGTGCTGGACCAGCATCCGCAGATCGTCGAGAACGCGGTCGAAGCGATCCGCAGGGCCGGCATGACGCCCGTGCGCGGCAGCATCCGCGGCGGCACGGACGGCTCGCGCCTCTCCTTCATGGGGCTGCCCTGCGCCAACATCTTCGCCGGCGGCCATGCCTTCCATTCCCCGCTCGAATTCGTCAGCAGCCAGGACATGGAAAAGGCAGTGACCACCATCGTCGAGCTCGCCAAGCTCTGGGAAGAGCGCGCTTAAAACAGCGCGTTTTGGTGCGAGGCCCCCGGACCAACCGGGGGCCTTTTTGTCAGAGCACGAAGTCGGCGCTTGCGAAAGTGTGGTTGCCCAACATCTTGATGGCGAAGTCGGCAGCTCCGTCCCCGTTCGTGTCGCCGGAGACATAGGTGTTTCCATCCGCGAGACGATAGGTGTGCAATTCGCCCGCCACCTTGTGGAAGCGATCCGAGCCGATGAAGGAGAAGGCCTGGTTCCCGGATGTGCGCGTGTTCGCGTCGATGCCCGACAGATTGATCGTGTCGGTGCCGTGGACGAAGTCGCCGATCGTATCGCCGTTGGCTTCCGATGCCGTATCGAACAGGAAGGTGTCGGCGCCGGATCCGCCCCAGAGGGCGTCACGACCGCCATTGCCGTTGATGGTGTCGCTGCCGGCCGTGCCGTACAGCGTGTCGTTCGAGTTGCTGCCGACGATGGACTGCCCTGCGGGCGCGGTCGGCGTCGTGGCGCCGACGTCGTTCGGCTCGGCTCGCTCCGCCGCATTCGGCGTGCCGAAATTCTGCGTCACGAACACGACCTTGTAGCCGTTGATCGTGCCTTCCTTGAGCCCGATCCCGATCTCTTCGTACGAGCCGTTGACGATGTTCGCATAATGGCCCGGCGAGTTCATCAGGTTGGTGTGCAGCTGGCGCACGGTCGCTTCCGTCATGCCGCCGCTCACATAGGCGATGTTCTCGCCCCAGCCCTGCCATCCATAACCGGCCGACGTCATGCGGGCGCCGGCGCTGGAGCCGTTCACGCCGGTATGCGAGAACGTGTCGGTCTGATCCATCCACGCGCTGTGCGCATCGGAGGAATCCAGGAGCTCGCCATCGAAAGCGAGCGCCTTGACCCCGGCATTGGCGCGCGCTTCGTTGATGAGCTGCAGAAAGAGCGTCTCTAAATTGGTTGGTGTCGTCATTCTTGAAAAATGCCCCTTGATAATCGTCTTAGGCTTACATTCCGAAACGATGAAACAATCGCGTCGGCCTTCGGAACGCACGACCCGCGCATGACCCGCTAATGTGTTGACAATGTGATTGTCGATGCAGCCGAAGCGATCGGGCGAGGCATCGGGAAGGGTGTGCTCGCATGAGCATGGAATCGCAGCGCAGACCACATCTTCGTCGGCGTTTTAAGAGATGGTTAACCGTAAAAGCGTGAAGTGGGACTTGACGCATGCGGGGACGCGGATCCTGCGCTAAGTCGAAGACGTTCTCAGGACAAGCCGTTCATTTTCGCACGATATCGCGCGGGCAAAATCCATGATGCTTCGTATTCTCATATTCCTCGCCGTGATTGCCATCTTCGTCCATTTGTACGGACCGGTGCTCTTCAGCCGGACGCCGCTGCTGAGCAAGCTGAAACGCATCCCGGTCCAGACGGCGGTCTTTGCGGTTCTGGCGTTCGCGACGGTCAACGGATTTCGTGGCGATCCGGAAGTGTCCGAACCGTCGTCGACGGAAGTGAATCAGACCGCCGACGTCGAGACGACGGCGGCCATCGCGCCGCCCGTCGCGCCCGAGCCTCTGCTCCCGAAAGAGGCCGCGGCGGTCTGTCTCGAGCAGGCCCTGAATGAAGCGCGCGCGACGGAGGACGTCGTCGCGCAGACCTGGCTGTCGTCCGTCGAGGGCTTTCTCGAGACGGCGCCCGGCGAAGTGACCGTTCAGTTCGCCGTCGGCCCGAGAGCCGGGCCGCCGAAGGGACCGCTATGCCGGTCGGAAGCGCGCCTGACATGTTCCGTCGCCGGCCGCGACGTCAGGCCCGTCACCCCCGTGCACATGACCGGCGCGCAGATCGCCTGCTGAGCGGCAAGATCGCGCTCTTGCGGCTCAAGTGCTTTTCAGGATCGCTTCGTCGACCCGGAAGGCGCCGACGATTCCGATCTGCGGACTTTCGGTCAGGACACGCTGCGCGATCGCATCGTCGATTCCCTCCGGCAACCAGACCTCGAGCACGGTGTCGATGACCTGGCCGCCGGCCGAGACCGTCGGATCCACGGAAAAATTCCGATCGATGACCGGGTTCACGCGGATTGCAGCATCGTCCGAGCCTGCGGCAAGATCGGCAAAGAGTGTCTCCGCCACAGCCCGTATGGCAGTTTCCGAACCTTCCAAGAGGTAGATGAACTTCACCGGGAGCCGGTCGGCTTCGCCATGCCGCCGCAACGCTCCTTCCTGCTGGATCAGGATCGTCACATCGCTGAGAAACCCGCGGATGTCCTCGATGCAGGCCTGCTGTTCAGGCGAGGCCATGGCGACACGAATGGACTCGACATCGTCGAACCAGAGCTGCGAGATGCCGTCGACGCGATGCAGCCTGTCGCCTCGCGGAGCCGGCAGCCGCGCGACGATGTGGTTCTGCCGGTAGGCCCGCATGGCCTCGACGCGCAAAGCCAGAGGACCATGCACCTGACGCCAGTGCCGAGAGAAGGCAGCGAAATCGATGCCGTCGCGATTGCGGATGAGGCCGCTGCGAATGATCATTGGTCTTGTTCCTCGGAAATCTGCGAGAGGCCGATGTGACGAAGATAGGTCGCGCGCAGGCTCAGGCGACGGCGCGCTCCGGAACGGGCTCGTCGCGGCCGGCCTCATGAGCGGGTTGCGTCTGCTCGATGAAGGCTGAGATCGCTTCGCGCGGCATCGGCTTGGCGATCAGGTAGCCCTGGGCCTGAGAGGCGCCGGCCATGCGCAGGGCGTTGAGCTGCTCTTCGGTTTCGACGCCTTCGGCCGTCGTGCTCATCTTCAGATCGTTCGCAAGTCCGATCGTCGCCTTGATGATCGCGCGGCTGTCGGGCGAATCCATTCCACGCACGAACGACTGGTCGATCTTGATCTTGTCGAAGGGAAAGCTTCTCAGATAGCTCATCGAGGCATAGCCGGTGCCGAAATCGTCGAGCGAGATCGAGACGCCGAGCCCCTTGAGCCGCTTGAGCGTCGAGGTCGCCTCCTCGGTGAGCTTGACGGATTCCGTGATCTCCAGGACCAGGCGATGGGCCGGCAGGCCGGAGACGCTCAAGGCCTTCTTGACGCTGGCGAAGACGTCCCGGCACTTGAACTGCACGGGCGACAGATTGATCGCGACCTTCAGCGGATGGACCCAGGTCATGGCCGTCGAGCACGCATCCTGCAGGATCCAGTCGCCCATCGGGCCGATGAGACCCGACTCCTCGGCGGTCGGAATGAACTGCAGCGGCGAGATCATCCCTTTCGCCGGGTGTTTCCACCGCACCAGTGCCTCGCAGCCCCACATCCGATTGGTGGCAAGGTCGAGGATCGGCTGGTAGAACAGCTCGAACTCCCTGTTGTCGAGACCCGTCTTCAGGGCTCCTTCGAGCGCGCGGCGTTCCGCGCGCGAATCCTTGATGTCCGCGTCATAGAGCCGATAGCTGCTGTCGGGATCGGATTTCGCCGCGTAGAGGGCGATGTCGGCCGATTTCATGAGCTCGGTCGAGGTCTTGCCGTCGGTGGAGGCAACCGCGACGCCCGTGGCGAGGCCGACATCGAACTCCGTGTTGCCGGCGGTGACGGGAACCTTCATGGCGGCCTGAACCGCGGCGATGAGATCCAGGACCTGCGGCCGTCCCCTGATCGGCCGTTGAATGATCGCGAACTCGTCGCCGCCGATGCGGGCGATGAAATCGCTCTTTCTGATGCGGTCGCGCAGGCGCCGCGCGACGGATTGGACGATCTGGTCTCCGACCCCATGCCCGTGATTGTCGTTGATGTCCTTGAACCGGTCGATGTCGATCAGGTGCAGCGCGAAGTCCTTGCCGACCCGTTGAGAGACGAGGAACGTGCGCGCGAGTTCCTCGAGAAAGAGCTGCCGGTTCGGGAGCCTGGTCAGCATGTCGTGACGCGACAGGTAGCTCTCGCTGGCGGCTCTGAGAATACCGGTTCGGACATGCCTCAGGCCGAGCAGGCTGGCGGCTTCGACGGCGATGTCCATGAGATAGGCGAAGAACCGGACCAGGCGGGCTTCGAAGCGCTGTCCGGCCATGAGTTCGGCGACGGGCCGGCTGACCGCGATGCCGCCGGGATAGTTGGCGAGGGGATGAAGAGCGACGAGCCGCTCCTTCAAGTCGATCCAGCTGACGTCGCGAATGAGCGTCGCGCTGTTCTTCGCGATCATCCGCTGCAGCGGCGTGTTGGGCCGCCAGATTCGGCGCCCGAGCGCTCTCTCCGATTTCGGGCGGTGGGCGAGAATGGTGCCGTCGCGCCGATAGAGGGTGATCGCCAGCAGGCGCGTCTTGAGATGCTCGTCGAAGATCTTCTCGAAATAAGCGAGATCGACGGTGCAAACGATGATGCCGATGAAGTTTCCATCGGTGTCGGTGATCTTCCGGGCGAGGGAGAGAACCTTCTTGCCGGTCGCCGGGATCCGTCTCGGCTCGCTGAGATAGAGCAGCAGCGATGCATCGATCGAAAGCGCCCGGTAGTAGGATGTGTCGGTCAGGTAGATCGCATCGGCCATCGGGTGGGGATTCGACGTGCCGACGATCCTCCCGCGGGCGTTGACGAGATCGATGCGGACGATCTGCGAAAGGCAGTGGGTTGCCCCGACCAGGATCGCCTTCGTCGCCTGCGAGGCGGCAAATCCGTCGAACTCGTGCGGCTGCAGGCAGTTTTGCGGAATGCGGCCGACCACGTCGCGCAGAACGTTCTCGATGGACTGGAAGACCCCGTCCACGCGCTCCTGAAGGGACAGGGCGAGATTGGCAAGCTCCCCCTCCGCCTTCGCGAAGTCGTCGTTGGTCCCGCGCACGAGCAGCAGGGCCGCGCCGATGATCCCGGCGGCCGCGATGGAAATGCTGAGAGCGATGATCAGATATGCAGGCACAACGAATCCCGATTCGGCGTCTTCACGACGATCTCCGCCAGAATTCGCCAGCAGTTGTCGTTATTTGGTTAAGCCCGGCCGGAAAAAAGTCTCCGCCGGTGAATCGGTTCGAGCCAGGTCGAGCCCAAGCCCGATGCCGCCGGCCTCCGGATCAGACGTACCTGACGCCGAGCTCCCCTTCGCTCCGCCGCACGACCTGACAGGTCTGCGCGGTGCCTTCACCGTCGATCCTGAGCACGAAGCGATCCGGAACATCGGCCGCCGCGACGGCGATCTTGGCGCCGCTTTCGGACATGTTCAGCACCATGCATGCGATGTCCCGGGCGTTCCGACCGTCGATGGCGCTCCTTGACGCGGTCCCGATCTGGATGACCGCCGGGCGGCTGACCCTGGTTCTTTCGTTCGAGCGCCGCTCCTCGACTCCGACGACCCACTCGTCCAGGCTGCGGGCGATCCCCGCGACGCCGTGCGCCGCGACCTTGATGTTTCTCGAGACGTCGGTCGTCACGAGGGTTTGCTGATGCATGGTCTCGGCGGTCTCGACGATGAACCTCCTCACATCCGTCACGGCCGCGCTGATCGAGGCGAGCGCCTGTTCGACATCGCCGGAGACGGCCTGCATGGACAGGATCTCGCCGGAGATGCGCGCGGTGGCCTGAGCGGCCTGGTTGGCAAGGTTCTTCACCTCGCTCGCCACCACCGCGAAGCCTCGCCCGGCCTCACCGGCTCGCGCCGCCTCGATCGTGGCGTTCAACGCCAGGAGGTTGATCTTCTCGGCGATGACGGTGATCGCCTGTACGACGCTGTCCATGGCCAAGGCCGCATCGCGGAGTTTTGCCGTCGATGCGTCGGCGCCCTGAGTTCGCGTGTGGATTTCGTCCACGGCGCTTCGCGATTCCTGCATCCTATCCGAGATCGCACCTGCCGTGACGTTCATGTCGTCGGCCGCCGTCGCGACGGCGCGAACGTTGCCCAAGGTCTGCTCGGCAGCCTGGATCGCTTCGCCGCGGACGCTCATGCTCCTGGTGATGTCGGTGGCGAACTTGACCACCTTGAAGGGCCGTCCGTCCGTATCGAGCACGGGGTTGTAATTCCCCTGGATCCAGACCTCGCGCCCGCCATTCGCGACCCACTGATAGACCGCGGCGGAATACCGGCCGGTGCGCAGGCTGTCCCAGAAGCTGGCGTACTCGGCGCTTGCCGCATAGGCGCGTGAGACGAACATCCGGTGGTGCTGCCCGCGGATCTGCTCCAGGCTGTATCCCATCGTCTCGAGGAAGTTCTGGTTCGCGTCCAGGATCGTCCCGTCCATGTCGAAATGAATGACCGCCTGGGACCGGCCGATGGCGGCGATCTGGGCGGCGGCCTCGGCGGCTTTCAGCTTCGCGGCGGTAATGTCGGAGGCATATTTGACGACCTTGAAGACCCGCCCGTAATCGTCGAAAATCGGATTGTAGCTGGCCTGCAGCCAGACTTCCCGGCCGTCCTTGGCGACCCGCTTGAACTCGCCGGAGAGATACTCGCCGCGATTCAGCTTCTGCCAGAAATCCTCATAATCCGCGCTGCGGCCGTAATCCTCGAGCACGAACATGCGGTGGTGCTTACCCTTCACCGCATCGATCTCATAGCCCATCGTCCGCAGGAAAAGGTCGTTCGCGTCGACGATCGTTCCGTCGAGGGCGAAATGGATGACGGCCTGCGACCGATTGATCGCGGCGATCTGGCCGGCGAAATCCGCCTGCCGAAGTTTCTCGGCCGTGATGTCGGTGGCAAACTTGACGATCCGGGTCACGTCTCCGCTGCGATTGAGGATCGGGACGTAGCTCGCCTTGAGCCAGATTTCGCTCTTGTTCTTGCCGAGGCGGCGGAATTCGGCGGATTGGCCGATCCCCCGGCGCAGATCCTGCCAGAACTTGCGATAGAGCGGCGCCTCGGCCTCAGACGGATCGACGAAGAGGCTGTGATGGCGCCCGCGGATCTCGCCGAGGCTGTAGCCGACCAGGGACAGGAAAGTGCCGTTGGCCTCGACGATGTTGCCGTCGATGTCGAAGGCGATTGTCGCGAAGGTGGCGTCAAGCGCCTGGATCTTGGCGCTGGCCGAGTTGAATGAACGCAATCCGAGAAGCATCGAAGTCCCCTGAGGCAGGACTTTCTCGATTGTCACGGTCAGGATAAAAACCGGTTAAAATGCCTCCGATCCCGGCAAACATTCCTTGCCGATCGCCTCGCCGCAGATGAGGAGATCGCCTGCGACGAGACCGATGGATCTGCTTTCACGAATTATAACGAAGTAACGTTCGTCATATCCTGTCGATGCGGGATCATTTTTTCAGGTTGGCATCGAAGAATTTCGATGCCTCCGCTTTCGCCTCGCGATCGACCTGCGCGTCGTAGCGCAGCGGCAGGTTGAACTTCTGTCCAAGTGCGGTGGCCTCCGGGTTGGTGAAGGCGTGCGTCGCGCCCGGATACTCGATCACTTTGTACTCCGCCTTGGCCGCATCGAGATCCTTCTTGAGCGCCTCGTATTCCTCCCGCTTCACGAAGGGATCGTCCGCTCCGTTCAGGACAAGGATCTTCGCCTTCACGGTGCCCGGCGCCGGGGCGGGCGTGTTGAGCCCGAGCGAAGCGTGGAAGCCTGCAACGGCGTCAAGGTCGGCGCCGGTTCGGGCCATGTTCAGGACGACGGCGCCACCGAAGCAATAGCCGACGGCGCCGATGCGATCCGGGTCGACAGAGGCATGCCCGGCGAGCTGGGTCCGCGCGGCGTTGAAGCGCGCTTCCATCACCTTCGGATCTTTCATCACCGAGGTCGCAAGCGCGCCGGCATCCTTCGGATTGTCGGCCATCCTGGCATCGCCGTACATGTCGGCAACGAAGGCGGTATAGCCCTGCTGCGCGAATTTCTGCGCCTCGCTGCGGATGTGGCCCGTGATCCCCCACCATTCGGGAACCATGACGATGCCCGGGCGCTTGCCCGCGATCGCGTCGTCATAGACGACGAACCCCTTCATCGTGGTCCTGCCGTCCTGATAGGTCACAGGCTCTTCCCGGATCGCTGCATGGGCGCTCGCGGCCATCGTCACGGTGCAGAACAGCGCCGCCATCATCGTTCGCATGAGGGTCTCCTTGGGTGTTCATCAGAGGACGACAGCCTGACAATCTCCCTGAGGCACGGGCTCAAGCCTCCCTCCTGCAGGGATTGTGCCCCTTTCGAAAGCGCGTGGCTATCCTCTTGTCGCGGCTGCCGGGCGGGCAGGACAGCCCGCCCGGTCTATGCGTCGTTCCCGATGGATAGGGCGAAGGTTTCCTATCGCGAGGGAGTCAGCCGTTCGATCTCGTTGAGGCGTTTCAGGGCCGCCTGCTGGCGCAACAATCCGTAATTGATACCGCTCGCATTCAGCGAGCTGCCCTCTTGATAGGGGAACTGGTCGAAATCCGAGAAGAATTCCTTGATCTTTCCCTGGATCGGAACCAGCAGCCACATATTCTGCGCAAGGAATTCCAAAGCGCCACCGCCTTCCTTCATGCCGCGCTCGTAAGGATCCATACGCAGATTCGTGATCAAGGCCCATGACGGGATTTCACGCGTCGCAGTCGCGATGTTGCCCTCGCTGGCGACGGCAAAGCTCAGCTTCCAGTCGTTCCACCTGATCGCATTGAGATTGCCGCCCTGGTCGAAGTAATACATGGCCTCGCGCGGCGGGTTCCTCGCTTCTCCTTTCAGCAAGGCGGTCAGATCGTATCCGTCGAGGTGGACCTTGAACGTCTTCGTGCCGGCGGCGAAGCCGGATCTCATGGATTCCTTCAGGTTGGGAATACCCGCGGCCGCGGCGAAGGTCGGCATCCAGTCCATGAGCGTGACGATCTCGTTGATCTGCGTGCCCGGCTTCACCACGCCAGGCCAGCGCACCATCATCGGGATGCGCAGGCCGCCTTCCCAGGTGGTGCCTTTCTCGCCGTGGAACGGAGTCATGGCGCCGTCGGGCCACAAGGCCAGCTCGGCGCCATTGTCGGTCGTGTACAGCACGATGGTGTCGTCGGCGATGCCGAGATCGTCGAGCTGCTTCAGAAGCTGTCCGACATGCCCGTCATGTTCGCTCATGCCGTCGGCATGAAGGCCCTTTCCGGTCTTGCCGACGCTCTCGGGCTTGAGATGCGTGAAGACGTGCATGCGGGTCGCGTTGAACCAGACGAAGAAGGGCTTCTCCGCCCTGTGCTGGCGGTCGATGAAGTCCTTTGCCGCCGCGAGGAACTCCTCGTCGACGGTTTCCATCCGCTTCTTCGTGAGCGGCCCGGTGTCCTCGATGCGTCCGTCGACATTGGAGCGGATGACGCCGCGAGGCCCGTATTGTCGCCTGAAGCCCGAATCCTTCGGGTAGAAATAGCCTTCTGGCTCCTCCTCGGCATTGAGATGGTACAGGTTGCCGAAGAACTCGTCGAAGCCGTGCTTGGTCGGAAGGTGCTGATCCTGATCGCCCAGATGGTTCTTGCCGAACTGGCCGGTCGCATAGCCTCTGGTCTTCATGACATCGGCGATCGTGGGCATCCAGTCGGCGATGCCGTGCGGATCGCCCGGCATGCCGATGGTCAAAAGCCCCGTGCGGAACGGCTCCTGCCCCAGGATGAAGGAGGCGCGGCCGGCCGTGCAGCTCTGCTGGCCGTAGGAATCGGTGAAGATCGCCCCTTCCGCCGCGATGCGGTCGATGTTCGGCGTGCGGTAGCCCATCAGGCCCATCGTGTAGGCGCTGATCTGCGGGATGCCGATATCGTCGCCGAAGATGACGAGGATGTTGGGAGGCTTGCGCGGGGAGGCGGCGGGAGCCTGCGCCGGCGCCTGTGCCTGCGCGACCGCCTGCGACTGCGCTCCGATCGCCGCAGCGGCGGCGACGAGCGCAGTCGATCCGGTGAGAAGCGAGCGGCGGCTCAAGCCGCCATCCGAATGGGTGTTCGCCGTATCCTCAGACATGCAAGGTTCCTTCCAATCATGGCCACCGTCGCGATGGCGCGAGCGTCGTCGGGATAGATGTCGTCGTCAGCGCGCCCTCAGCCGTCGTCCCGGCGCTCATTGCGGCGGGACGCTCGGAGGCACTCATCCGTAGTTTTATGAAGCCGGTCGGCACTGACCATCGGGTGAAACCCCGAAATGAGGGTTCGGCGAACCCTGATGCTTCGTGGGGGCACACCAGGCGGCATCGCGGCTCGGATATGGGATCTACACGAGAACCCGCGATGATCCGCCCTTCAGAGCCAGCCGTTCCTGCGGAAGCGCCAGTACAACCACCCGCACACGGTGAGGATCACGACGAGAACGACGGCGTAGCCGTATTTCCAATGGAGCTCGGGCATCACGTCGAAATTCATGCCGTAGAGTCCGGCGACGGCCGTCGGCACGGCCAGGATGGCGGCCCAGGATGCGAGCTTGCGCGTGATTTCGGTCTGCTGCGCCTGTCCGGTCATCAGGCTCGTCTCGAAGGCGAAGGCAAGCACCTCGCGCAGGGACTCGATCTCCTCCTGCACCCGGCGGATATGGTCGGAGACGTCGCGGAAGAGGGGAGACATGACAGGATCGATGCCAGGCAGTCCCGGCTGCTCAAGGCGGCGGCAGACCTCGACTAACGGGACGGCGGCATTGCGCAGGCGCAGGAGATCGCGCCGAAGCTGATACAGGCGCGTCACGTGAATCTGGGTTGCGGTCTCGCCCAGGATGCTGTCCTCGATTTCCTCCACCTCGTCCTGGATCGTCTGGATCACCGGAATGTAGTTGTCGACGATGAAGTCGAGAATCGCATAGAGGATGAAATCCTCCCCCTCCGAGAACGCCTTCTGGGCCGCCTCGCAGCGCTCGCGCACCGGCTTGTAGGAGGTCGAAGCGCCGTGGCGGACGGAGACCACATAGCCCTTGCCAACGAACAGGTGCGTCTCGCCGAAGGCGATGCGCCCGTCGAACATTTGGGCCGTCCGTGCGACGACGAACAGGGCGTCGCCATATTGCTCCAGCTTGGGCCGCTGGTGTGCTTTAAGCGCATCCTCGATGGCCAGTTCGTGCAGGTTGAACTCCCTCTGGAGCTGACGCAGGAGCTCCAGGTCGGGCTCGTGCAGGCCGATCCAGACCACGTGCCCCGGCTTGCGCGACCACTCTCCCGCCTCCTCGATCGGGATTTCCGCCACACGCCTGCCCGCGGCATAGGCGGCGCAGGCGACCACTCCGGGGCGCCCGTGGGAGGAGGCTGTCGCGAGCTTGAGAGGATTCGTCATGACCAATCAACGCAGAGCGGGGCCGCAGGTGCCGTGCCGCGACGAGCGATCGAGAAAAGCGGGAGATGTCTTGTGCGGACTAAGTCCCGTGTCGAGATAATCAATAGTATTTGAATTTATAAGAATATTAATTCGAAATTAGATGTATTTATTTGCTTGAGAAAAGACTTTCTCGGTGTTGTGTATTCGATGAAATTTATTCAATACTATTGTTCTTAAGATTTCGATGTGATCGACGCCGCAAGCGGCATGATCTGTGTCGGGCGGTTCGAGACAATGGATTGAGCGAGGGTGAGCGGAATGAAGCGCCGCATTTTCGATAACGGCATGACGACGATTTCCTATTGCCCGGCGGGCGCCTCCGCGAGCGAGACGGTGATCGTCACCTTCGCCGAGATGGGGCCGATCGATGTGGAGCGCCCCGGCTTCGGCGAACTCTTTTTGAATAAGCGCGGATACGACGTCATTTCCGTTCAGAAGCGCAAGGAGAACTGGTACCAGGATTTGTCGATCGAGGACCTCAAGCAGGCTGTCTCGGAGATCATCGGTCGATACAAGACCGTCTTCACCTATGGATCGAGCATGGGCGGATATGCTGCCCTGTATTTCGCATCGGCCGTGGGAGGGCGGGCGCTGTCGTTCTCGCCCCGTCATCACAGCTATTATGCGTTGGTCGGAATGCACGCTTACGCCAACCAGTTCGAGCCCAACCACCTGCCATTGCAGGACGTCGCCGACCCGAGCCAAGAACACCTGATCCTCGTCGACCCTCTCCAGCCCATCGACGGACCCTACGTCCTGCGCGAGGTCGTGCCATCCTTTCCGAAATCGACAATCCTGAACCTCAGGTACACTGATCACCCGTCCAAGTTCGTTCTCGCGCATGGCGGCGTTCTGCAGAATTTCGTCGTGGACTTCATCGAGGGACGTCCCATTAACGAAAGGCTGCTGCGGAGCAGTCGCGGGAAATCGCCGCAATACCTGCACATGCTCGCAAAGGCCTGCTTCAAGAAGGGACGCACGGCCACAGCCATGGCTTTGTGCCAACGGGCCTTGTCGATCAGGGCGGATCACAAGGATAGTCTTGTCCTCATGGAGAGGATGACGCCCAAGGGCACGCTGCAAAAGCGGTCTTCCGCCGATGCCTTGGCGCTCGCTTGAGATTTCGGCGAGACGATAGGATGCGCTCGTCCTCATCCTTGCGGTCGCTCTGCATCGCTGCGGCGCTGATCGTCGCGAGCACCATGTCCTCACGGGCCGAGAACGGTGGCGAAGGGCAGGGCTGTCCGCGAGCCGATCTGATCGTCACGACGACGCCCGCTCCGGCGCAGGCGGCGGCGCGCGTGCAGGATCATCTCGCTCTTAAGGCCGCTCTGCCGCCGGCGGCGGATGTCGTCATGATCGGCGACAGTCTCGTCCGAGGCTGGGAGCTGCAATGGGCGGGGGCGGCGTTTGCCGAAGCGCGCATCTCGAATCTCGGCATCGGCGGAGACAAAGTGCAGAACGTGCTCTGGCGATTGAGGGACCTGCCGCTGTCGTCTCTCCGCCCGAGACGGGTCGTGCTCCTGGCAGGAACGAACAACCTCCCGAGCGACAATCAGGCCTGCGCCATTGCCGCAGGCATCGCCGAAATCGTCCGGACGATCGCAACGGCCTGGCCCGATGCCCGGCTCGACGTGATCGGCATTCCGCCGAGGGGCGATGCCTTCTCCTCCCGGAACACCACACGGCTCGAAGTCAACCGGCTCATCCGGGACGTCGCCCAGCGTGCCGGAGCCCGCTACGTAGATGCCGACGCAGCTCTTATCAAAGCGGGTCCTCCGGCCTACCGGCAGGACAAGCTGCATTTTACCGAACTGGCCTACCGGATCTTCGGCGATCTCCTGAACGATCCGCACTGATTGCTGAAAGACGGCTTTCGCGCTCCCTCGCGTGGGAAGAGGATCTGCCGGGATTGACAGGGAGACGGTCCGTCGGGGTATCGGTGATCGCAGCGGCCTGTCGGTTCACGCTCTTGCGAGGCGAACTGATCCGCGCATCGGGAGGAACGGGTATTGGTCAAGCGGATTGGTTCAAAGGCCTGGCGGGTTCAGGTCTCGGACGACGGCACGATCGTCGCCCTCGGCATTCGCGCCGATATGGGCAAGGAATATGAGGTGCTTCTCAGCGCGGTGGATTCCACGCCTCTCGTGACGGACCTGCTCAGCGAAATGGTGCGAACCCATCGGGACAAGCCGCCCAGGACCTTTGCCGCGGATGCCGGACCGAACCATGCCAAGAGCGTGCCGGTGCAGCCCTTGAGCACGAAAATCGACCGGAGCGGCGAAAGGCCTGTCCTGATCCTTGATTTCGGCGGCACGGTGCTGAAGGTGGCAATCGACCCGGATCAGCTTCGGCGGGACTTGTCCGCGCCATAGAGAATTTTCGCCGGCGCGGATCGGGTTGCTCAAGTGAACAGGCGTACGATCCGCCGCGGCAGATCGTGCAGGGCACAAACAAGAGCCAATACAATTTATACGGGTCTTATTCGGAGGCCGCACCCTGGTCTGTCGCGCGGGTGATCGCTCGGAAAAGCTCCCGCCCGTCCGATTTATGGCGCTCTTGAAGGCTGCCTTTCGAACGGGCGGGGTTCCCGGCGCTGGTACGCAACTTGCCCCTACGCGCCGGAAAATCGTCTGTGACGGGAGGACGGCCTGAGGCCTGTCTCCCATGGGCTCCTGGCCTGTTCGGCCGAGCACGATGCGCCACGGGATCGCGCAGGTGGAAACATTTACGTTATTGAAATATCCCGTGATTTTATTCCGATTCCTCCCGGCCTTTGCCGCGAGCGCCATTCGAAACGCGCCGGTTCCAAAGCCAGGTTACGACCAGAGACAGCACGATCCCGCCGAGAATCGACATTGCGACTCCGGTGAGGAAATACGTGACGGGATCGACATCCAAGGTCAGGTCCGATGCGACCATGCAGATGTCGAAGACGACGAACAGAAGCAGTCCCGCCAGGCCGCCGCTGAAGGCGCTTTCTATGAGGTCGATACGCCGCGGGGCGGGTTCCATGATATCGCTCCGGGCGACGAGAGGCAGCCGTGCCGCCGTCAATGTAGGATCGGCAACCGGTGCGTCGCGTCCTGGACGAACATGACCGCGGCCGACAATTCGTCCTCGTCGAACTCGTAGCAGCCGAGACTGTCGATGGTCGCCCCTGTCATTTGCGAGCGGAGTTCGAGCCACAGCGTCGGCATTCCGGCCATTCCCTCGCTCGGCACTTCCATCAGACGCACCTCGAGGCTGCTATGCCGGACAAGCGTGACAACGCGGCATCCGTCCATGTCGTGCGGCTCCATGGCGAGCCGCACATAGGCGCGAATGATCTTTTGCTCGATCCAATCGGCGTCCAGCGCCGGACAGGGGGCGCTGGCGGCCATCGCTTGAGGCTGAGGCATTCGATCTCCATCGGTTGCACGATCCCGGGCCGCATGGGCAGCCGAGTGCATCGGGGTTGGGAGGACCAGCAGCCCCTGCGCGTAATCACCATCGATGCCAGGTTCATACACGCGACACGGGTCCCCGGTCTTGCTATCCTTGGCCATTGATTTGTCTGTACGAGCCATCGGGACGGCAAAAGAGAGCACCGCATCGGGAGGGGTGGAGGCAATGCATCATGCGTCCAAGGCACCCGGGACCATGCCGCCGACCGCTAGCGGGGGAATTGCCCGCCTTGCGGTGGCTCGCGCCATCGCGGCGGGCATCGACCCCGAACCCCTCGTGCAAAAGGCAGGCCTCACGCTCGCTCTCCTGGAGGATCGCGACGCCCGCATCGGTGCCCGGAACCAGATTACCCTGTTGAATCTCGTGGCAAGCGCCGTCGGCGACGAGTTGCTCGGCTTCCATCTCGCCGAGGGCTTCGATCTCAGGGAAATCGGCCTGTTCTACTACGTCCTCGCCTCCTCCGCGACGCTTGGGCAAGCCCTCACCCGGACCGTACGCTACAGCGGGGTGACCAACGAGGGCATCAAGGTTCAGTGCCGGAAGGCGAGCGATCTGTGTGTCCACGTGAGCTATGTCGGCGTGCCGCGGCATTCCGATCGCCATCAGATGGAGTTCTGGGCGACGGCCCTGGTGAGGGTATGCAGGCACCTGACGGGCACGCATCTCAGGCCGACCCGTGTCAAGTTCTTCCATCCGCGCTGCGGATCGTCCGACGAGCAGGATGCGTTCTTCGGCTGCAAAGTCGCGTTCGGCGCCGAGCGCGACGAGATTACGTTCGTACGGGATGCCTCTGCGCTGCCGTTCGTCAGCGCAGATCACTATCTGAACGAACTTCTGATCAGGTATTGCGAAGAGATCCTGGCGCGCCGACCCGCACGGGCTACGCCGATGCGGGCTCTTGTGGAGAACGCCATCGCACCGGTCCTGCCGCACGGGCGGGCGCAAATGAGCAACATCGCCGAAACGTTCGGCATGAGCCGCCGGACGCTCGCGCGCCGGCTTGCCGAGGAGGGCGTGTCCTTTACCGAAATCCTGGAAGACATGCGAAGGGATCTCGCATTGCGCTATCTGGAGGATCCGACTCTCTCGATCTCGCAAATCGCCTGGCTGCTCGGCTTTCAGGAGATCAGTGCCTTCACGAGCGCTTTCAAGCGGTGGACGGGGGTGACGCCGACGCAGAAGCGCACGCGGTCGAGCGCTATGGCTGGCGCGGCCTGAGCCGGCCGCTCGGCTCGGCTTGTGGCCTCATCGCGACATCAGATTGCGCGCGATCATCACCGTTGCGGCATCGGAGGACTCTCCCCGCGTTCCCGGCATCAGGTTTCCGGCCTTGAGCATGAGTTCGGTCATGACGCCGAGGATCCGCTCATCCGACTCGACCACGCCGGCGGCGTCGAAATCCTTGCGGATTTTGCTGAAGACGTCACAGAGTTTCGGATCGACCGTGGCTCGGGCGAGGGCATCCGAGTAGGCATCGGCCTCCTGGCCTGTGATTCCCAATCTCTCGGCGGCCCATCTGCCGAGGAGCTTGTTGCGAAGGATCGTCTTTCCCACATCGTCGACGCTGGTCATTCCAAAATCTCCGATTGTCCGCCGTGAAATGCCCCTCAGCGAATTCCATGGCACGCGCGATTATATCCCGTCGCAATGGATCTAGGTCACGATATGGCAGATCAATCGTCGCAGCGACTGCGGGAAGGTTCATCCTGGGCATATGGAACGATGTCGTGAAGCGTAGCCGAGGAACTTAAGCGGGCATCGGCCGTAGACATAGAGTCTCATCGACGAAGAGAGCTCCAATGCCGCCGCAATATATCAGGTCTCGGCAATCGACCGCCGCAATCGCCGGGCATCCGATCCACGCGATGCTGGTGCCGTTTCCCATCGTCTGCTTCACGCTCGCTCTCATTGCCGACATCGCTTACTGGCGAACATCGAATCTGATGTGGCTGGAATTCTCCGCCTGGCTGCTGCTGGCGGGCATCGTTTTCGGCGTCCTTGCAGCTGTGTTCGGGGCGATCGATTTCTTCGCCCGTCCGGAAATCCGCAGTTTGAAGCCTGCCTGGCCGCACGCCATCGGCAACCTCATCGCGCTGATCCTGGCCTTCTTCAACAATCTCGTTCATACGGCCGACGGCTGGACTGCGGTCGTGCCCTGGGGGCTGACTCTCTCGGCGCTGACGGTGCTGGTCATGCTCGTCACCGGCTGGCTTGGCGCGGCGCTCGTTCATATCCACGGCGTGGGAGTGCGCTACTATGACTGAACGCTTCCACCGGAATCGCGCCTCCGCTCTTCTTGCAACTGGCCTCCTTGCGCTCGCCCTCATCGGCTGCAGCGACAGCGGCTCGGGCTTCGATGTCTCCACCCAGATCGGCCCCGATCCGGTTCTTCCCGAGCCCAGCACGGAAATCCTGCCCGACCTGAAGGTGGCCGAAGTGGTCGGCTGGAAGGACGGCCAGACCCCGACGGTCCCGCAGGGGCTCGCGGTGACCGTCTACGCCAAGGATCTCGTCAACCCGCGCACGGTGCGCACCTTGCCGAACGGCGACGTCCTCGTCGTGCAGTCGCGCGCACCGGAAGGCAAGCCGTTGCCGCGGCCCAAGGACGTGATCCGCGAATGGATCATGGCGATGGCCAAGGGTGGCGGCGGCGGACCGCCGAAGGAAAGCAACCTGATCACGCTCCTGCGGGACACGAACCGCGACGGCAAGGTCGATGAGCGCCACGATCTGCTCAAAGGGCTGAACTCGCCCTTCGGCGTCCTCTGGCACGAGGGCACGCTCTACGTCGCTGCGGCCGATGCGATCCTGGCCTATCCCTATCAGCTCGGACAGACACAGATCACCGCGGCGCCGAAGGAGCTGGCGCCGCTTCCCGGCGGGCCGATCAACCATCACTGGACCAAGGATTTGGCGATCAGTCCGGACGGGCGCTTTCTCTATGCCTCGGTCGGCTCCAACTCGAACGCCGCGGAACGCGGAATCGAGGCCGAGAAGGGCCGCGCCGCGATCTGGCAGATCGACCGCGGGACGGGCGCCGCCCGCCTTTACGCGTCCGGCCTGCGCAACCCCAACGGCCTGACGTTCCATCCCGAAACCGGTGTCCTGTGGACGGTCGTCAACGAAAGGGACGAGCTCGGGCCCAACCTCGTGCCGGATTACCTGACCTCCGTGCAGGAGGGCGCCTTCTACGGCTGGCCATGGAGCTATTTCGGCAATCATGTGGACGAGCGCGTGCATCCGCCGCGACCGGACATGGTGCAGAAGGCCATCATGCCTGATTACGCGCTGTCGAGCCATGTGGCAGCGCTCGGCCTGACCTTCTCGATGAACTCGACCTTGCCTGAGCCTTACAGGAACGGCGCGTTTATTGGCGAGCACGGCAGCTGGAACCGCAACGCCTTTAACGGTTACAAGGTCGTCTACGTCCCCTTCGCGAACGGCAAGCCGGCCGGCAAGGCGCAGGACGTGGTCACCGGGTTCCTGGACGGCGATCAGGCCCGCGGCCGTCCGGTCGGCGTCGCCATCGACGGCACCGGGGCGCTCCTCATCGCCGACGATGCCGGCAATGCCGTGTGGCGGGTGGCGGCGACGAACGCTGCCGCTCCGCAGAGCCAATGAGCGCTGCTTTCACAGCACCGCGAGCAGCCCGCCGTCGACGTAGATGATCTGGCCATTGACATAGGCCGATGCGGCAGAGGCCAGGAATACGGCAACGCCGATCAGGTCATCCGGCACGCCCCAGCGCCCGGAGGGAGTCCGGCCTCGCACCCAGGCATCGAACTTGGCGTCCTCCGCAAGGGCCCTGTTCATGTCGGTGACGATGTAGCCAGGGCCGATGGCATTGGCTTGAATGCCGTGCGCCGCCCATTCGGCCGCCATGGAGCGCGTCAGCATCTTGATGCCGCCCTTCGCGGCCGTGTAGGGCGCGATGGTTGCGCGAGCGACCTCGCTCGCCAGCGAACCGATATTGATGACCTTTCCGCCATTGCCCCGTGCGATCATGCGTCTTGCAGCCTCGCGACCGACCAGGAAGGCGCTGGTGAGGTTGGTTTCCAGCACCATCCGCCACTCGTCGGCCGCCAGATCCACCATCGGCTTGCGCAGTTGAATGCCGGCATTGTTGACGAGAATGTCGATGGCGATGCCCGAGCGGTCGAAGCCATCGAAGGCAGCCTCGATCGCGCTCTCGTCGGAGACATCGAAAGCGCTCGTGGTGACCCGATGCCCGGCACTGCTCAGCGTGTGCGCGGCAGCGGTGAGCTTTGCCTCATCGCGACCATTGAGAATGACCGCCGCGCCGGCCTCCGCAAGCCCGCGGGCAATGGCCAGCCCCAAGCCCCCCGATGAGCCGGTGATCAACGCCGTTTGGCCGGAAAGATCGAATAAGTCCCGCACGTTCATGCTTCACTCTGCCTGACAACAAAGCCAGCAGCTCAGCGCCGCGACCTGTGTCCCGGCGCGCAGACTAACCGGTCTGATGGGTGAAGAACAGGTCCGCTTCCTCGCCCATCTCACCCGGTTCTACTGCGACCAGCCTGCAATCCTGCAGCCCGCTCGCGGAGGGCTCGCTCCCTGGCAGGTGCGTCGGACGAAAGGCCTCCTGTTGTCCCGCATGGACGGAAAAGTCGGTCTCGCCGAACTCGCGGGCGCCATCCCACGAGCGGTGCGTTCTCAGTCGCTGCTGTGACGCATTTCGAGGGTCACGATCCTCGCCAGCAAAGTCGCCGGATACAATTGGCCGATCACGCTTTCGAGGATGCACAGCGTGCGTGCGATCGGATGCACCGGAACGATGTCGCCGTATCCCGTCGAGGTCAGGGTCACGAAGCTCAGATAGAAGACCGAGTTGGCAAGGGCCGCGTTGTCTTCGAATGTTATTCCCTTGATGGCATCCGGGGTCGACAGCCCGACAAAGATGAACAGGGTCCCGAAAAAGACGGCGATGAGCAGGTACAGCAGGATGGCGCCCACGATGCGGTGATAGGTGATGCGGCCGCGCCTGAAGACGGCTTGGGCGACGACCGCTCCAAGAGTGACCGAGATGGCGAGCCAGGCAGACGCCAATACATAAAGGTTGTATGGCCATGGCGGATAATAGAGCCGCAGCACGAAGACGACGATATTGGCCGTGAGGCAGATAAACATCACGGCTAAAGCCGCGGGGTGGTCGGAGATGACGAACATGCTGCCGATGATCGCCAACAGGGCCGCGATCGCGAAGCCCTGAAACACGAAAATTCCGACGGCCTGAAGCGGTGCAAAGACAAACATCGCAAGCATCAGCACTACGGTCAGCAGCGTGAGCAGCCGGTCCGTATACACGCGCCGCATCCGGCGAATTTCCTTTATGCGACCCACGATCCTGTGCATGTCGATCGCATGGTAACGCTTCTCGCCCCTCAAAGCATGGGCGCAAAAGTGGAGTGGCCGCCACGAACGGCGGCTGCGGGCGACGGCGGCAGCCGGAGACAAACCACTGGCAGGGTGCCGCGACTGGCCTCATAATCGACGGAAATGCGATGGCTGCCGGTCGAGGCCTCTCAATGATCGCTTTGCCTTCCGTGTCGATGATCCGTGCGATCCCGGCTCCTTGCCGTCGCGATCGGCCAAAGCGCTCATGAGCAAGCAGCGTCTCCGGCTCCGCGGCCTGTTCCAGAAATATTTCCTCGTGCTGTTTCTGGCCGTGGTCATTCCTCTGGCGACCAATGGCGTCAGCGAGGCCTGGTTCGGCTATCGCGACCAGCGGGCGACGCTCGATCAGCTTTTGGGGGTCGAGGCGCGGTCGGCGGGCGCCAAGATCCAGGGCTTTCTCGACGGCATCGCCAATCAGCTCGGCTGGCTGGTCCAGCTCCCCTGGACCGACGAACCGGACGAGCGGCGGCGGATCGATGCCCTGCGCCTGCTGCGGCAGGTGCCGGCCATCGTCAGCCTCACGCTTCTCGACGGCAACGGACGCGAGCGTCTCTATGTCTCGCGCATCGGCCTGAACCGAACCGAGACCCGAACCGACCGCTCGGCCGACGAGGCCGTGGCGGGAGCCCGCTCGAACCGGCTCTGGTACGGCGAAGTCAGCTATTATCGCGACTCCGAGCCCTACATGACGGTTGCGATATCCGGCAATCGTCCCTCGGTCGGCGTGGTTGTCGCCGAGGTGAACCTGAAACTGATCTGGGACGTGATCTCGGCCATCAAGATCGGCGCGACGGGCGACGCCTTCGTGCTGGACGGGCCGGGCCGGCTCGTGGCCCATCCGGACATCAGCCTCGTGCTGCGGGGCGCGGACGAGGCGACGCTCGCTCCCTTCCGGGAGATCCGGGAGGTGATCCAACGCGCCGGTGCGGATGTCGCGACGGGCTGGGACGCCGAGGGCATCGCCGTCGCAGCAGCCGCCGCGCCGGTTGCCGGCCCTGACTGGACGGTCGTGGTCGAGCAGCCCCTGTCCGAGGCCTTCGGGCCGATCTATGCGGCCTTGTGGCGGACCGTCGGCCTTCTTCTCGCCGGCGCCGCCTTCTCGGGTTTGCTGGCCTATGTCCTCGCCAGCCGGATGACCAAGCCGATCCACATGCTCGAGGATGGCACCGAGCGCATCGGTGCCGGGCAGTTCGACCATCGCATCCATATCGCAACGGGGGACGAACTTCAGCGGCTCGCCGAGAGCTTCAACGCCATGGCCGCTGAGCTCGCCGTGTCGCAGGAACGCCAGGAGCGGATCGCGAAACTCAAGCGGTTCCTCGCGCCGCAGGTGGCGGAGCTGGTCGACCGCAAGGGTGACGACGATGTGCTCGAGGGCCGCCGCACCGAAGTCGTGACCGTGTTCGGCGACCTGCGCGGCTTCACCGCCTTTTCGGCAAGGACGGCTCCCGAGGAGGTGATGAGCGTCCTGTCGGAATATTACGATGCGCTCGGCCAGATCATCACCAAGTATGGGGCGACGCTCACGAGCTTTTCGGGCGACGGGCTGATGCTCCTCGTCAACGCGCCCGTCCCGGTCGCGGAGCCGGCGCTGCAGGCCGTCGATCTTGCGGTGGAGATGCAGCTTTGCGTGCAGAAGCTCATCGTCGGCTGGCACCAGCGGGGATACCGGATCGGGTTCGGGATGGGGCTTGCCATGGGCCAGGCCACGGTCGGGCGGATCGGCTACGAGAGCCGGTTCGACTACACCGCCATCGGCAGCGTCGTGAACCTCGCCGCGCGCCTGTGCGCGTCGGCCGCCGACCGGGAGATCCTCGCGGACGCGACGGTTGCGGAGGCGGTCAAGGATCAGCGGATTCTGAACCCGACGGGGATGCGCCGGATCAAGGGGTATGACGAAGAGTTCCTCGTATACCGCGTCGCTTACGCCGAGCGGCCCGACGCGGTTTAAGCGAAGCGCTCGATGAGCGATCTGCCGGATCGTTCAAAGCGGTTTCGTGATACAGGCATTGCAGTTAGAGCATCGGACCCGAAGGGCCACGCCAATGAAAACCGGGTCCACTTTTCCTCATAATGCGCTATGATCCCGGCAAGTCGTCGGCTGCCGATGAAACCGTCGAGGTGAACGGATGATGGCTTTTGGAATAATGTTCCATTCTGCGTCTTCAGCCCTCCATCAACATAGGATGCTGAACAGATGAGGCGGCGGGATGTCCTCACCTGGCTCGGCGGTGCTGCGGCATGGACCCTTCCTGCGCGCGCGCAATCGCCGGCCATGCCCGTCATCGGATATCTCGCGCCTGAATCGCCCGCATTGTTCGACAGCCGCCTCAAGGCCTTCCGGGAGGGCCTTGCCGACGTCGGCTATGTCGAGGGCCGCAACGTGGCGATCGAATACCGGTGGGCGGAAGGCCGGTATGATCGGTTGCCCGCACTTGCAGCCGATCTCGCCAGCCGGAACGTCGCCGTCCTTGCCGCGCCCGGCGGCGCGCCTGCCGCGGTCGCTGCAAAAGCGGCGACGAAGACGATCACGATCGTCTTCGAGATGGGAGGCGATCCCGTCGCGCTCGGCGTGGTCGACAGCCTGTCGCGGCCGGGAGGCAATATCACGGGCGTGTCGAGTCTGAGCGTGGAAGTCTCGCGCAAGCGGCTGGAATTCATGCACGAGCTGCGTCCGACCGCGTCGTCCTTCGCCGTTGCCGTCAACCCGACCAGCCCGACCTCGGGCTCACAGGTGAAGAACCTCCAGCTGGCGGCCGAGGCCCTCGGGGTGCGGCTGCATGTTCTGAACGCCAGCACGGAGGGTGAGTTCGAAGCGATGTTCCTGTCCGCCACCCAGGCACAGGCGGGCGGACTCGTCTTCACCTCGGATCCTTACTTCGCCTTCCGCTCTCCACAGCTTGCCTCTTTGTCCTTTCGCTATTCCATGCCGGCGATCACGCAGTCCCGCGACTTTCCCCTGGCAGGCGGCCTGATGAGCTATGGAGGCGATTTCACACAGTCGCATCGCCGCGCCGGCAGCTATGCCGGGAGGGTTCTGAACGGCGAAAAACCTTCCAATCTGCCGGTGCAGCTCGTCACGAAGGTCGAGCTGTTCATCAATCTGAAAGCGGCGGAGGCCTTTGGCATCACGGTCCCGCCATCCCTGATCAGCAGTGCCGACACGGTCATCGAATGAGATCGAAACGGTTGCCTTGTTCGCGCAGGCCTTCAAGGCTTGCGTGACAATATCTGCTGCCGGGTCACAGAGGTGATCGCAAGACGATCGTCAGTCCAGCCAATCGCGGGGGCCTTGTTTGCAGCGATAACCGACGAAGCAAACCGGTGTTTCGAGACTCGGCACATAGGCCGTCTGCGCATATTCGGTCATCTGGCAGAATGTGCGATCGCGAACGAACCGGTCATAGGTGCTGCCGCCGGTGCCAAGGACAATGGCGCCGCTGGCAAACACCAATTGGCGGTTTGCGCTGCACGACATGTCCACCGTCGACGGGCGTGCTTGCGCCTGTGCACCGGTCACCACCATGAAAAGGGATAGCACTATCGTGCTCTTCCACATCGCTGCCTCCAGGCATCTTTCGTTTCCAGCGCAGGTCACCCTGAATTCATACTCCTTCCGCCCTGTCTCTGGAACGTCATTCCGCTATCACATCTGCTTGACTTCCAAATGGCGGAGTTTTCACAGCGTCGGCGCCGGATCCCGTTCGAGACCCGTTCACTGATGCGGCAAGCTTGGCATTGATCGACGCGGCATCGGGATTTCGCGGGTGCGCTTCTGCGAAACTCGCGCTTTAAGCACGTTGCGTAGCCGGATTGAACGCTCGTTGCGTCGCCTCCCAAGGGAACCGGGCCCGCCGTGGAGGCAGGCCCGGCCGATCCGGTTCAGAGCAGGTTGGTCTCGACGGCGATGTTGCCGTGCGTCGCCTTGGAATAGGGGCAGATCGTGTGTGCCGCGTCGACCAAGGTCTGCGCGACCTCGCGGTCGAGACCCGGCAGGCTGACATTGAGGCGGGACTGCAGGACATAGGCGCCGTTGTCGAGAACCAGATCGATCTCGGCATCGACCGTCGGCTGGGCCGGAAGGGCGATCTTCTTCTGGGCGGCGGCGAGCTCGAGCGCGCCGATGTAGCAGGCCGACCAGGCTGCGCCGAACAGGTTCTCGGCCGCAGGATGCGGCTGCGCCAGCTTGAGGTCTAGGAAGCCGTCGCTGCTGCGGGTGCCGCCGTCACGGCCGCCCGTGTTGTGGGTCTTTCCGGTAAAGATAACCTTGGCAGTCATGGCGAAATCCTTACGATGCAATTTAAATCGTATCCGATTAATTCGGATACGATGCAAATAGAGAAAGCAAGGGGTTATGTCAAGCACTTCCGATTTAATCGTGTGCGATTTATATTGCGGTCGAGCGGAAGATCGCGGATAGACCCATGCCCAAGGTAGCCATGCCCAAGATAGCGACCAAGACATCGGAATCGGAGAACCCGGCTACGCACCTGCCGGATTCCCCACAGAAAGGCGGGGAGGGGAGGAAGCTCGCGAACTTTCTCTGCTTCTCCATCTACTCGGCGAACCTGGCCTTCGGCCGGGCCTACAAGCCGATCCTGGACAAGCTTGGCCTGACCTACACCCAGTATATCGCCCTGGTGGCGCTCTCCGAGGAGGGCGACCAGACCGTCGGCGCGCTCGGCGAGAAGCTGTTTCTGGAATCCAACACGCTGACGCCGCTCCTCAAGAAGCTCGAGGCGATGGGCTATATCCGGCGTCACCGCGACTCCGCCGATGAGCGGCAGGTGCGGGTCAGCCTGACGCCGGCCGGTCGCGAGCTGATCGACGCGGACCCGACCGCGTCGCTGGTCGAAGCCACCGGGCTCGGAGAAGATTTTTCCGCCGTGCAGAAGTCCGTCGCCGGGATTCGCGACAACCTCCTGCGCGCCATGCGGGCGAAACCCGATGCAGCGGAGTGAACGCCCTCCTGCTTCTGCAACCGCTTCGCTTGCCGGCTCGGCGAGCGAGGCGTATCCTCCGCGCCCAATCAACGTTCTGCGTTGAACCTCGGCTCCGACGGGCCGCTTTTAATCGACAGCTTTGCCGACGTCGCTCCTCAAACCGAGTGGTTGTGTAACCCGCGGAAGGAGGGCCTGTTCGCAGGCGCCTCAGCCTCCATCGAATGAGAGGGTCCCAAGCGACCGCTCCGCGGTGACGTGTGCACAAGGCCAGAAGTCTCGTGATCGTCCGAGTCTTGCCTCTCGCCACCTGTGGCGACCGGAACGCATGGAGAATTTTTATGCCGAATCCGTCACTTCCGAATCAACCTTCCCCCGCGACGGCCTCTGCGGGCGCAATTGCGGCCAACGTTCTCCGCAAAGGCAAACCTAAAGCAACTGAAGGCGACGCGATCCGTCCCTTCCGCGTCGACATTCCGGAAGCGGATCTCGTCGAGCTGCGCCGACGCGTCGAGGCGGCGCGATGGCCCGACCGGGAGACGGTGAGGGATTCGTCGCAAGGCGTGCAGCTCGCGACGATCCAGAAACTCGCGCAGCATTGGAAGACGAAATACGACTGGCGAAAGATCGAGGCGAAGCTCAACGCCCTGCCGAACTTCATCACCACTATCGACGGGCTGGACATCCATTTCGTTCATGTGCGCTCGAAGCATGAGAACGCGATGCCGCTCCTCGTGGCGCATGGATGGCCCGGATCGGTCATCGAACAGCTGAAGATCGTCGGGCCTCTGACCGATCCCACGGCGCATGGCGGCAGCGCGTCGGACGCGTTTCACCTCGTGATTCCGTCGATGCCAGGCTACGGCTTCTCGGGCAAGCCGACGACGACGAGCTGGGATCCCGTCCGCATCGCCAATGCGTATATCGAGCTGATGAAGCGCCTCGGATACACGCGCTATGGCGCGCAGGGCGGCGATTGGGGGGCGATCGTCGTCGACATGATGGCGCTAAAGGCCCCTTCGGGTCTGGTCGGCATTCATACGAACATGGCCGGCGTGGTTCCGCCCGAGATCGACAAGGCGCTTTTGCGCGGCGACCCGCCGCCCACAGGTCTGAGCGAGGAAGAACAGCGCGCATGCGAGCAGATTTCCTCCTTCTACAAGCATATCGGCTACGCGATCCTGATGGGCGACCGGCCGCAGACGCTGACGGGCTTTGCGGATTCGCCCGTCGGTCTGGCTGCCTTCATGATCGACCACGATCCCGCAAGCTACGAGATGATCGCGCGCTCCGTCGACGGACAGCCGGAAGGGCTGACGCCGGACGACGTCCTCGACAACATCACCCTGTTCTGGCTGACCAACACGGCCATTTCCGCGGCCCGTCTCTATTGGGAAAACAAGGGGCCGTTCTTCAGCGTCAAGGGCGTCACCATCCCCGTTGCCGTCAGCGTCTTTCCCGACGAGCTTTACCAGGCGCCGAAGAGCTGGTCAGAGCGGGCTTATCCCAAGCTCGTGCATTACAACCGGCTCCCCAAAGGCGGGCATTTCGCGGCCTGGGAGCAGCCGGAGTTCCTGTCGCAGGAGGTTCGCGCGGGGTTCAGGACGCTCCGTTGATTTCAGTGAAAAGCGCGGCGCGCACGATGTGCGCGCCGTATCCGCTTGCAACCTCCATCGCCTCGATCGACCTCCAGCCAAGCTCGGGTCCGGAACGTCTATCACCCCTTCACGATTTTGATGTCCGACTCGGCGACAACACAGGTGATCCCGCTCTCCACCTGCTGAATGCGGTATTGCGGCTCGTAGGAGGTCTCGGGGAGCAGCTGAACAATATAATACATATGATGGCGGTCGTTGCGAGGATGTGCCGGCACGACAGCTTGTCCGGTCTCGAATTTATGGCGCATGGGGCACCTATCTGGCTTGCACTTCTAGCTCATGCAGCCCCCGAGCAAGGCTCCGATTAACCGATGAAAGCGCGTGTGCCGGCGGTAAGTTCCACGACCCGACGAAAGAACGATGAATCGACGCTCTCAAGTTTCACCTAGGCTAGAAGCATCATCACATAACAGTTTTTGCAACAGGTCCTGAATTACCCTGCCGGATTGGGATGGGACGCCGCGATGCCAAATAAAAAGAGCGCCATCGGCTGTGAGCCGATGGCGCTCGTGGGAAGGTGTGTCTTAGCCCTGGACGTTGAAGATGTCGGCGTCCTGGTTGGTGAAGGCAAGGGCGTCGCCGCCTTCGCCGAGGAAGCCGGGGCCGCCGAGCGCCGTGGTCGTCGCCACCTGCGTGATCGGGCTGGCATTCACGTTGAGGTCGGGGCCGAAGTCATAAGCCGGGCCGCCCCACGGGAAGTAGTCGTGGTCGCTCATCTGGATGTTCGTGCTGTCAGCATCCTGGTTCGTCACGGCGATGGCGTCGCCGCCGCTGCCGAGAACGCCGGGGCCGCCGACGGCGGTGGTGGTTGCAACCTGGGTGATCGGGCTGGCATTCACGTTGAGGTCCATGAGCTATCCTATCTCTATCAAGTGTTGCGCTTCGTACCGCCTGAGATACGTTCTCCGTTGGCGATGAATGGACTTTGCACCACTTCCCAAACGGACACTGTGAACTGCTTCACACCGCTGAAATTCTTTTATTTTTTTGTGAAGCCGCGCATGAGAAGGCGGCCGGTGCCGCGCAGACTCCATGCCGTCGAGAAGGCTGCGTGAGCAGGTTCAGTTCACGGGTCCGGAGTGGCCGATGGGAGGAAGGTCGGTCCCGGACGGATTCAG
Organism: Microvirga ossetica; assembly: GCF_002741015.1. Lineage (NCBI taxonomy): Bacteria > Pseudomonadati > Pseudomonadota > Alphaproteobacteria > Hyphomicrobiales > Methylobacteriaceae > Microvirga > Microvirga ossetica. The sequence goes on along the minus strand of NZ_CP016616.1, from coordinate 1,349,306 downwards.
CCCCTGCGAGCGCATCACCATCACGGTCACGAACCAGAGCACGGCGCCGATGGCGAGCAGGACGCCGGCAATCACATACTGGATCGAGGGTCGACCGGTCCAGGGCCCGACGAGGAAAGCGCAGGAGAGCGCGCCGAGAACCGGCAGGATCGTCGGGGTTCTGAAATGCTTGTGGTCGACCGTGTCCTTCCGGAGCACGAGAACCGCAACGTTGACGACGGTGAAGACTCCGAGAAGCAGCAGCGCAGTCGTGCCGCCGAGCGCCGGCACCGCGCCGACGAAGGTGATCAGCCCGAAGGCCAGGAGCGAGGTGAAGGCGATCGCGATGTAGGGCGTGCGCCGGCTCCGATGCACCCGACCGAGGATCGGCGGGAGCACGCCCTCGCGGCTCATGCCGTAGACAAGGCGGCTCGCCATCAGCATGTTGATCAGCGCGGAATTGGCGACGGCGAACATCGTGATGAGGCCGAAAACGCCGAGCGGAAAGCCCGGTGCCCCGGCCGAGACGACCTTGAGAAGGGGCGTCTCTCCCTCTCCGAGCTCGGCCGCCGGCACGAGCGTGATGGCCGAGATCGACACAAAAATATAGATGAGGCCGGTGAGGATGAGGCCGGTGAGGAGCACCTTCGGGAAGATGTGCGAGGGGTCCTTGCACTCCTCCGCCATGTTCACCGAATCCTCGAAGCCGACCATCGCGAAGAAGGCCAGCGTCGTCGCGGCGATGACGGACCAGAACAGGCCGCTCTCCCCCGGCTGTTCGAAGGTGAAGGCACGGGATACGTCGCCCTGGCCCGATCCGATCGCCCACATGCCGATGACGATGATGATCAGGAGGCCCGTGAGCTCGACGCAGGTGAGCACCACGTTGGCTTTCACGCTCTCGCCGACGCCGCGGAAATTGACGATGGCGACGACCGCCATGAAGAGGAGCCCGGTGAGGGTGATGCCGAGGCTTCCCAGGCCAAGGCCGAAGCCGGACGAGAAGTTGGCGGCGAAGGCTCGCGACGCCGTGGAGGCGGAGGTGATTCCCGAACACATCACCGCAAAGGCCACGATGAAGGTGACGAAATGGATCCCGAAGGCCTTGTGGGTATACAGGGCGGCGCCTGCGGCCTTGGGATACTTGGTGACGAGTTCGAGATAGCTGAACGCCGTGATCATCGCGATCACGAAGGCGACCAGGAAGGGCAGCCAGACTACGCCCCCGACCTGCTTTGCCACCTGGCCGGTCAGCGCATAGATGCCGGTGCCCAGAATGTCGCCGACGATGAAGAGAAGCAGCAGCCGCGGTCCCATCACACGGTGAAGTTCGGGTTCCAGCTCCGCCTTGGTGGATGCGCCACTGCCCGTCGCCAGATCGCTCATGGGAACAATCCTCCCTGCGACGGATCAATGGCTCAGGTTGTAAAACAGTTCCAGCAAGGCTGACGCGGACGCGATCGGTACGGCCGAACATCGACCGATGCGGACCGCGCTGCAGGAATCATGCGGCATGGCCTCAGGGTTTTCCCAATGTGAGTTTCAGGGAAGCCCCCGATCTACGCGAAAAGTGAAGCATGCTAAGCTGCGGCCGCGATGAGTGTATGGCCAAAAGCCGGTGCGCCCCCAGCAGTAACGTCGCAGCGCGCCACCTCAGCCGCTCGCCACCTCGGCAAGCCACATCGGCTTCGATTCCGGATGCACGGGCGTCTTTCAGGGAGCGATCACCTTATGTCACGACTTCTCAATCACACCACAAGGTTGTTCGGCACCGCGGTCCTGGCAAGTTGCCTCGGCCTCGGAGGCACGATGACGAACGCCTACGCGATCACCGAGCAGGAAGCCCAGGATATCGCCATCGATGCCTACGTGTATTTTTATCCGATCATCAGCTTGGATGTGACGCGCAAGCAGTTCACCAACCTCGAACCCGGCAAGGTTCCCGGCCGGGGGCCGATGAACATGTTCAATAACGTGCCCACCTATCCTCCCGGCGACGACAAGGGTGTGGTCCGCTACAATTTCGACACGCTCTATTCGTCGGCCTTCCTCGACCTCTCCAAGGAACCGATGGTGGTCTCGGTGCCGGATACCGGCGGGCGCTATTACCTCCTGCCGATGCTCGACATGTGGACCGATGTGTTCGCGTCGCCGGGCTGGCGCACGACGGGAACACAGGCTGGTGAGTATCTGATCGCGCCCGCCACGTGGCGACCCGATCTGCGCGAGCGGTTCGACGAGTTCCGGCTGCCTGCCGGCACCCAGCGCATCGATGCACCGACGCCGATCGTGTGGATCATCGGCCGAACCAAGACGGACGGCCCGGCCGATTACGACGCGGTTCACAAGATCCAGGCCGGGTACAAGGTCACGCCCCTGTCCGAATGGGGGAAAACCCCGCGAGCGCCCGAGGTGAAGATCGACCCGAGCATCGACATGAGGACGCCACCCAAGGTGCAGGTCGATACCATGCCGCCCCTGAAATACTTCGCCTATGCGGCGGACCTCCTGAAGCTCGCCGGACCTCATCTCACCGACGAGCCGATCCTCGCCCGCATGAAGCGGATCGGCATCGAGGCGGGCAAGAGCTTCGACGTCGATAAGATCGATCCGGTCGTCAGGAAGGCGCTCGAAGCAGCGCCGGAGAGCGCGCGGAATCTCATGGAGTGGAAGGTCAGGACGCTTGCCCGCGTCGCGAACGGCTGGTCGATGAACACCGACACGATGGGCGTCTACGGCAATTACTACCTCAAGCGGGCCATCGTTTCGCAGCTCGGGCTCGGAGCCAATCTGCCGGAGGATGCGATCTATCCCATGAATCTCGCCGATGAGACAGGCCGGCCGCTCGACGGCGCGAGCAAGTACACGATCCACTTCGAGAAGGGCCAGATTCCGCCGGCTGCGGCCTTCTGGTCACTGACGCTCTACGATTCTGACGGCTTCCAGGTTCCGAACAGCCTCAACCGCTTCGCTCTGAGCAGTTGGATGCCGCTCAAGCATAACGGGGATGGCTCCCTGGACCTGTACTTGCAGAACGAGAGCCCCGGACAAAACAAGGAAGCCAACTGGCTTCCCGCGCCGAAGGGGCCGTTCAATGTGATGCTGCGGCTCTACGCGCCGCGGTCGGACGCCCTGACCGGCAAGTGGAACCCGCCGCCCGTGACGAAGCTCGAAACCACCTCGAGCATCACCGCCCAGTAGACTGCCCTTTAGCGCATCGTGCGGAAAAGTGGATCCGGTTTTCGCTTGCGCGGCCCGCTGGGTCCGCGTTCAACGATGCGCCAGCCAAGGGAAGGAGCATCGTGCAGAAAAGTGAACCCGGTTTCCACTGGCGTGGCCCTGCGGGTCAGCGCTCAACGATGCGCCAGCCAACAGGAGAGGAGCATCGGAGCTTCTGCTCCGGTGCTCTGGAAATGTCTCGATAGGTCAAAGGCGGAAGGACGCTGAAATGCTGCAAAGGTCCGACGATGGTCTTTGCTCGGATCTTGAAGCCCGCTTGCCGCCCGCCAGCTGACCGATGCCATTTCAGGTCCTTGCGACTTGGCAAAAAGCGATCAGCCAATCATCTCGAGGACGATTTGGCGGATTTCCTCGCGGGACATGCCGACAGGTTGCCGCTTCGGCTCATCCTTGATCTGCGGAACGGCCTTCGCAGGCTGGGATTTCTTCTTATGATCCTGAGTGTGGAGAATGGTCGACATAATGAAACCTCGGCTCGATCGGCACGGCCGACGAGCATTGCTATGAGTGAAACCGTCGGCGCCAAGACGAGCAAGGGCTCAGCCTCGGCGGACCGACGCATGTAACAAGCGATGGGAACGGAAAGCGGGCTCGGCGCTCGATCATGAGCTAAAGAGAGCAGGCCGAACATCTCGGTTGGAGAACTCCAATATGGACTACATGTTAGCTCATTGCAAGATAAAACTTTGCAGATCTGGATAAATCGATGCGACGAAGGAAAGTTAAACGATCGCCAAGTCGAGATTGTCGCAGAACTATCCAGAAAATCTCAAACGTCGTCGAAGATCAGCGCCGGTCCGGATGACGAATTTTTCTTAACATACCCGCCTTGTATTCGCCGCAAGGCGGCCCTAGATAGGGGTCATCGACATTTGGCCGGACAATCGGGCCGTTTCGCCTTGGCTTTCCAGGCGCACGTTCAGACACCCTTTCCCAAACATCGACGAACCGGGTAAGGTCGTGCGGCAGCACGTCCTTCGCCCACGTGCACTTGCATCCGAAAAACCAAGGATATTCCCATGAACACAGGCACCGTTAAGTTCTACAACGATCAAAAGGGCTTCGGCTTCATCCAGCCCGACAACGGCGACAAGGACGTGTTCGTCCACGCCACGGCGCTCGAGCGTGCCGGCATCAGCGGCCTGCGCGAAGGCCAGAAGGTGTCCTTCGATACGGCCGAAGATCGCCGCAGCGGCAAGGTCGCCGTCAACAACATCCAGATGGCGTAACTTCCGTTGGTAACGGGCGGCGTGGTGCGCCACGCCGCTTGTCGAAGCCGCCCCTCGGGAGCGGCTTTTTTGTTTTCAGCAAAAGGATTTTGGAATGGCTAAAGAGGAACTGATCACCTTCGAAGGCGAAGTCATGGAGATTCTGCCGGACGCGCGCTATCGGGTGAAGCTTGAGAGCGGGCACGAGATCGTCGCCTACACCGCCGGCAAGATGAAGAAGAACCGCATCAAGACCCTCGCCGGCGACCGCGTGACCGTCGAGATGTCGCCCTACGATCTCGACAAAGGCCGGCTGATCTTCCGTCACAAGGACAGCGGTTCGGGCGCGCCCCGTCCGGGTGCTCCGCGCCGTCCGCAGTTCCGTCGCCGGTAAGGCGCCGCAGACCGTCGAGGAGCACTTTACGATGCCTGACAAGACTTGGACGTTCGAGGCCGGCGATCGTGTGCCGGAATGGCTCATGCGTCAGACCAACTGCGTGTTGCGCTTCGACCGCGATGCCGTCGTCGTCGAGAGCTGCAGCGAGTTCCTGATCTATCCGACCAGCACCATGGCGGCCGACGACACGATGGTGCTGGCCGAAATCATCGACCAGACGATCGATGCCGAGGTTGAGCAGGTTCTGCCCATCACCGCCCATACGGCCCCTCGGTCGGTGTTTCTCAATTGATGGGCGGATGAGGCTTGCACGAGCCACAGATATTCCGTGGGCCAGCTGGTCCACTCCGCTGCTAGCGCATCGTGCGAACCCAGGGGGCCGCGCTCAACGATGCGCCAGCCAAGAGAAGGAGCATCGGATTGGATCCCAAAAGTGGGGTCCATTTTTGGGTCCGATGCTAGAGACGCTTCCACGTCGGTGGAACCATCTCTCTTCTTCGGCCTGCCGCCCCCGACCGGCGCGTCATGCGCGGGAGAGCATCACCCGCGCCGCGCCGCCTCGATCGCGGCGACGTCGATCTTCTTCATGGTCATCATCGCATCGAACGCGCGCTTGGCCTCATCGCCGCCGGCCGCCATCGCCTCCGTTAGCACGCGCGGCGTGATCTGCCAGGACAGGCCCCACTTGTCCTTGCACCAGCCGCAGGCGCTCTCCTGGCCGCCGTTGCCGACGATGGCATTCCAGTAGCGGTCGGTCTCGGCCTGATCGTCGGTGGCGATCTGGAACGAGAAGGCCTCGCTATGCTTGAACGCGGAACCTCCGTTGAGGCCGATGCAGGCAACGCCCGCAACCGTGAACTCGACCGTCAGCACGTCGCCCTCCTTGCCGGACGGGTAGTCGCCGGGGGCGCGGTGCACGGCACCCACCGCGCTGTCGGGAAAGGTCTCGGCATAGAAGCGGGCGGCCGCCTCGGCGTCCTTGTCGTACCAGAGACAGATCGTGTTCTTCGCCATTGTCTTGGCCATTGCGTGTTCCCTTAGCTTTAAGCCGATGCTCGGCCTTTTTTCCCCACCGCTCTTCCGAAATAGGCAGCAAACCGCGTTTCTCCACCCCGGATGAGCCTGCCCCGTCCCGGTGATCGCCATCGGTAGTCAGCTTAAAGCGTCGCTGCCCGCTCTGGGTCAGGCTCTGAAGGTCCTCTGCCCTTCGCCAGCATCCGGTATTCGCACCTGAGCCGGTATAGACACTCCGCTTCATTGGGCAGGAACCTCAAGCTAGGCTTGAGCGTTATTTGGCGGTTCTCCTGAGTGGGAGATTGATGATCTTTCTCTGATCCAGCGTGAGGTTCCATCTTCTGCGACCCACTGGCATAGGTGCAAGGCCGTGCTGAAGGTTACCTGATGAATAGTCATGTCTCTACGGAAGCCTCACGAATTCCAACCGGAATCGAAGGGCTCGACGACATCCTCGGTGGTGGCGTCACGGCCAATCGGCTCTATCTGGTCGAGGGCCCGCCCGGCACCGGTAAAACCACTTTCTCGCTTCAGTTCCTGCTTCAAGGCGCCCGGCGCGGTGAGCCGGGGCTCTATGTCACCTTATCCGAAACGGAAAGCGAATTGCGGGCGGTCGCCCAGACCCATGGTTGGTCGCTCGATGGGCTTGAGTTGTTTGAACTCGTGCCCGAGGCCGGTCTCGATCCCGAGCTTGAGCAAACGCTTTTGCATCCCTCGGAGGTAGAGCTCGGCGAAACGGTGCGCGGGGTCATGGAACGGGTCGACGCTCTCAAACCGAAGCGGGTTGTGCTCGACAGCTTGTCCGAGCTGCGCTTGCTGGCGCAGAACCCGTTGCGCTACCGGCGGCAGATTCTGGCTCTCAAACACTTCTTCTCGAGTCGGGACTGCACGGTGCTCGTCCTGGACGACCGCACCGGGGAGCCCGGCGACCTTCAGCTGCACAGCATTGCCCACGGCGTCATCTCGCTCGATCAGACGCCGACAGGCTTTGGCGCAGAGCGCCGGCGCCTCCGGGTCATCAAGATGCGGGGCATCAAGTACAGCGGCGGCTATCATGACATGTCCATCCTGACAGGTGGCGTCTGCGTCTACCCGCGCCTGATTGCGGCCGAACATCCCGGCGCGACACCTGCCGAGATCCTCGAAACCGGAATCGACGGTCTCGATGCCCTGCTGGGAGGCGGGCTCGTTCCGGGAACGACCACCCTCCTGAACGGTCCCGCAGGCGTGGGTAAGACGACGGCCGCTGTGCGCTGCATGGTGTCGGCTCTTGAGCAGGGCGAGAGAGCCGCCTTCTTCCTATTCGACGAGCGCCTTCCCACTCTGATGCTGCGCTCGGCTGCGCTCAACATGGACCTGCAGCCTTATATCGAGTCCGGCCACCTCAAGATCCGTCAGATCGATCCGGCGGAACTCTCGCCCGGCGAATTTGCAATCGCGGTTCGCAATGCTGTCGAACGGGATGGTGCGAAGGTCGTCGTGGTCGATAGCCTCAACGCCTATTTGCAGGCGATGCCTGAAGACCGGCATCTCACGCTGCAGATGCACGAGCTTCTGTCCTACCTTGGTCAGCAGGGCGTTTTGACCCTGATGATTCTCGGCCAGCATGGCCTCGTCGGCGACATCCGCTCCGATGTCGATCTGAGCTATCTTGCCGACACGGTGCTGCTCCTGCGCTTCTTCGAGTCCGATGGCGAAGTCCGAAAGGCAATCTCGGTCGTCAAGACACGCACCACCGATCACGAACGCACCATTCGCGAGTTCCGGGTGGATACCAATGGTCTGAGCATCGGCACTCCCTTGCGAGGTTTCCAGGGCATCTTGTCCGGAGCGCCCACCTACAGGGGCGACACCGCTCCTCTGATGCACCCGGAGGCGTCGGCACACGCGCTGGGCGAAGGCAGCGACGGCATCGGCAATGGATGAAACGGTTCTCATCCTCACGCCCCATGGGCGGGACGCTTCGGTCGCTGTGGATCTGCTGAAGCGTCATGGAATTCCGGCTTTCATCTGCGAGCATCTGAAAGCTCTTTCCAGCGCCATCGAACGGGGCGCAGGCGCCGCGCTGGTTGCGGAAGAGGCTCTTGCGGGCGCTGACCTCCATGTTTTGGCAGCGCGTCTCGAACAACAGCCACCCTGGTCGGACTTTCCATTCGTGGTTCTCGCCAACGGACACAAGGGCGTGCGCTCCACGCGGGCGTTCGAAACTCTCGACCGCCTGCGGAACGTCGTGCTGCTGGAGCGACCTCTGCACGCGGAGAGCATGGTCCGGGCGGTGCGCTCGGCCCTGAATGCGCGGCGCCGCCAGTATGAGGCGCGCGATGTTCTCGCCCGATCGCGGGAAGAGCTCGAACGCCTTGTCCTCGAGCGAACCCGTGAGCGTGAGGAAGCACTGGCCCAGCTCCACGAAGCTCAGAAGCTGGAAACCATCGGGCAGCTGACCGGTGGCGTCGCTCACGACTTCAACAATCTGCTCACCCCGGTGATGGGTAACCTCGATCTGTTGCGCCGGCGCATCCCGGCCGACGACGCACGGTCGCAAAGGCTCGTCGAGAATGCGCTGCAGGCAACGAGCCGGGCTGCCACACTGGTGCAGCGGCTGCTGGCCTTCGCCCGTCGGCAGGACCTGCAGCCCAAAGCCGTGGACGTGTCGGAACTTCTGGCGGGCATCGAGGATCTCGTGACGCGCTCAATCGGGCCGACGATCGCGGTGAACCTCAAATCCCCGCCGGATCTGCCTGCGGCACGGGTGGACCCGAGCCAGCTCGAGCTTGCCGTGCTTAATCTCGCCATCAACGCGCGAGACGCGATGCCTCGGGGCGGTGTCCTGACCATCGAGGTCAAGCACGAGGCGGTCCGGCCAAGGCCCTGGGAAACGTTGAAAGCCGGCAACTACATTTGCGTCTCCGTTGTCGACAGCGGCGTGGGCATGGATGCGGCAACCCTGAAGCGCGCCGTCGAGCCCTTCTTCTCGACCAAAGGTGTGGGCAAGGGGACTGGCCTTGGCCTGTCGATGGTGCACGGGCTGGCCGCGCAATCGGGCGGTGCGCTTCTGCTGTCGAGCAAGCCGGGATCCGGGACCCGGGCGGAGCTTTGGCTTCCCGTGGCCGAAGAGAAGGCCGCGGCGAGCGAGCAGACGCAGGCTGAGGCAATTCCGGCCGCATATCCATCGACCGTGCTGCTCGTCGATGACGAGGAGCTCGTGCGGATCGGGACGGCGGAAATCCTGATGGATCTCGGCTACACGGTTGTCCAGGCCAGCTCGGGCGCAGAGGCGCTCGGGCTTCTGCGTCGGGACGAGTTCGAGATCGATCTGCTCGTGAGCGACTATCTGATGCCCGGGATAGACGGGGCGAGTTTCGTGCGCGAGGCCCGCAAGCTCCGACCCGGTCTTCCGGCCCTTCTCATCACAGGCTACACCAATCTCGTCCAGGGACCCGGATCCGAACTGCCGCGGCTGGCAAAGCCGTTCCGGCAGGCCGAACTCGCTTCCCGCATCGCAGAGCTCGTTGAGGCCGCACGATCGCGCGACAACGTGATACGACTGCAGGGTGCGGGGCGCCCTCGTCAGAACTCGGGCGAATAGCAAGCTTCCGACATTCCGAATACAAAGAAAAAGCGCCTGTCCGAAGACGGCGCTTTGAGTTTACGGATCCGTAGGGGCAAATAAAACAAATCCGATGAGGGCCACCTGCTCACATAAAACTTGCCATGTCTTTGTTATTAGACCTTTGCAGAGTGCGGCATTTTGGCAATGACGGCCGAAGGTAGAGGTTTGTACCTATTGTATAACTCGCCCGAGGTAGATATGCAGGCGTCACCGTAGGGGCAAATACGGGTTCAAGGGTCGCGAACATGGTCATAAGATCGGGCGCGGCCCTTTTTTTAAGAGCTTTGGCGCCGTCACAGGCACGCGCGAAAGCCAGCGCCGCAATTTCGCATCACACCGGTAGGGAATTCGAAACCGGCCTCCGGCCACGGTTTCCTTGTGAGCGTGGCGTAATAGGCGGATTCTCAAGACTGCAGTTGACCTCGCCTCTCGCATTGCCTTGAGGCTCAAAGCTCTAACGCAACACCAGTCGAAGGGTTAGCGACCCTTCAGCTCCGGGTCATTGTTCCGGGTCCGCCGGACCACCGGCATCGGGTATCAGCTTTGCGACCGTCTCGACCACATCGAAGATATTGAACGGCTTGCGCAGAAAGGCAGCATGCCCGTTGCAGCGCTCGGCAATAGCCGCTTCAGGCAAAGAGCTCATCAGTATGACCGGGATGTCGGTCAGATCCGGACTTGCCGAAAGGGCGGATACCAGCGCGGCGCCATCCATGACCGGCATCATGAAATCGGAAAGGATCAGGTCGGGCCTTTCGGTCGCGATCCGGTCCAGCGCCTGGCGCCCGTTCGAGGCCGTCAGCACGCGATGGCCCTCATCCTGGAGCACATCCTCCAGCAGGGTCGCAATCCCGACTTCGTCATCGACTACGAGGACGACGGCCACGATCCTAGCTCCTGCGCCCCTTCGGGGCCCTTGGCGTCGATGACGCAGCTGTTTCCGGGGGCGGCGCAAAGTCTGACATGATCGCTTCCGCGCTCTGCTCCGTGGCGTGCACGACAATCCCGTCCGGACCGATGGTGAACTCATGGAGGGAGGGATCGAAGCCACTGTCACGGACCTTCAGGATCGACACCAGGCGATAGAGCTTCGCCCGCAATTCGATGAACCGGAACAGGATCAGGTTTTCGGCCAGGCTGGAAATGTCATTGATCGGAATGCGGATCGCAGGACCCAGAATGTCGGGCACTTCGAGCGTGTACAGTGTCGTGACACCCAGCACCCGCAATTCGTTGGCCAGCGCGGTGAAGAAGTGGTCCAGGCGCGAGGGCTCGACGGCGGCCTTGTGGAAGCTGGTCAACCCGTCAATGACAAGACGTTTGACCTTGCGCCGATGAATCGCCTCGAGGAGGCGTTCGCCATAGGCATCTAGCATATCGTCGGTCGGGGGCTGCCACAGCACCTCCACGGTGCCGTTATCGACGAGTGCCCGCAAGGGGCTTGCAGATGTCGTCGACCTTGGCCATCAGGCGCGTCGGCGTCTCGTAGAAGCCGAACATCAGGCCTGGCTCAGCCTCGGTGGACCGCGCCAGAAAATGAAGACTCACAGTGGTCTTGCCCGCCCCGGAGGGGCCCATGATCATGGTGGTCGAGGCGCCGGGCAGTCCCCCGTTCAGCATCCGATCGAGCCCGGTCACACCGCTTGACGTTCGCGCGACGCTGCCCTGATCCTCCTGCGAGGGATGCGCCAGAAGCGCCTCGATCCGGGGATGGGCGACGAAGCCCTCGTCGGTGATCTTGTAGGCGTGGCGGCCGCGCAGGAAGCCGCTGCCGCGGAACTTCCGGATCTGGAGGTCGCTCTCGGCGCGCCAGCCGTAGGTGCGGTCATTGAGTTCGATCAGTCCGTCCACCATGGTGTGTTCGGGAGAGGCGTCGTCAGCCTGCTGCGGCAGGTTCGTCGTCAGGAACGTCGTGCAGTCGGTGGCGAGCGCAATCTCCTGCAAGTCATGAATGAACTCCTTGAAGGCCAGGTCGGTTTCCGCCGTGGCCCGCGCCGAAACGAGGCCATCGATCACCAGCATCGAACAGTGCCGCCTCTGGACTTCCCGGCGGATGAGGTTCGTCAGCGCTTTCAGCCCGTCGTCCCGCATCTCGCGGAAGGCACTGAGATACGTCACCTTATCTGCGACCAGATCCTGATCGAAGAACGACAGGCCCCGCAGATGCTGGATCATGCGGGCGTGGTTCTCGGCCAGGAGCGTCACGAACAAGGCACATCCGCCATCGTCGCGGACATGATGAAAGCAGATCTGGTTGCTGAGGATGGTCTTCCCCGCGCCTGGCGCACCCTGGAAGATGTAGATTCCGCCGCGCATGAACCCGCCGCGCAAGATCGTATCGAGGCCAGGCACGCCACTCGTCACCCGCTCCAGGGGTGCAGGGATGGTCTCTAAGGGTGACGGCACCATGATTCCTGTACAGTTTGGTCGTGCCGGGGCAAGCACACGGTGAAGGTGGAGCCTTGGCCGGGGATGCTGGCCACATCGATGGTCCCGTTCATGGCCTGCACCAGTTGACTGACGACCCACAAGCCGACTCCAAAGCCGCCGTGGTGCTCTCCCGGGCGAACGGCCCGCTCGAAACGTGCAAAAATCCTGGCCTGATCCTCAGCCGAGATCCCGACCCCATGATCCTTGATTTGAATGAGGCTGGCATTGGGCAGGTCAGGGGCCTCAGCCACGCTCACCACGATTGGCTGGCCAGCACCGTACTTGATGGCATTCGAGAGCAGGTTATCGACCACCTGCTCGACCGCGAGGCGATCTCCGTGGCATGTGACGGCACCGGAAGGGACACGGACCTCAAGGATGGATCCGGCATGATCGGCAATCGGCGCCAGGCCTTGCGCGACCTCCTGGACGAGAGCGCACAGGTCGACGGCAACGAGATCCAGATGAAGCTGCCCCTTCGTGGCGCGGGAGACTTCCAGCAGGGTCGTCGCGCGCTTGATGTATTGCTCGATCAGCCCCTCGACCCGCTGCAAGCCTTTGTCCATCTTGACGACGAGCGCATCCTTGTCGTCGCCGCTCCGCTGCAGCATGCGCCGCAGAAGTTGAACGCGGCCGCGGATCGGGGTCATCGGATTGCGTAACTCGTGAGCCGCAACGGCCAGGAACGCATCGCGGGCCATGATCGCCTCGCTAACCGTTCTTATGCATCGGAAGAGTGATGAGGGCTGGCGGATGTAGCTTAAGCACTTGAAGCAGCGTAGGATTTGGTTGCTGAAGCCGATCCTGCTCTCCGTTCGAGGCTGCCACACCCGCCATGCCGGACGATACAACCGCAACGTTCCCGTTTCCAGCCGTGGGCCGCAAGAAGATCACCGCCGCTTTCGATGGCGGGCGCTTGTCGTCCGACGGCGGTGTCATGCTCCTGGCCCAAGCCGAGCGCCGGCTGGGGATTGCCGCGCGGCTGGCGCGCATCATCCCGGATCGGCGCGACCCGACCCGCGTGACGCACGCGATCACAGATATGATCCGCGCCCGCATCTTCGCCATCGCGTGCGGCTATGAGGATTGCAACGACTTCGGCCCGCTGCGCGCTGATCCGGCGTTCAAGCTCGCCTGCGGGCACTTGCCGGAAACCGGGGCTGACCTCGCCTCGCAGCCGACCCTCTCGCGTCTGGAGAATGCGCCTACGATCCGCGATGCGATCCGGTTGACCTATGCCCTGATCGAGCAGTGGATGGACAGCTATGCCACTCCGCCCGACGGCGTGGTGCTGGACATCGACGACACCTGCGATGTGGTGCATGGGCACCAGCAACTGTCCTTGTTCAACGCCCATTATGACGAACGCTGCTTTCTGCCGATCCATGTCTACGACAGCGCCACCGGCCGACCGGTTGCCGTCGTGCTGCGGCCGGGCAAGACGCCCTCGGGTGTTGAAGTGCGGGCGCATCTGCGACGCCTCGTGCGCCGCATCCGCACGCGTTGGCCTCTCACGCGCATCACGATCCGGGGTGACAGCCACTATGCCCGTCCCGAAGCCATGGACTTCTGCGAGCAGCACGGCCTCAGCTATCTGTTCGGACTGGCCGGTAGCCGGCCGCTCACAAGCAAGGTGCAGGGCACCGCTGATGCGGTGCGCACTCAACGGGCGATCGAGGATCGCGAGGTGGTGCGCGGCTTTGCCGAGACGACGCACCGGGCCAGGAGTTGGTCGTGCGAGCGCAGGGTGGTCGCCCGCATCGAGGCGACCCGCCTCGGGCTCGACATCCGCTTTGTGGTCACCAACCTGAGCGGGACCAGCCCACGCGTCGTCTACGAGAGCCTGTACTGCGCCCGCGGCCAGGCGGAGAATTGGATCAAGTTCCACAAGGCGCAACTTGCCTCTGACCGGACCTCATGCCGGCGCGCCGTGGCCAATCAGGTTCGTCTCGTGCTGCACACGGCCGCCTACTGGCTGATGCTGTCCGTGCGGGAGGCGATCCCGGCTGTCTGCGATCTCGCCCGGGCCGAGTTCGCGACGCTGCGCCTTCGCCTGCTCAAGATCGCCGTGCGGGTGCAGGAAACGGCGAGCCGCATCCGCTTGGCCTACGCGTCCTGCTGTCCCGAAGCCGACCTCTTCCGCGCCATAGCGGCGACTCTCCTGCCCAGCCCGAGAGCAGCCTCGCCCTGAGAGACGGGGCCGCCATCGCCCCGATCATCCCACCCGATCCTGCAAACGCGTTCCCAACGTTCCAGACCTCGCCGCGGTGGAAGAAACGCAGCGGATCCGCACGCCGGGGCTGCAGATCACGTCATCCCGACAAACTCTGGTGAATACGATGGGCTAAGGCTCGTGTTCTCGTGCGAAAGCTTGGCGTTTGTCGTGGCCAGTTCCAAAAGCTGGCGGCGCAGGGAGCGAACCTCGGGTGGGTCTTCTGACAGAGACCCCTTTCCGTCAGGAAGCGCTGCCTGTCCCGGCTGATCCTCCGCAGACGTCCATGCGGCGTCAGGCGTCCTGCCGTTCTGGTTTGACACTCATGAGAGCCTTTATTCAGCCTCGCCAACGTGACAGACCGAGGTGATCGAGGCAACTGCAATGGCCAAGCCATCCTCGGCGGTCGCGAATGGAGGTCTGCGAAGGTCCGATGATGGTCTATCCTCGGAACCTGGGACTCGCCTCCAGCGGGCAAGGTGATGCCCACGGTTGGCTGAGCACCGCACGTTGAAAACGCGCTCGGGCGATTTCGCGTTCAGGAACGGCTACCCGGTCCGTGACACCGCCGAGCGCTTGTGAACGCGACCGACAAACGGGAGCGCGCGCCGACAACAGCTTGCTCTCAGGCTGTGCCGGCCCTCAGCTCATTCCAAGGCGCCTCGCCGGACATATCGACCTGCTCCACTCCCACGTCGCCGACACAGGGTCCGAGAATGGCAACGACCTTGGCGTCCTCGGCTCCAACATTGAAGGTCGCATGCACGATTCCAGGAGGCATGAAGACGCTGTCGCCCGGGCCGAGAATGCGCTTTTCCCGCTCGATCCAGTGCTCGACGGTGCCGGAGACCACGTAGATGAGTTCTTCCTGATCGGCATGATAGTGGAAGCCGTGTCCCTTGCCGGGGAAGAAGGTGCCTTCGAGCACGGTGAACCTGCCGGCGCCGGTCGAGGCTGGATGGCTCAGCCAGCCGAGCCGCATGATGCCCAGCTCCTCCCGCCTGACGTCATCCTTGAGTATGAACTTGCCGGGCATCGGTCATCTCCCTCGAACCCCACCCCCAGTCAGGATGCGCCCAAGGCGGCAGGAGAGGAAGACGGAAATCCGGTCCGCGCGTATACGAGGCGCATGGCGAGCCCTGCCGAGCGAAGGCCCGGGCTTGCCAATCGAGCCGTGTGACGGCAATCTTGAGCTCAACAAGACGTTTAAGTGGGTGGTTGCCGGAGCATTGTCTCGTCGGGCAGCAGGACAAGGGAAACTGCCATGATCATGGACCGTGGGAATGCCGATGCCGGCGAGATGGACGAGGCAGCTTTGCTTAGGGGTCGGGCGGGGCTTCTCAGCCGCCGGTCGTTTCTGGTCGGTGCCGGCGCGCTCGGGCTGGCCGGCTGCGCGACATCCGACGGCATGAGCCTCGCCGAGGCGGCGAAGGTCTACGGGCCGGTACCCGAGGAGAAATTCCCGATCCCGGCGGTCGATGTCAGCAAGGTCGATCCGAAATATTATCGCCGGACCGTTCGCTACGACACCAAAGAGGCGCCAGGCACGATTATCGTCGACCCCGGCAATTACTACGTCTACCGCGTCGAGGACGACGGAAACGCCACCCGCTACGGTGCCAATGTCGGCCGCGACGGGTTCCGGTGGAGCGGTGACGCTTATGTCGGGCGCAAGAGCGAATGGGCGACCTGGACCCCGCCCAGGGAGATGATCAAGCGCCAGCCCGAGGCGGCCAAATGGGCCCGCGGCATGCCGGGCGGCCTCGACAATCCGCTCGGGGCGCGCACGCTTCATCTCTATCAGAACGGCGCCTACACGCTCTACACGATCTACGCCAGCCTCGACCCCGATTCGATCGGCAACGGCATCACGAGCGGCTGCGTCGGCCTGCTCACGCAGGACATGATGCACCTGTACTCACGGACGCCGGTCAAGACGAAGGTGGTCGTCCTGCCGGCATAGCAGCGGCGTTAGCCAGGTCGTTTGCGCTGCCGGTGCGGGCAGCGCAAACGACAGGTCAGGTCACGTCCTCCGGCCGACCGGTGGCGCGCATCTCATCGTGATGATCGATCGTCAGGCTCGGTCGGCCTGGGCGGCTTTCTTTCGCTCGGCGTGGTGGGTGTCGAGTGTTCCGAACTGAGTCATGATGTAGACGAGCACGCTCGACGTCCAACCGAAGGTGAAGAGCCCCGAGACGGCGATGATGGGCCCCAATTGCCGCCAGCTCAGGGGCAGCCGGACGGTACCCTCACCAAGAGTCGTATAGGTCTCGGCCGCAAAAAAGGCTGCGGCTGAGATCCCCGGAATGAGATTGAGCCAGTAAATCGGCAACGCCCAGACCATCACCTCGATCAGGTGAACGATGACGAGTTGAGCGATCACGCTGCCGAACAGGAAGTTGACACGCCAATGGGGCGTCTCCGTCGTCACATGCACCCATCGTTCGGAGAAGTAGCGTGAAATCCGCCGAATGCCGGCACCGTGGATGAAGACCACGACGATAAGGATCGCGATGCCAAGCGCGATCTGCAAGAGGTCGAAGGACGTGGAAACCACTTCGACGGGCAATTGGGCCAACTGGTCTTGCGGGATCATGCCGTCCTGGTCTCGAATCGAGCGCCGGTCGAGTGATGCGTGGTCTGGCGAGTGTGGGGCTTTTTCATGAAGTTTTCGTTGATGGGCGGCGCCATTTCAGGACGTCCCGACCCTGGCCTTCCTCGCGGCGGATGCGAGATGGGCTCCCACGCAGCACAATTCCGAAAGTCGTCGCGACCGGCTGCCAGGAACGCTCCTCACCGGTAAGCGATCGGTTCTCGAGGTCGATCCAACCCGTCAATTCAGGCCGGCACGGGCAAGTCCCTCGATCAGGCGCGCCCGATCCTCGGCGCGGACGAAAGAAGATGTTGCTCCGACCGCGTCCCGTGAGATGTCAGGGACTAGCGACTTGAGCCGTCCGAGCAAGTCCGTGGCAGCCCTCTGGTTGTCCAGAAGTCCGGCACAGGCCGTGCCGATGACCAGCGGAACCGCGTGGCCGGACCGCAAGCGATGCGCCTCCCGTGCATAACTCAATCCAAGCTCGTAATTCGCGCCCTGGAAGTAAGCCATGGCGTAGTAGAACTGAAAGTCGCCGAGAAAAGCCTCGCGCGGGCTCAGTCTGAGGGCGTAGTCGATGCAAGGAATGGCGTCCGCCGCGCGTCCCCCGTTGGCATGCGCAAGTCCCAACTGGCCGTGTGCAAATGCGGAGTTGGGGTTGATCGCGACAGCCTGGCTGACCGCGGCCATCGCCAGGACATTGTCACGCCTCGCAAAGGCTATCATCGCCTGCGCAAGGTAAGCCCACGGTTCCTTATCGTCCGCGGCAATCGCTTGTTGGACGATATCCCTGGCAAGGGCCAGGGCGTATCCCATGTCCTCCCACCCCTGGAACGCGCGCCACATCGTAATCCAACCTTTCATGGCGAGCGCCTGGGCATAATCGGGAGCCAGTCCGATTGCCCGATCGAGCAGGGGGAGCATCTTCCGGCTGCTCTCCTCAGACAACTGGGAACACAGGAACACCGCCCGCACGACACATTCCCAGGCATCGAGGCCATGATGCGGCTTGCGGCTTTCGCGGGCATGCTCTGCCGCGAGGAGTTCCGGCCCGATGCGGCCGACGACGCTTGCGGTGATTTCGTCCTGAATGACGAAGATGTCGCCGAGGTCGCCGTCGTACCTCTCGGCCCAGAGATGGGCTTCGGAGGCCGTATCGATGAGCTGCGCGGTCACCCTCACGCGGTTGCCGGACTTGCGGACACTCCCCTCGAGGACATAGCGGATCCCGAGTTCGCGCCCGATGGCGCGCACATCCACGGGCTTTCCCTTGTAGGTGAACATCGTGTTGCGGGCGATCACGAAGAAGCCCTTGAGCTTGGATAGCGCGGTGGTGATGTCCTCGGTGAGCCCATCGCTGAAGAAGTCCTGCTCCGGGTCGGCGCTCATGGCGTTGAACGGCAGCACGGCAATGGATGGTCGGTCCGGAAGTGCGGGCCTGGGCGATGCCGTTCGTGCGGTCGTCCCTTCCAGAAGGGCGCGGTACAGTCGCACCGGCCGCGCCATGTTCTTGAGCGCGCGTTCGCCGAGGTACTCGTAGTCGCAGTCGAGCTTGCCCTGGAGGTGATCGTACGCCGTGCCGGAAATGCAAATGCCGCCTGGATCCGCCAGGGTCTGGAGGCGGGCCGCGATGTTGACGCCATCGCCGTAGAGATCCCCATCGACCTCGTGGATCACATCACCGAGATTGACGCCGATTCGGAAGATGATGCGTCGCTCCGCTGGGATATCGGCTTGGTTCTCGGCAACGCCCTTCTGGATGGCGACCGCGCACGCGACGGCATCGACGACCGAGCCGAACTCCACGAGCGCACCGTCGCCCATCAGCTTGACAATACGGCCCTGATGCTCGGCCAGCAGCGGATCGATTACCTCCCGGCGCAGACCCTTCAGGGCCGACAACGTCCCAGCCTCGTCATGTTCGACGAGGCGGGAATAGCCGACGACGTCAGCGGCCAGGATCGCGGCCAGCCGCCGCTCCGCTCTTGCAGTTGCCATGGCTGTCTCTCCCTCAGGAGATCCGCCGGATGAAGCCCAGGCGATTGACGCGACATGCACCATCCGGCTGCCCGACACCGCGACCGTGCCGGTTCATGATACCACTGAGACGGTCATGTGGCGACGCGTCACGAGAGTGCCGCCTTCAAGCAGCAGCCTGTCCCACCTTCTCATTTTCAGGGCAGACAGGAGGTTGGTATGCGGGCGAGCTTTGCCAACCTCTGGATTCTGAGCTGCGGTCAGCGGGAGCGGTTTCGCCTAGCCATGGATGTTGGCCGTGCGTTGAGAGTCACCGGTTCCGCCAGACAACGCACGCATGAGCATACCGATCTGGAACACCCCCGCCACACCCACGAGCGCATAGACCACCCGCGCGAGGGCAGCCTGCTGCCCCCCGAAAAGAGCCGCCACGAGATCAAATTGGAAGAGGCCGACGAGCCCCCAATTCACGGCGCCGACGATGACGAGAACAAGCGTAACGATATTGAGAGCTTTCATTGGTTCCTCCTAGCTACGGACGGCATTGCGCCGACACCCTCACGAAGCGAAGACACTACGATTTCGGCATGATCACGCGGTCGATCACGTGGATGACGCCGTTCGACGCGCTGACGTCAGCCTGTGTGACAACCGCGTCGTCGACTTTGACGGCATTGCCGCTGGCGTCGATCCGCACGGCGCTGCCCTCGACGGTCTTGGCGTTCGTCGTCTTGCCCTTGAGGTCGCCGGACATGACGTTCCCCGACACGACGTGATAGGTCAGCACCTTCTGGAGCTGGGCCTTGTTCTCAGGCTTCAGGAGGGTCTCGACCGTTCCGGCTGGGAGCTTCTTGAACGCCTCGTCGGTGGGCGCGAAGACCGTGTAGGGACCCTTGCCTTTGAGGGTTTCGACAAGTCCGGCGGCCTGAAGGGCGGCCGTCAGCGTCTTGAAGCTGCCGTTGCTGACAGCGGTTTCAACGATGTCCGCCGCTGCGGCCGGACTTGCCGCGACGAGCATGGCAGCTACGGCGTAAGCACTATACTTCGCGTTCATTGTTCTATCCTCTGATCGCTGCGCCCTGTCGGTTCACCGGCGCCAGCTTCGATGGATATGTCCGGAGCCCGGCCCGTCTTGCATCGGGAGTTTCCTGAGTAGGGCGGGAAAATCACTGTAGAGGCGCGCTTTCACTCCCGTTGCCATGGGAAGACCACGCGCATCCGCCCTATGTCCTCAAGCGACAGTGGCGCGCAGCCGAGTTTGAGGCCAGAATGGACCATCTCACCCCCAACGATGCCTCATCCGTCGAGCAGCCAGGATCCCGAAAGCGGCGTCGCGCGGCCACAAAGGCGCCGCAGGCCCACAGCCTGCCGACCCTGATCGCACCCGACGTGGAGGCGGAGACCTTGCTGCGTTCCACCCTGGATGCCCTGTCGGCCCATATCGCGGTGCTTGACGAAGCCGGAACGATCATCGCGGTCAACCAGGCCTGGCGCGCCTTCGCCCACGCCTCCGGCTATGCCGACGCGAACCACGGTGTCGGGATGAATTATTTGGCCGTCTGCGAAGCGGCCGCCGCTGTGTCGAAGGATGCTTCGCGAACCGCAGGGGCATTGCGGGACATCATGGCCGGCGACCGCTCCGAGTTCCGGATGGAGTATCCCTGCCGCAGCCCGCAGGGGCCACGCTGGTTCCAGCTTCGGGTAACCCGGCCGGACCAGGCGCAGACACGCCGGATCGTCATCGCGCATGAAGACATTACCGAGGTGAAACGGACGCAGGAGGAATTGACCCGGCTGAGCGGGCGCCTCATGCATCTGCAAGACGAGGAGCGGCGCGCCATTGCACGAGAGCTCCATGACACCACGGCTCAAAACCTCCTGGCCATCACGTTGAACGCGACGCGTCTGCACGAGGGGCTGCGCGATGCGGGGGAACCCGCCCGCCGCGTCCTCGTGGAGACCCTCGAACTGGCGGAGCAGAGCCTTCAAGAAGTCCGCACGCTGTCCTATCTGCTCCACCCGCCGCTCCTCGATGATGTCGGACTCACGGCCGCTTTGAGCTGGCTCGCCAGAGGATTTTCAGAGCGTAGCGGCATTCAGGTCGCCATCAGCATCGAGAACAGCGGTGAGCCATTGCCCCGGCCCACTGCAACCGCCCTCTACCGGGTCGCCCAGGAGGCGCTGTCGAACGTCCACCGCCACTCGGGCAGCAAGCGGGCACGGCTTGCTCTGTACCGAACCAAGGATATGGTTCAGCTCGACGTCGTGGATGGTGGCACAGGGCTCGGGAGCCTCGTGGAAGCCGGCCGCGAGGAAGCCCGACAGATCGGTGTCGGTATCTCAGGCATGAGGCTGCGCCTCGAGCAACTCGGCGGCCGGCTCGATATCCGCTCGAGCCCTTCGGGTACCCACGTGAGCGCCAAGGTGCCGATCACGCTCGCGGATTCAGATCAACCGCTTTGAGCAGCCCCGATGTCCCAAGATGCAGACCCACCGGCCGGTTAGGATCCATCATGCTTCGCATACTTCTCGCCGATGATCACGATATCGTCCGGCGTGGCCTCAAGGATCTCCTGGAGCAACATGTAGGCTGGCAGGTTTGTGCGGAAGCCTCGAATGGCAGGGAAGCCGTGGAACTCGCCCTCCAGCATCGGCCCCAGGTGGCGGTCATCGATCTGTCCATGCCCGAGCTCAACGGCCTCGAAGCGACGCGCCGGATCCGGCAGGCCCTGCCGGACACCGAAGTCCTGATCTTCACGATGCACGAGAGCGAGGAGCTGATCAGGGAGGTGCTGGGTGCTGGCGCCCGGGGCTACCTGCTCAAGTCCGATGCGGTGCGTCAGCTCATCCCCGCGGTCGAAAGCCTATCGCAGAAAAACCCCTACTTCGCCGGGCGTGTGTCGGCAGTTGTCCTGGACGGCTTTCTCAAAGGGGGACAGGTCACGCTCGAGGGTCCGACGGCTGAGCGATTGACGTCACGCGAACGCGAGGTCGTGCAACTCCTCGCCGAGGGCAAGAGCAACAAGCAGATCGCGCGCCTCTTGGACCTCAGCGTCAAGACGGTGGAGACGCATCGCACTGCCGCGATGCGGAAGCTGGAGCTCAACTCCCTGCCCGACCTGGTTCGCTACGCCGTCAGAATGCAGATCATCCAAGCCTGAACTCATGCCGCAAGGGACGGGTGATTGCGATGCCTCCATCCTCCTCAACCTCATTCCTCTTGATCAGTCTCGAACGCCCGGCCCGGGCCCTTGTCATCGGCGCATCCGGCGGCATCGGTTCCGCCGTCACAGCCCTTCTTGCGTCCGAGGGGTTTGAAACCGTTCATGCGCTTTCGCGCTCGGGAGCCGGCCGGCGCTCGGCTGGCGTGCGGGTGGGACGGATCGACCTTGAGAATGAAGCGAGCATTGCCGCCGCAGCGGCGCAGCTTGTTGACGGCACTCCTCTGCGCTTCATCCTGGTGTCCACAGGACTGCTCCACGATCCTGCCCTCCAGCCCGAGAAGACCTATCGCAGCCTTGATCCGGAGCATCTCGCCCGGAGCTTCCGCATTAATGCGATTGGTCCGGCCCTCGTGGCCAAGCATGTGCTTCCGCTTGTGCCGAAAGCGGGCAAAAGCGTCTTTGCTATTCTCTCCGCGCGAGTCGGCAGCATCGAGGACAACCGCCTCGGGGGCTGGTACGGCTACCGGGCGTCGAAGGCAGCCCTGAACCAGTTTGTACGAACCATTGCGATCGAGCTCGGTCGCCAAAAGCCGGAAGCCGTGTGTGTCGCCCTTCACCCTGGAACGGTCGATACGGCTCTGAGCCAGCCCTTTCAGAGTGGCAGCAAGATCCAGAAGGCGTTCTCACCGGCCTATTCTGCCGAGCGGCTGCTGGCTGTTACGAACGCCCTGACGGCGGCGCACACTGGTCAATTCTTTGCCTGGGACGGGCAACCAATACCCTTTTGAGCGGTAACCTGAGACCCTTCTTGCACAACTTGCAAGGTCGCCTCAGGGTCAACCTAAGCCCTCAAGCGAGGTCACATGAAGGTCGCCTCGCAGCCCAATTGCGGAATTAACTCTAAGGTCGGCCCCGTGTCATTAGCAGCCCCCTCCGCTCCAAAGCCGTGAATGACGGCATCCTCCGGCCGCAAGGGCAACGCAACAGGACTGGGTCATGACGGGATCTCAGTCCGGTGGCGCACCTCTACCCGGAGCCGATTTGGCGACGACCGGGATCGTCATGGCCACGCGCATTGGTCAACTGGACCAGACCCCACCGTCCCAGGGTCAAGGCAAACAGATGAGACAAACCAGGGTTTGCCCGGAACGATTTCAGGAATTGTCCCAATAGACCGTCGGCCGGGAACGGGATGACACTGCCAGACTGCCAGACTGCCAGACTGCCAGGACGGGACCAACGCCCATTTCGGATGTCCCCATCGGTCAAATGGATGTCCCATTCGGTCAAGCAAGTTCCAGTCCCTGGTCTACGATGCTTGACGGCAGGAAGTGCCTGCCCGCCGGCAGTGTCACGCTGGCGATGTGCACCCTTTCGCGGATGGAAGCCAGACGGCGAACAGCCCACCCGCCTCATCGCTGGCACACCCGGTCAAACACCCTTCAACGAAACACGCCCGCTGCGCTCAATCAAGGGACCCGACTGATGAAGCAAAACGGACTTCTCGCCGCAACCGCGGTCTGCGCCGCACTGGTGCTTCCCGGTTTGGGCGCGGCCCAGACGGCCCCTGCAACCCCGCCGTCGCTCACCGCTCCCGCGACCGGACCCGTGCAGGTGCCGATCCCGAAGACGGCAGCCGAGGTTCCCGGCCCTGTTCCCGGCAACACGATGACCGACGCGTATGTCCGGTTCGTCGGCCGCATGGCCTACCTGTGGGGCTATCCGATGGTGAACGCGCACAACCGCCGTGCGGCGTTTGCCGAAGCACCCGCGCCCGGACTGCTGGGCGGTGTCGTGCCGGTCGCGCCCGTCGGCTACAACCAGATGCTGACCGATTACCTCAAGCCGGACCAGACCTTCATCGTCTGTCCGAACCAGGACGTCGCCTACGGGGCAGGGTTCACCGCGCTCGACAGGGAGCCGACGGTGATCCAGGTGCCGGACTTCGGCGAGCGCTTCTACGTCTACGCCATGTATGACCAGCGCACCGACGAGATCGGCCGCATCGGCCAGCAGTACGGCACCAAGCCCGGCTTCTACATGATCGTGGGGCCGAGCTGGTCCGGCGAACTGCCCAAGGGCATTACCGCGGCAATCCGTTCGTCCACGAATCTCGTCTTCGTCGTCCCGCGAATCTTCAAGGATTCGACACCAGAGGATACCGCGGCCGTCCAGCCGGTCATCGATCGGATCGTGATGTATCCGCTGAGCCAGTTCGACGGCACGATGAAGGTGAAGGACTACGGCAAGTCGCCGCATTTTCCGGTCCCGGCGTCGTCTCCCCAGGCCCCGAAGGGCGAAAGCAAGTGGGTGAATCCCGAAACCTACTACGACGAACTGCGCGTGGTCATGAAGGAAGTGCCGCCGCTGCCGGGCGAGGAGGCGCTCTATGGCTGGATCGCGTCCGTGTTGGACGCCGCCGCCCACAATCCGGACACCAGGAAGGCGCTGGTGGAATCCTTCGTTGCCGCCGAGAAGGAACTCGTGGAGCCGCTGTTCCAGTTTCAATACAACGGCCGCGCGATCGGCAATGGCTGGACCGTGCCGGCGAATGCCGCTGCGTGGGGGACCGACTACCTCAACCGCACCGCCATCAGCAAATCGAGCATGTACCAGAACACGTCGGCGGAAACGCAATACAATCTGCGCGAGTTCGATAGCGAGGGAAAACCGCTCGACGGCAACCATCAATACACCGTCACCTTCGCCAAAGGGCAAGTGCCCCCCGTAAAGGGGTTCTGGTCGTTGACCCTGTACAACGAGGAGAAATTCTTCTTTGCGAATGCGCTGAACCGCTTCTCGCTCGGCACCAAGAACAAGTCGCTGAAATACGCTGCGGACGGCTCGCTGACCCTCTACCTGGGCGCGAAGTCGCCGGGCCAGGAGAACGAGCCGAACTGGATCCCGGCCCCCGACGGCCACTTCTCGCTGATCCTGCGGCTCTATTGGCCCGAGGCATCCGTCCTCAGCGGCACATGGCTGCCACCAAACATCAAGAGGGTGAACTGAATCGTTCGCCTGCGATCCTTGTCGGCACCATCAATCAACCTTCGGAAGAGCAGCCATGAGACCGATCCTCATCACCACCGCGGTCTGCGCCGCACTGATCCTGCCCCGCCTGGCCGTCGCCCAGACGGCGCCTGCAATCCCGCCGTCGATCACCACGCCCGACAGGGTCGAGTCGAGCATCGGCCCGCTGGACTACAAGGACGGCGCACC
Source organism: Microvirga ossetica (assembly GCF_002741015.1). Classification (NCBI taxonomy): domain Bacteria; kingdom Pseudomonadati; phylum Pseudomonadota; class Alphaproteobacteria; order Hyphomicrobiales; family Methylobacteriaceae; genus Microvirga; species Microvirga ossetica. The sequence continues at coordinate 1,324,263 of NZ_CP016616.1, read as the reverse complement.
GAGCAAGGAGACCGCGGCCAAGGTCTACGACTACCTCGACCTGATGCATGGCGTCGAGGCGTTCGTGAACGCCTACCAGGGCGCCTCGGTGGCGGCCATCTTCAAGGGCATGGAGGACGCCGGCGTTCCGAACAACACGGCCCTGATCTTCTCCGAGCTGATGGATGCCAAGTCCCTGTTCCTGACCGCCAATGCCGACACGGTTTACTTCTGGGTCAATCTGGACGTGACCCAGGGACCGATCGTCGTCGAGACACCGCCGTTGTCGCTCGGCGTGATCGACGACATGTGGTTCCAGTGGGTCACCGATTTCGGCCTGCCCGGTCCCGACCGCGGCGAAGGGGGCCGGTACCTGTTCCTGCCGCCCGACTACAAGGGCGAGGTGCCGGACAGCGGCTATTTTGTCCAGAAGATGCGCACCACCCGCGCCACCATGCTCGGGCGGTCCTTCCTCGAGGACAACGACCCCAAGCCGGTGGTCGCCCAGATCAAGAAGACGCTCAAGGTCTATCCCTACCTGCCCGGTGGCTACGGCACGAGCATCGGCGCTGCGTTGCAGGGCCAGGCCACCTTGGCGCGCACGCCCGACCATAAACTGGACTGGGCCTTCCTGCGGCCTCAGGAGCCGGTGAGGTTCACCGAAGGCAGCGGCAAGGTCATGAACACGGTGCCGCCCAACGACTTCAGCTACTTCGAGATGCTCAACGACGTGGTGCAGAAGGAGCCCGTGGGCGCGCTCGACCCGGAGATCATGGGCTCGCTGGCCGCCGTCGGCATCGTGAAGGGCAAGCCCTTCAATCCGGATGAGCGGATGAAGCGGATCCTGACCGACGCGGCGGCCATCGGAACCGCCGCGGCCCGGACCCTGAACTGGAGCTCGCGCCCGTCCGAGGGCGGCTACTACTACTCCAACTCGGCCTGGTTCAACCCGCTCTTCGTCTCCGGCTACAACTTCGAGACGCCGCCGCCGCAGGTCAGCGCGGACGGAACGATCACCCCCTATCCGCCCACGGGGGCGCGCACGCTGAACGTGCGGACGACCATGTTCTTCGCCTATACCTTCATCACGCCGGCGATGATCATGCGCCTGACGGATATCGGTTCGCAGTATCTCGTCAGCTTCGTCGATTCCAGGGGCGGGTATTTCGACGGCGGCAAGACCTACAAGGTCACCCTGCCGCCCAACGTCCCGGCGGGGAAATTCTGGTCCTTCACCGTCTACGACAACCAGACGCGCTCGATGCTCGACACGCCGCAGCGTTACCCGCGCGCCGGCAGCCAGAGCTACCCAACGCCTGCCGCGGAACCCAACGCCGACGGCTCCACGACCGTGTATTTCGGTCCCAGGCAGCCTGAGGGAGTCGCACGCGGCAACTGGATCCAGACCATGCCCGGCAAGGGCTGGAACACGATCCTGCGTCTCTACAGCCCGCTCGAACCGTTCTTCACGAAGCAGTGGCGGCCGAGCGAGATCGAATTGGTCGCCGGATAGTCCCGATCCGGTCCGGACGCGCGTCCATCCAGGGAGGCATCGATGACACGCGACACGCATGCAGGCCTGACCGACGCGGCGGCAACGCCGGTGGAGGTCGGCGCGACATACATCCGATGGGGCCTGGGACTGTTCGTCTTCGGTCTCGTGAGCGGTTTCATCCCGTTGGCGCATTACATGCACGGCTCGTTCGAGGAGGTGCACGAGGCGTTCCTCAAGAACGTCACGCTGTGGTGGGGATGTGCGTTCACGCTGGCGGTCTATGTCGCGCAGGTCGGCAGCCTCGGCATGATCGCCCTCGGTCTCTGCTATGTCGTCCTGGCGCGGGATGGAGCCTTGACGTCGCTCACGAGCGCCGAACGCATGGCGCCCGCACCCAACTCTGTAGTTGAGTATGAATTCAAAATATCCCGGTGAATCTTCGCGTCACCGACGTGTCGGTTCAATTATCAAGGGTCGTTTCCTTGAAATGATTGAATACCAAGGGGCTTCACTCATATTTCAAATCCCCCCGCCATTCTCGAATGTCCGTCCCCACCGCTCCTCAAAATCCCATTCCTCGCGCTCGATGCGCTCCAGATGCGCTGCGAGTTCGTCGCGCAGTTCGTGGATATTGCGGCCCTTGGGTTTCTTGAGGTCGGGGTAATCGTCGTCGGGCGGGCAGGGCGGGGACAGGTGCTTGTCGATCTCGCCGAGCGTCCGGGTGAGGCGGGCCAGCGGCTGGAGGGAGCGGCCGGCGCGGGCGATGGGCTGGTCCTCGAGCTCCTCCGCGTGGCGCTCGGCGAGGCGCCAGAGTTTTTCGGTGATCCGCTCGCGCCGGTCGCTCGGGTCGTCCGTCTCCGGCGGGGGTGCGGGTTCGCGCCGGCGCCTGGGTTCCGGGTTGGGCAGGGCGATGCGGGACGGCGGGACCGCGCCGTCCGGGCGCTTCCAATCGCCGTCCTTGGCATAGCGCGAGACCGTGGAGGCGGAGATTCCGAGCTTTTGGCCGATGTGCTTGAACGGGCGGGTGGTGTCTTCGACCCAGTCGCGCAGCTGGGCAATCTGCTCGGGCGAAAGCTTTTCGCGGATCGGAGAGCCCGGACTTCCGGAACCGGGCGGGCGATGGGAGGAGGGCGAGGTCATGGCAATAAGGTCTTCATCAAATAAGAACAAAACATGAACAATATAGCGGTGCGCGGGCCGTGGTCAAGGCTGGGGAGGGAGCTGCCAGGGTCATCCCGGACGCCGCAGGCGATCCGGGATCGCTACTGCATCGGACCCAGAAGTGGATTCCACTTTTGGGATCAATCCGAGGCTCCACTCCTTAAAGAGCGCATCGTTCGGGGCGGAAAACCGGGTCCACTTTTCGCTGACGCGGCCCTCTGGGTCCGCACGATGCGCTAGACGAGTGTGGCGCGGATATCCCTCCCTCCTGAGGGGGGAAGGCTAGGGAGAGGCGCGCTCTTCTGAGAGCGATCCCGGATCGCCGCTGCGCGTCGTCCGGGATGACGGTGTTTGCTCGAACGAGCGACTCGCTCCCTGGAACGTCCTGCAACGCCCGTTCCAGGGCGTTCCAGGGAGTCCGACTCCCGTTCCAGGGGGCGTTCCAGGGGCGTTCCAGAGGGCGTTCCAGGGGGCGCTCCAGGGGGCGTTCCAGGGGGCACTCCAGGGGGAGGGGCTCCTGGAACGTTTCATCAGCGTTCCAGAGAGGATCGATCAGATATCATCATTTGTGCTGATGGCTGGCCGGGCGTATCCAGATTGTCTTAAGGGGAACGAACGCCATGAGCCACGCCAGCGCCGCCATGCCATCGCAGAGCCTGAAGGGCATCGACGGGACGACGCTGGGGCTCTACGCCGCCACCGTCTTCCTGTGGGGCGTGAGCTGGATCGGGATCCGGGCGCAGCTCGGGGTGGTGGCGCCGGAAATGTCGGTGCTGTGGCGCTTCCTTCTCGCGGCCGCGCTCATGTGGGTCTGGGTGCTCGCCACCGGCCACCGGGTGCGCTTTCCGCTCGCCGATCACCTGCGCTTCATGGCGGTGGGCTGCTGCCTGTTCTCGTTCAACTTCATCTCGTTCTATTACGGCGGATTGAGCGTGCCGTCCGGGCTGCTCTCGGTGGTGTTCTCGCTCGCCTCGGTGTTCAACCTCGCGCTCGGTTTCCTGGTCTTCCGCCAGAAGGTCGAGCCGCGGGTGGCGCTCGGCGGGGTGATCGGGGTTGCCGGAATCGTGTTTCTGTTCTGGCCCGAGATCACCGGCGCGGGCTTCAACGCGGCGGCGCTGAAAGGGTTGGGGCTTTGCGTGATGGGCACCCTGTTCTTCTGCTCCGGCAACATGATCTCGACGGTGGTGCAGCGCCGGGGCGCGCCGCTGCTCTCGGCGACCGCCTGGGGCATGACCTATGGCTGCATCGTGCTGCTGGCGCTCAACCTCTTGCGCGGCAACGCATTCATCATCGAGCCGACGCTGAAGTACATCGGCTCGCTCATCTTTCTCGCCGTCGGGGCGTCGGTGCTGGCCTTCATGGCCTATCTCACCCTGCTGCGGCGTCTGGGGGCCGCGCGGGCGGGCTATGCGACCGTGCTGTTTCCCATCGTGGCGCTCACCGTCTCGACCCTGATCGAGGGCTATGTGTGGGCGCCGCTCGCCGGCATCGGCGTCGTGCTGGCGCTCGTCGGCAACGTGCTCGTGCTGCGCAGGCCGGCGGCGAAATAGGATTCTTGCTGACGCGTTGTCTTATCGGCGAACCGGTACCCCCTTCGCCGGACAACGCGTTATTCGGCCGCCATCGGCTGCATCGTGCGGGTCGAGCCGAGATTGTCGAGCGACTGCTTGATGTGGAAGCCCAGCGCATCGGCGAGCGGGTTCTCCTCGCCCCGCGCGCGGATCAGGCCGATCTTGCACGAGGGCAGGGCGGGGAAGCCGTCGGAGGGGCCTAAGATGCGCATGCCTGGGCGCACGGCGCTTTCCGGCAGCACCGAGACCGCAAGGCCCGCCATCACCGCCGCGCCCACCGCGGTCGAATGCCAGCTCACGTAAGCCACGCGGAACGGCCGGTCGGCGCTCTCCAGCGCCTCCGTCGCGGAATGGCGCCAGTCGCAGCTCGGGCGGCCGAGCGCCAGCGGAATCGGCGTCTCCTCGTGCACCCCGTGGCGGGCGGAGGTGACCCAGAGCAGCTGCTCGATGCGCACGATCTCGGACGGGCCGCGCCGGTCCACATGGGTGATGATCGCGAGATCGAGGTCGCCGTGCTGCACGCGCTCGATCAGGTTCGGCGTCGGCTCGCACATCACCGTCACCTCGGCCTTCGGGTTGGAGCGCGAGAAACGGGCCAGAATCTCAGGAAGATAGCGGTCGGCGTAATCGTCGGGGAGCCCGAGCCGCACGCGGCCGGTGAGCTCGTGCTCGTTGAAGGAGGCCATGCATTCGGCGTTCAGCCGCACGATCCGGCGGGCATAATCGAGCAGGCGCTCGCCCTCGTCGGTGAGCTTCGACAGGCGCCCGTCGCGCTCGAAGATCGCCTTGCCGACCCGGTCCTCGAGCCGCTTCATCTGCATCGACACCGCGCTCTGCGTCTTGTGCACGATCTCCGCCGCGCGGGTGAAGGAGCCGGTATCGGCAATGGCCACGAAAGTCCGGAGCTGGTCGATGTCAAGCAGGTGCATGGCTCTCACGCCTCATCATCAATAATCATGATGATACATATCTCAAACAATCGTTTCAAGTGATGAAATAAGCTGTGGTATAAGATTCCACTTGAGTAGAAATGTTGAGTAAAATCAATGGGTTAAATGGAGGTCTCCTGACAGGAGTTTCCATTCCCTGCCCTGGAACGCACACGCCAACTTCCTGGAACGCCCTGCAACGCCTCCTGGAACGGGGCTGCGACACCCCTGGAACGGCCTCCTGGAACGTTCCAGGCCGATGGATCGAGAGAGCGAGAGCAAGGAGACTACCGATGAACCGGTTCGCATTGACCACCATGACCCTCCCGGGAATGGCCGCGCTGGGTCAGTTCGCCCGTTCGCTCGTCTATCTCTCGAAAGCCCTGCGGCACCGCCGTGAGATCAAGCATCTCGCCGAGTTCGACGAGCGGATGCTCGCGGATATCGGGCTGACGCGCAGCGATGTGACGAGCGCGCTCGATGAGCCGCTCACGCGCAATCCGTCATGGGTGTTGGTTCGAAGTGCAGAGCGGCATTCTCGTTCCGAGCGGCCTGACCTCCCAGCGCGACCGGTCCGACCGGTCGTGCCCATGGTGAGGCCGCTCAAGCGCTGCGCTTAGCTGCGCTCAAGACTTTGTGCCGTTCGCCTTCCAGGCCTCGGTGAAGATCGACTGAAGGGACGCGAGATACTGCATCTGCATCTCGCGTCCCTGTTCGAGCATCAGGTCCAAGGACGGTGAGGGCGGCGCTTCCTTCTGCTGCGGCTTTGGCGGAGCCATCACCTCGAGCGCGCTCGCCATCATGTCCTCGAACGGGTTGGCGTGCATCTTATCCGGCGCGGATGCGGACATCCAGCCTGCCCACAACTCCGCCCAGGGATTGATGCCGTCCGTTTTGTCCTTCGCGCCTTCCTCGGAGGATCCGAAGGATTGCAGGGCGTGCGCTTGCGCCGTCATCCAATGCGACATGCCGCCCGCGAGGATGCCGGCGAGGACCGGCAGCAATTGCTGCATGGTCTCTGTGCTGATGCCGGCATAATCGGCGGCCTGGTGCGCCACGCGGCGGCTGACCTCGTCGGAGCCGAAGAGCTGGTCGAGCAGCCGTCGTCCCTCCTGCTGCGCCTGTGACGAAAAGGAGTGGCCGGCGGCCTGCCAGAAATTCTGATAAGCGCCGCTCATCATGGTTTGAAACAGACGGGCGGGATCGTTGGAGACCGTGGCCTGCTGGAGCCCCATGGCGAAGGCCGGCATGAAGGCGGCCATGGTTCTCTGCGTCTGATCGCCGGAAAGGTTGAATTGCTGCGCGAGGGAGGCCAGGGCGGCGCTGGTCTGAGCTTGGCGCATCAGATCGAACCAGTTGAACATGGCATCCTCCTCAACAGTGAAATGCCTGCGCTCGGACTGTCACACGGCTGGGACAGCTTGCCTCTCAATGCGCCGGATTGTCCAGAACGCCGTGATCACGGCTGCGATGCCGAACACCACGGATCCGGCCCCAATCCCAAGCAGGGCTCCCTTGGGCCCGCCGATCTGCGCGCCGAAATAGGCGAAGGGAATCATGCCCAGCGTCGCGCGGCCCCAGTTGAAGAAGGTCGAGAGTAGGGGATAGCCAAGGTTGTTGAACGAGGCATTCGCCACGAAGACGAGGCTGATGAAGAACCAGATGAAGCCGCTAAGCTGGCAGAAAAACTGCACGATCTCGGCCGTGGCCGGCGGCGCGTTGAATGCAGTCGTCAGCGGGACCTGCACGAGGAAGAGCGCCAGCCACACGCCGCCGACATAGAAGATCGTGAAGACGAGAGCGTCCTTGAGGGTCTGCTTCATGCGGTCGTAGCGCTGCGCACCCCAGTTCTGCCCGAGCACGGGGCCGATGGCGCCGGCCAGAGCGAACACGCCGGCAAAGGCGACAGGGGTTACCCGGTCGATGATGGCGGAGGCCGCGATCGCCTGATCGCCGAACTGCGCCATCACGCCAGTGAAGAAGGCATTCGCCACGGGCGCTGCGATATTGGTCAGGATCGCCGGAACAGCAATCGCGAAGAAGGGGCGCGCATCCTTCAAAATGGACGGCAAGTTCGGTTTGACCAGAAGGTCGTGGGCGCGCGTGAGATAGCGATAGCCCACATAGAGATAGGCCACGCGCGCGATATTGATCGTCACCGCCGCACCGTTGGCCTTGAGGCCGATGCCGAAGATCAGGATCGGATCGAGAACTACCGTGACGGCCGCGACGGACATGGTGGCATACATGCTGCGCTTGGCGTCTCCCGCGGCGCGCAGCACGGTCGAGAATGCCATGCCGAAGGCCATGATCACGTTCGTCGGCAGCGTGATCCAGAGAAAGCTCTGTGCGACCCGGTAGGTGTCGTCATGCGCGCCGATAGTGGTCAGGATCAGCGGCAGCAGGGGCAGAAGGATGACGCTGACGAGGGCCGCGACCGCGGCCATGAGGATGCTGCACGAGGTGGCGAGGCGGCGTGCATTGTCGGGCCGGCGCGCCCCGAGCGCGCGCGAGACCAGCGCGCCGATCGGGATCATCAGGCCGACATTGATCGAGATCGTGAAGAACATCACTACCGTGGCGAGACCGACCCCGGCCGTGAGGCTCGGATCGTTCAGCCAGGAAATGTAGAGAAGCGACACGAGATCGACGATGAAGATCGCGACGAGGCCCGCCGCACCCGTCCCGGTCATGACCAGGACATGGCGCATGGTGGAGCCGACCACGAAGCGCGGCGGCGCGGTCGCGTCCGCGGCTTCCTTCGCCGAGGGGCTGGCATCCATCACGAAACGCCTTCGCCGAGGATGTCGCGCGTCTCGGGCGAGAGCGCTCTTGCGCGCCCCGTTGGAACGGTGAGCGGCTCGGGCGTGATCTTGGCGCCCACCACGAGCTCGGCACCGCCCATGGTTCCGACTTCCTTCTGCAGAACGAGACGCGCGATATCGCGCTTGCGCACGTCGTTGGCCGCAGCTGCAGCGGCTTCGGGGTCGGTTCCGAGCTCCTCGAGGGCCGCTCGTCCGAAGACGATGGCGGATTCGAACACTTCGCGGATCTGATAATCCACGTCGAGATTCATCAGCTCGATGGCGTGGATGCGGTCGAAGGCACGCGCGAAGCTGCGGGCGTTCTGGAAGTTCTCGTGGATGATCTCGATGATCTTGGTCATCGATTCCTGTTCGTCGATGCAGATGCAGATCATCTCGGCCTTCTCGGCGCCTGCCGCCCGCAGCACGTCGAGGCGCGTGCCGTCGCCGTAATAGACCTGAAGGCCGAAGCGTCCCGCGTCGCGGATGCGCTCCACATCCTTGTCAATCACCGTCGCCTGGATGCCCTGCGCCAGCAGGACCTGGTTGACGATCTGCCCGAAGCGGCCGAAGCCGATCACGAGGACGCGGCTTTCCAACTCACCGTCATGGCCCGGCAACTCATTCTGCTCCGGCTGCACCTCGCCCTCGCGGCGATTGCTCAAAAACTTCTCGACAACCGTCGAGAGAATCGGCCCCAGGAGCATGGTGATGGCGGCGAGCGCGGTGACAGGCTGCGCTTCGGCGGGAGACATGAGGCCGAGCGCCATCGCGACGGGAAGAAGAACGAAGGCGAACTCGCCGGCGGTGCACAGAAGCGTTCCCGAGCGCAGGCCATCGCGCCAGCTTGCGCCGAACAGCTTCGACAGGACGGCGATGAGCATGGTCTTGCCGAGAACGACGGCGGGCGCCGCAACGGCCAGGAGCAACCATTGCTCGCGCACCAGGGCAAGATCGATCGACATGCCTACGCTCATGAAGAACAGGCCGAGCAGCATGCCGCGGAAGGGCTCGATATCGGCCTCCAGCTGGTGGCGGAAATTCGACTCGGCGAGCAGGAGCCCTGCGAGGAAGGCGCCCATGGCCATGGAGAGGCCGACCTCCTGCATGAGCAGGGCCGCGCCGAGAACTACAAGCAGGGCGGAGGCCGTCATCACCTCGCGCGCGCCGCTGCGGGCGAGGATCCGGAAGAACGGGTTGAGGCCGTAGCGGCCGATCAGCACGACTGCGGCGATGCCCAGCATTGCCTCGCCGACCGCAAGCAGACGGTCCAGGAAGGAGCCGTGCTCGGCGGCCGCGCGGGAGGCCAGAAGCGGCAGGATCGCCAGGAGGGGAACCACAGACAGGTCCTGGAACAGGAGGATCGCGAAGGAGCGCTGGCCGTAGGGTGTCTGCAGGTCGTTGCGCTCGCCCAGCATCTGCAGGGCGATGGCGGTGGCCGAAAGCGCAACGGCGGCGCCGGTGACGAAAGAGGCCTGGGGTGAGAACCCGATGGCGTAGGCGGCTCCGCCAAGGCAGAGGGTCGTCACCGTCAGCTGCGCGAAGCCGAGCCCGAAAATGTCCCGCTTCATCTCCCAGAGATGGGACAGCTTGAGCTCGAGCCCGATGATGAACAAGAGGAGCACCACTCCCAACTCGGCCACGGTCGCAATGGTCTGCGGATCCTCCACCAGGCTGAGGCCCGACGGTCCGATGGCGACGCCTGCAGCAAGGTAGCCCAGTACGGCACTCAGGCCGAGAAGCCGGAACACGGGCACCGCCACGACCGCCGCTGCGCAGAAGGTCAGGATGGGTGGGAGGAAACTGACGTGGGAAGCCGTGGATGCCATGAGATCGGGGGTAATGGGATCGGGGTGATGATGGGCTGTTGCACCTTTCTAGGGATTCTTAAGGGCGAGGGCGAGCGTTTCTTGAGGAGGATGATCCTGTCCCGTGCATCATCACACGCGTTTGGGAATGATCCTCGACGTCATCACCTGCCTCGTGCCGGTGATCCCGATGGGTGATGCGCGCTTTTCGGATCGGGATGGCAGGGATGATCCCCGGATCAAGTCCGGGGACGGCCATGACGTCGCGGTGTCATCCCCGGCGGCCGCAGGTCGGGAAGGGGATCCACCCACACGCTGAGCGCTATGGATTCCCTTCCCCTCCGCTGCGCTCCGGCCGGGAATGACACCCGTTCCCTGATTGAAACCGGGATCGTCCCCGCCGCGAAACTGCGTCGCTCCCGCTTGACAGGAGGGGCCCTGTCTCGCCACATCGCCTGATCATGACGAAGCCTTCTCTCGACATCCTGCTCTGTGCCCCGCGCGGCTTCTGTGCCGGGGTCGTCCGTGCCATCGATGCGGTCGAGAAGGCGCTCGCAATTCATGGCGCGCCGGTCTATGTGCGCCACGAGATCGTGCACAACAAATATGTCGTGGAAAACCTGAAGCGGAAGGGCGCAATCTTCGTCCGCGAGCTCGATGAGGTGCCCGAAACCGACGCTCCGGTGATCTTCTCGGCCCACGGGGTCCCCAAATCGGTGCCGGCGGCGGCCGACGCCCGCAACCTCTTCGCCATCGACGCCACCTGCCCGCTGGTGACCAAGGTGCACCGCGAGGCGCAGATCCACCACAAGCGCGGCCGCCACATCATCCTCATCGGCCATACCGGCCATCCCGAGGTCATCGGCACCATGGGCCAGCTGCCCGAGGGCGCGGCGACCCTGGTCGAGACCGTGGACGATATCGCAAGGCTTCAGCCGGCCGATCCCGATAACCTGGCCTTCGTCACCCAGACGACGCTCTCCGTCGACGACACCCAGGACATGGTGGAGGCGCTGAAGGTCCGCTTTCCCTCCATCGTCGGCCCGCACAAGGAAGACATCTGCTACGCCACCACCAACCGCCAGGGCGCGGTGAAGCGCGTGGCGCCGCAGGTCGATGCCATGATCGTGGTGGGCTCGCCCAATTCCTCCAATTCGCAGCGCCTGCGCGAGGTCGCCGAGCGGGAGGGCTGCCCGCTGGTGCGGCTGATCCTGCGCGCCGAGGACATCGACTGGAGCCTGTTCGGCTCGATCCGCAGCCTCGGCATCACCGCCGGCGCCTCCGCGCCCGAGGTCCTCGTCGAGGAGATCATCGATGCCTTCGCCGAGCGCTACGAGGTCTCGGTCGAGAGCGTGTCGACGGCGGATGAGAGCGTGTTCTTTCCTTTGCCGCGCGAGTTGCGTGAGCAGGCGGCGGAGTAAGCGGTGGCGGTCTATACGGAAGTCAGCGACGAGGAGCTCTCGGCCTTCCTCGATACCTACGACATCGGCACGGTGCTGTCCTACAAGGGCATCGCCGAAGGCGTGGAGAACACCAACTACTTTCTCCACACCACGAAGGGCTCCTACATACTCACCCTCTACGAGAAGCGGGTTCGGGAGGACGATCTGCCCTTCTTCCTCGGCCTCATGCAGCATCTGGCGCTGAAAGGCCTGAACTGCCCGCTGCCGGTCGACAATCGTCGGGGCGAAGCCTTGGGAAGGGTCTCGGGGCGTCCCGCCGTCATCATCACGTTCCTCGAAGGCATCGCGGTCCGCCGCCCCACGGCGCAGCATTGCGCGGCGCTCGGCGGGGCGCTCGCGAAGCTGCATCTGGCCGGCCGGGATTTTGCCATGCAGCGGCCCAACGCGCTTTCGCTCGAGGCCTGGGCGCCGCTCTTCGCGCAGGCCGAGGCGCAGGCCGACACAGTCCTGCCCGGCCTCGCAGAGCGCACGCGGCGTGAGCTCGCGAGTCTTCAAGACGCGTGGCCCCGCGGCCTGCCGTCCGGCATCATCCACGCCGACCTTTTCACCGACAACGTGTTCTTCATCGGCGCCGAGGTTTCGGGGCTGATCGACTTTTACTTCGCCTGCACGGATTCCTTCGCCTACGACGTCGCGATCTGCCTCAATGCCTGGTGCTTCGAGATCGACGCGTCGTTCAACCTCACCAAGGGGCGGGCGATGCTGGCGGGCTATCAATCCGTTCGCCGGCTCAATGCCGAGGAGGTCGAGGCGCTTCCGATTCTCTGCCGCGGCTCGGCGATGCGCTTCATGCTGACCCGGCTCGTCGACTGGCTCAACGTGCCGCCAGGCGCGCTGGTCAAGCCCAAGGATCCGCTCGAATACGACCGCAAGCTCAACTTCCACCGCCATGTGAAGCACGCGCGCGAATACGGACTCGAGGCATGAGCGGTTCGGAGCGCGTGATGATCTACACGGACGGCGCCTGCTCGGGAAATCCAGGGCCGGGCGGCTGGGGCGCGATCCTGTTCTTCAAGGGCAAGGAAAAAGAGGTCTCGGGCGGGGAGGCTCACACCACCAACAACCGCATGGAGATCCGCGCCGCCATCGAGGGCCTCAACGCGCTCAAGCGCTCCTGCGCCGTCGATCTGTTCACGGATTCGCAATATGTGCGCCAGGGCATCACGCAATGGATGCACAACTGGAAGCGGCGCGGCTGGCGCACCGCCGACAACAAGCCGGTGAAGAACGAGGATCTCTGGCGGGAACTCGACGAGGCCGCGTCCCGCCACGACGTCGCCTGGCACTGGGTCAAGGGCCATGCGGACGATCCCACCAACATCCGCGTCGATGAACTCGCCGTCGCGGCGATGCGGCCGTTCAAGAAGCAAGGGCGGAGAGCCAGCGTCTGACCATCTGGCGCAAACATAGGATGTCATGGCCGGGCCTGTCCCGGCCATCCCGATGCTGTGGAGCGTCGTGCGCTTCTTAATCGAGATCACCGGCACAAGGCCGGTGATGACGAAGCAGGTGAATTTCCGGCTAGTTTCGTAGCGGGTCAGAGATCCTTCAGGATGTTGTCGGCGCCGGAATGCTGCGCCTTAGAGGGAGCGTCCTCCACATTGACCGCCTTCACCACGCCGTCGTCGACGACCATGGAATAGCGCTGCGAGCGCGTGCCGAGGCCGAAGCCCGAGCCGTCCATGGACAGGCCGATCGCCTTGGCGAAATCGGCATTGCCATCGGACAGGAATTCGATGCCCTCGGCGTCAGAGGCCTTGCCCCAGGCTTCGAGCACGAACACGTCGTTGACCGAGGTGACCAGGATGGAATCGACCCCCTTGGCCTTGATCTCGTCCTTCTTCTGCACGTAGCCGGGCAGGTGGTTGCGGTGGCAGGTGGGGGTGAAGGCGCCGGGGACGGCGACGAGAACCACCTTGCGGCCCTTGAAGAGATCGTCCGTGGTCTTGGCCACGGGCCCGTCCGGCGTCATGACGCGGAAGGTGACCTGGGGAAGGCGTTCTCCAACCTGAATTGGCATCGATCGTTCTCCGAAAGGGAAAGGTGTCTTCTCCCTAGCGCGCCGGCCCGCTGGCGTCGAGGCTCACTTCGGTCTCGACGGACTTTCCCCCTGCAACCAGCGTGAGGCGCAGGGGAACGGGTCCCGATGCATCCTTGGGCTTCTCCTCCACGGTGACGGTGAAGCGGTTCGCATCGTCCGGGAGCGAGGTCGAGAGATACCAGTTCTCCGGCCCTTCGGCGAAAAGCGCAGGCTTCGCGCCCGAAGGCGCGCGGATCGTGACGGTATAGGCCGGCTTGTCCTGCTTCACGGGCTCGACCGCGAGGACCGACAGGTCGCCCTGGGCGCCGAGCGCCTGCGCGACGGGCACCTTCGCCAGCGCCGCCTCGATCGTGCTGCGGCCCGGGCCGTCATCGGTCAGTCCGAGACTCAGGTCGGCGCGGGCCGGGATGCAGATGTCCTTGCAGACGCCGTATTCGACGGAAAGGACCAGCTTGACCGGCTTCCCCGGATCCTTGGCCTTGACCAGGACCGGAAGCAGCACCTTCTTCCCGTAAACGTAGGCGACCCCAGCGGCATCCTCGTGCCGGTAAGGAGCGGGAAAGCGAACTTCGGCGCCGGCCACATTCTCGGAACCGGACCAGTCGAACCGGGGCGGCAGCCCGGAATCGCCCGGATTGCGCCAATAGGTCTTGAAACCCGGATCGAGGGTGATCTCGATGCCGGCGAGCCAATGGTTCCCCTGCGTCCCGCCGGAGATCAGGCGGGCGCGGGAATGAAAGCCTTGGATCGAGGCAGACGGCTGGAGAGATTGCGCGGCAATGGGAGCAAGGGACAAAATCAAAAAAAACGCAGCCGAAGCGGCGCGGAACATGAATGCCATGGAACTGACGCCTCCCTGAGGCGCTTCCCTTATGCGTTTCTCTTCGGGTCTGCCATCCACGATCCTGTGATCGGCTGGCCGGCCCAGCAAGGCAGATTTTAGGATATGGGCTCTCAACTTCCTCCTTACGGCATCGAAACCTCGTATCTCGACGGGCAGGTCCTCGTCGCCATGCCGGGAATGATGGACGAGCGCTTCGCGCGCTCCGTCATCTACATCTGCGCCCATTCTGCGGAAGGAGCGATGGGGATCATCCTCAACCGGCCCGCCGCGAACGTAAACATGCCCGACCTGCTGGTGCAGCTCGAGATCGTTCCGGAGATCGAGCGGATCCGGCTGCCGCAGAAGGTCGGCGCCATGCAGGTGCTGATGGGTGGGCCCGTGGAGACGAGCCGGGGCTTCGTTCTGCATTCGCCGGATTTCCATATCGAGCAATCGACCCTGCCCATCGATGACAGCGTCTGCCTGACCGCAACCATCGATATCCTGCGCGCCATCGCCGCCGGCCGCGGACCTGAGAATGCGGTGCTGGCGCTGGGCTATGCCGGCTGGGGTGCGGGCCAGCTGGAGATGGAACTCCAGGCCAATGGCTGGCTCAACTGCCCGGCCGATGCGGGGCTGATCTTCAACACCTCCGCCGATCTGCGCTACGAGATGGCCCTGCGCGGCATCGGCATCGAGCCGGCGATGCTGTCCATGGACGCCGGCCACGCCTGATCAGGCGGCAGCGGGCGCTGCCCCGACAAGCTGGCGGGCCTGCAGCGTCGACATCGGTTCGCCGAAGACCGGCCCCTGCGCATATTCGCAGCCGAGCTGGTAAAGCTCGATGGCCTCCGACTCGCTCTCCGCGCCTTCCGCAACGATCTCCAGCCCGAGTTCGTGCGCCATCTTGACGATGGAGCGCAGGATGACCGGCTTGCCCGAGCCCATCAGGCGCACGAAGGACTCGTCCACCTTGATCGTGTCGAACGGGAATCGCTGCAGATAGGAGAGGGCGGAATAGCCCGTGCCGAAATCGTCGAGCGACAGACCGGCGCCGAGATCGCGCAGGCGCGTGAGCATCTGAGCCGAGTATTCCGGATTCTCCATCACCAGGCTCTCGGTCATCTCGATCTTGAGGGTGCCGGGCAGGACGCCGGTGCGGGCGATGACCGTCTTCACGTCCTGCAGCAGATCGTGGCGCAGAAGGTGATGGCTCGACATGTTGACGCTGGCGAAGATCGGCGGCTCGACCTCGAGCGCGTTCTGCCACGCAGCAAGCTCCCGGCCGGTCTGCTCCAGCAGGAACACGCTCAGCTTGATGATGAGGCCGGTTTCCTCTGCAATCGACATGAAGTCCTCGGGGCCGATCCGGCCGAGCCGGGGATGATCCCAGCGCAGCATCGACTCGAAGCCGGCGATGGTCCGGTCCTCCAGGCGCACGATCGGCTTGAACAGCACCTTCATCTCGTTGCGGTCGACCGCATGGCGAAGGTCGGTTTCCATCGTGAAATGGTCGCTGCGGTCGGATCGCATGGTCGGGCGGAAGACCTCGATCCGGTCGCCGCCGTGGCGGCGCGCATGGGCCATGGCGATCTCGGCATTGCGCAGAACCTCCTCGCGCCGCGCGGCGATCTGCGGATCGTAGAGGACGATGCCGATGGAGGCGGTGAGGAAGATCTCGCGCTCCGCATAGGTGAACGGGGTCGTCACCACGCGGCGGACCATGTCGGCGAAGGAGATGATCCGGTCGGGCTCGCGCTCGGACAGTAGGATGATGGCGAATTCGTCGCCCGAGATGCGCGCCAGGGTATCCTGCGGCTTGAGCAGGCGGCTCAGGCGACGGGACAGGGTGAGGAGAACCGAATCGCCCGCAGCGTAGCCAGCCAGGGAATTGGTCTCCTTAAGCTTGTCGAGATCGACGACGAGCACGGTGGGGCGCAGGGCATCGTCCTGGCCGGCGAAGGTGAGGGCGGCCTCCAGCCGGTCGTAGAATAGTTGTCGGTTCGGCAGGCTCGTCAGGTTGTCGTGCACGGCGTCGTGCAGCAGGCGTTCCTCGGCGGTCTTGCTGTCCATGACGTCGGCGAGCGTGCCGACGATCCGCAGCACCTCGCCGTCGGAGCCGATCACCGGACGCGCCTTGAGACGGAACCAATTATGCGCGCCCGAGGCGGAACGCAGGCGGAAATCCTGGGTCAGGCGGCCGCGGCGCTGCTCGATCACCGCATCGAGGGCGAGCCGGTAGCGGTCCTTGTCGAAGGGGTGGATCAGGTTGAGCCAGGCGGAGGCCGGGCCTTCGAGGGAGCCGCGCTTGAGCCCGAGCTGGTGCTCGACCTCGGGGCTGACGAAGATGTTGTCGGAGACCACGTCCCAGTCGAACACGATGTCGCCGGCACCGGTCAGGGCGAGCGCCCGGCGCTCCGTGTCGTTCACGAAGCCGCGCGTGAAGGCGCCGCCCGCGAAGGCATGCTGCATCACTGTGAAGCCGATGAGCATGACCACGAGCACGAGGCCGCCGACGAGGGCCGGAGGCACGAGATCGGAGGTCAGCTGGCCTACGACGGTGAAGCTTGCCGCCGTGACCCAGGCCACCAGGAGGAGCCAGGTGGGAACGAGCATCACGGCGCGGTCGTAGCCGTGCGTCGCCAGATGGATCACGAGGACGAAGCCGATGCCGGCGACCGCTGCGATC